>NZ_JBEYEU010000005.1:0-392939 GCF_040634035.1 Micromonospora sp. NPDC007220 | reverse complement strand
GTGGGTGAGGTCGTGGCGGGTGCTGTGGTGGGTGGGCTCGGGGTGGACGATCTGGACGGGGATGCCGTCGTGCTCGGCGAAGGTGGTGCGCAGGACTTCGTGCCGGCGGATGATCTCGTTGATGGCGGTGTCGAGGTGGTCGAGGTCGAGTTCGCCGTCGATGTGCCAGGCGGTCTGGGTGTTGTAGGCGGTGGACTTCGGGTCGAGGGTGTGCAGGAACCACAGGCGTTGCTGCGCGAACGACAGGACCCGACCCGGCGACGAGGTCTTGCCGCCCGGCGGGACGAGGGCCGGATCCGGCTCGCTCGGTTGCCCGGTGCCGGACACGACCGGATCGTCCTCGCCGCCGGTCGACGGGTCGGCCGTCACCTCGGCCCGTAGGCGGTCGGCCATCGCGGCCACGGTCTGCGCCTCGAACACGATCGCGGCGGGAATCGGCAGCCCGAACCGCTCGCGCAACCGGACGGCGACCATCGTGGCCCGCAGCGAGTGCCCGCCCAGGGAGAAGAAGTTGTCGTCGCGGCCCGGTGACTTGCCGAGCACCTCCGCCCACACCTGCGCCACCCGCCGTTCCAGGTCGTCGCGGGGCGCCTCGCTGACCTGCTCCGCCGGCGCGGGCAGCGCGGCCCGGTCCAGCTTGCCGTGCGGGGTGAGCGGCAGGGCGGCGAGACGGACCCACGCGGCGGGAACCATGGTCGCCGGCAGGTACCGGGCCGCGTGCTCGGCCAGCGTCGCGTCGTCCGGACCGACCTCGGGCACGACGTAGCCGACGAGCCGGGGGCCGGCCGTGCCCTCGTGCACACGGACCGCGGCGGCCCGTACGCCCGGATGACGCAGCAGCACGCTCTCGATCTCACCGAGCTCGATCCGGTGGCCGTGCAGCTTCACCTGGTCGTCGACCCGGCCGGCGAAGTGGTAGGTGCCGTCCGGTAGCTGACGCGCCAGGTCGCCGGTGCGGTACAGGCGGCTGCCCGGCGGCCCGTACGGGTCGGGCGGGAAGCGCTCGGCGGTCAGGGCGGGACGATCGTGGTACCCCCGGGCCACCCCCGGCCCACCGATGAACACCTCGCCCAGGCTGCCGGCAGGCACCGGACGCAGGTCGTCGGTGAGCAGCCGGATGGCGGCGCCCGCGGCCGGATGCCCGAGCGACGGCGGCCCGTCGCCCTCGACCGCCACCTCCCCGGCCATCGCCAGCACGGTGGCCTCGGTGGGTCCGTACAGGTTGACGGTGGTGAACGCGTGCTCGGGGCGGGGGCGGGCCAGCAGCTGCTGGCCCCCCGCGCCGAGGATGCGCAGTGCCCCGTCGGGCGGCGCCGGCCGGGTCAGCACGGCCTCGGCGAGCGGGGTGGGCAGCGTCGCCGAGGTGATCGCGTGCGCGGCGAGCCAGTCCACCAGCCGGTCGGGGTCGACCCGGATCTGGTCGTCGGGCATCCAGAGGCTGGCGCCGGCCACCAGCGGCGCCCAGATGTCCCACACCGAGGCGTCGAAGCCGGGGGAGAACAGGTGCAGGCAGCGGTCGTCGGGACCGAGGCGCTCCGCGTCGGCCCGCCACCGGGCCAGCCCGCGCAGCGAGCCGTGCTCGACCATGACCCCCTTCGGCAGGCCGGTGGACCCGGAGGTGTAGATCACGTACGCGAGGTCACCCGGGCCGACCGGCACGGCCGGCGGCCGGTCGGGGTACGCGGCGAGCGTGGCCCGGTCGTCGTCGAGCAGGACGACCGGGGTGCCCGGAACCACCAGGTCGGCCCGGACCAGCGACCGTACGGTGACGAGCACCCGCGCCCGGGAGTCGGTGAGCATGTGCCGGACCCGCTGCGGAGGGTAGCCGGCGTCGATGGGCAGGTACGCGGCGCCGGCGGTGAGCGCCGCCAGTACGCTGACGATCCCGTCGACACCGCGGGGCAGCAGGACGGCGACGAGGTCACCTCGGCGTACCCCGGTTGCCCGCAGGTGCCGGGCCAGCCGGTTGCTGCGTGCGCGCAACTCCCCGTAGGTGACGAGGGCGTCGTCCGTGCCCAGCGCCAACGCGTCGGCGGGATGCCGGACGATCGCCTCATGGACGAGGTCCGCGTGGTGTGGCTCGCCCCCGGCGGGCTGGCCGGACGGCCGGGCGGGGACGGGGGGCGCTGACCAACCGCTTTCCTTGATCATGATGCGCCGGATGCTGCCAGCGCGGCACGTCCGTCGTCAATGCAAACGGGCCGGGCTAGGGGCTGTCCGGGCAGTTGTCGGGGCTGGCTGGCCGCCCGCCGGAACGGCCCGGCCGGGGCGGCCGCCGGGCGACGGGCCGCCCGGCCCGACGGCTCACCTCGACAGGCGGTCGACGGCCTCGGCGGTGGTGACCACCTCGCCGAGTTGGCCCAGCGTCTCCAGGCTGGCCCGGTGTGCCTCGTCGGTCGCGGCGGTGCACGCGTCGGAGACCACCACCGGCCGGTAGCCGTGGTTGACCGCCTCGAACACGGTGCCGGTGACGGAGAGGTTGGTGGCGACACCGGTGAACAGGACGGTGTCCACGCCCCGGCGCCGCAGCACGGTGTCGAGTTCGCTGCCGAAGAAGCCGGTGAGCCGGACGAGGGTGATGACGACGTCACCGGCCTCCGGCGCGAGTTCATCGACGATCCGGGCCTTCGGCGCGCCCTCGAGGTAGGCCTGCCGCTCCCGGACCATGGCGAAGCTGGGCGTGTTGGGGATGAGGTCCGGGTATCCGGGCCGGTACGCGACCCGCGTGTAGACGACGAGGCCGCCACTCGCGCGCACCGCCGCGGCGACCTGCGCCGCGTACGAGGCGACGCGGTGCCGGGAGACCTGCTCGGCGAAGAACGGACCGAACACCCCGTCGGGACTGACGACCTCGTGCTGCCAGTGGACGCCGACGACGGCGGTCCGCATCGGGTCGAGTTCTCGCATCGTCCCTCCCGTCACGGGGCGGAGAGCTGCTGCGGCGCCGGCTGGTGGCCGCGTCCGCCCGCGCCGGCCGGCCCTCTGCCGTACGCGTCGAGGCGCCCCCACCGCCCGGGAATGTCGAGCAGCGCCACGAAGTCGAGACTAGCGGGCAGAGCGGGCCTGATCACGAGGTCTTCGCCGACCGGTTGCAGCCCGAGCATCGTGCGCAACAGCAGCAGGGTGGCCCCGGCGGACCACGCCTGCGGGCTGCACGCGGTGGGATAGTTGACCGGATACTTGGTCTCGGCCCGGGGGTAGCCAGCGAACGCCTCGGGCAGCCGGCCGTCGTAGAAGACCGCCGCGTCCAGGATCCCGGCGGCGATCCGGGCCGCCTCGTCGGCGTAGCCGTAGCGGCGCAGGCCCCAGGCGATGAACGAGTTGTCGAACGGCCAGATCGTCCCGACGTGGTACCCGATCGGGTTGTAGCGGCTCGCGCTCTCGGCCAGCGTGCGCACCCCCCAGCCGCTGAACAGCGCGGGCGACATCAGGTGTCGCGCCAGGGAGGCGGCCTTCGACTCGTCGACGATGCCGCTCCACAGCAGGTGGCCGATGTTGGACGACAGCGCGTCCACCTGGCGGCCGTCACCGTCGAGCGCGAGGGCCATGTACTCGCCGTCGGCGACCCAGAAGTCGCGGTTGAAGCGCTGCCTGAGCTCGGCGGCGTCCCGTTCCAGCCGGTCCGCGTACGTCGGGTCGTTCCAGATCGTCCGGGCTAGCCGGGCGGTGCGCATCTTCGCGTCGTACGCGTACCCCTGCAACTCGCAGGTCGCCCTGGGGAAGCCGGGCAGCCGCCCGTCCTGGTACGAGATGCCGTCCCAGGAGTCCTTCCAGCACTGGTTCTCCAGTCCGTTGCGGGTGTTGCGCCGCTCGTAGGAGATGTAGCCGCTGCCCGTCAGGTCGGCGTAGTGGTCGATCCAGTCGATCGCCGCCCGCGCCTCCTGTTCGACCGAGCGGACGAGCGCGGCGTCGCCGGTCCAGCGCTCGTACTCGTCGAGCAGCACCAGGAACAGGGGAGTGGCGTCGGCGCTGCCGAAGTAGGGCGTGTGCGGCGTCTCCTCGAAGACGCTCATCTCCCCGTACCGCATCTCGTGCAGGATCCGGCCGGGCTCCTCCTCCCGGAAGTCGTCGACCCGGCTGCCCTGCCGGAGCGCGAGCACCCTGAGCGTGGTGGCGGCGAGATCGGGCGCGAACGGCAGCGCCTGGAGGCTGGTGAGGATGCTGTCCCGGCCGAACAGGCTCATGAACCAGGGCAGGCCGGCGGCCGGCACGCTCCGGTCCTCGGCGAGGAACGGGCTGAACCGCAGCGCGGCCAGGTCGATCAGGCTGCGCCGGTACGCGCCGCGCAGGGGCTCGAAGCCGGATTCCAGCCGGGGCGCCTCCGCCAGCCAGTCCTTGAGCCGGCGCTCCTTGTCCCGGCCGCGCGCCCGTCCCGGAATCGTGAGCCGCTCCAGCCCTCGCGGCATCGGGAGGTCCGGCTCCGCGGTCAGCCTGGTCCGCCACCTGCCGTGCGGTTCGAGGTGGACCGCGAACGTCAGGCCGTCCTCGTCCAGTTCGGCCGGCGTCGTCGCGGAGACGATCGTCTCCCGCCGGAACCGTTCCCGCTCGTAGCCGAGGACGAGGCGCCCGCCGTCGACGCGCCGGTAGTGCCGCCCCTTCTTCCGCGCCGTCGCGTCCTTGACCTCGAAGACGTCCGCGAAGTCGGCGTCCACCTCGACCCGGACGCTCAGGTCGACCGGCTGGCCGGCATGGTTGGTGATGCTCAGCTCCTCGTGCAGGCCGGCGTCGAGCGTGTGTGCCCGCCGCACCGAGAGCGTGCTGTTGACGTAGACGTCCTGGTGGCCGGGGACCAGGTAGAACCGGTTCTCGAAGTAGTGGATGTCGTCGATGGCGAGGGTGCTCAACCGCTCCCCGTCGATCGTGAGCACCCACTTCGACAGCAGGCGCGTGTCGTGGGCGAAGAGGCCGAGCGGAGTGTCGGGCGACGGGAGGATGTCGCCGGCCCGGTCGCAGACCAGGAAGGTGGTGCCGTCCAGGATGCCCACCTGGTCGTCACTCATGGCCGCCTCCCCGGCGGCGCGTGCCCCGGGACGTGGGCGGCGGCGGAAAGAGCTTCCGGACGGTCGCGAAGAGCCGGGGGCTGCCCGCCACGGCCGCCTCGCCGCGCAGCACAGTGGTGAGGAAGTACGCCTCCCCGCTGGCGATGCGGTCGAACACCGCCCGGTCCGCCTCGACGACCGCGTCCCCGCCGGTCGCCTCCTCCGAGACCCTGACGTCGCCCTTGTCGATGGAGACCAGCCAGTGCGCGGTCCGGCCGTCGCGGCTGATGTCGAAGCGCACGCTGCCCTCGTCGATCGCCCTGAGCCGGCGGTCGTGCCCACGGCGCGCGAGGCCGTGGAAGAAATCCTCGGTGGCATCCGCCATCGTGACCCTCCTCACCGGCCACCATTCCCCGGAAACGCCGCCACCGCCTCACCCGGAGAAGGTGAACTTCGCGCGGCCCCACCGGGGGTCGCGCCCACCGCCGGCCGGCCCCGAGCCGTCCCGCGCGTGGCGGGCCGGACGGCCCGGCCGACACCCGCCCCGCCGCCGGGCATCGCCACTAGCCTGGGATCCGATGGATCCCATCCAGGCGACGCTGCTCGTCGCCGCCGGTGTCGCCACGGGCGCCTTCAACGCGGTCGCGGGCGGCGGTTCCCTGATCGCCTTCTCGGCGCTGATCGCTGCCGGCATCCCGCCGCTCACCGCCAAGCTGACCAGCACCGTCGCCGTCTTCCCCGGCAACGTGGCGAGCGTCGCCGGAGGGTACCGGGACCTGCCGCCCCGCGGAGACGTCCGGCGCGTCCTGCCCGCGGCGGTCGTCGGTGGCGTCGTCGGCTCGGTGCTGCTGCTGGTGACGCCGAGCCGCGTCTTCGACGCGATCGTGCCGTTCCTGGTGATCGCCGCGTCGGCCGTCCTCGGTCTGCGGGGTCGGCTGGACGGCCTGGCCCGGCGCTCCGTCCTGCGGCACGGGCGGGAACACCCGGCGGCCCTTCAGGTGTCCGTCGCCCTGAGCGGCGTCTACGGCGGCTACATCGGCGCGGGGTTCGGCATCGTCCTGATCGCCGGCCTGGCGCTCCTGCAGCGCGAACCGCTCACCCGGACGGTCGCCTTCAAGAACCTGCTGTCGGCCGTCATCTCGTTGACGGCGGTGGTGCTCTTCGTCCTCTTCGGCACCGTCAACTGGGCGGGGGTGGCGATCCTCGCCCCGGCCACCGTCGTCGGCGGCTACGTCGGTGCCCGGCTGCTCCGCAGACTCCCCGGCGGCCCGCTCAGGGCGGTGGTCGTCGCGTTCGGGGTGGTCTTCGGGCTGTTCCTGCTGGGGCGCAACGTCCTGTAGACCGCGCCGCCGCGCGCCCGACCGACACTCGGCCCCGACGACGGGACGGGCCCCCGCCATCCGCGCGGATGACAGGGGCCCGTCCCGCACCGGTCAGGTCAGCGGGACCTGGCGCGCGAGCGCGGCGCCGCCGGCCTCGAAGGCCGCCAGGACCGAGGTGGGCGTGCCACCGGTCGCCGGAACCACGACGGTCACCGGCCGGCCGGAGGACACCTGCACCGAGCGCTCACCGAGCGACCGGTCGCCGTCGGCGGTGTGCAGGTACACCGTGCCGGCGCGGTCGGCCCGGACGGTCACTCGCACGCCGCCGGCCACCTGCCGCTGGTCGGTCAGCCGCAGCGCCCGCTCGGGCAGCCGGGTGACGGCGGCCGGAGCCACGCCGTCCACCGCCGACTGCGCGATGGTCTGCGGGCTGTGCACGCTGCGGGCGGCGGTGTCCGGGAAGACCGGGGCGCTGGGCTGCCGCTGGGCCGGGGTGAGGCCGGGCAGGGTGACCAGGCCGTAGCGGTACGGGTCGGCCCGGACGCCGGTGAAGGTGGACCAGCCCAGCCGGGACTGGGAGCTGAGGTCCTGGGTGTCCGAGTCGTACACCAGCACGTTGAAGCCCATCCGCGCCGGGTCGATGGCGTCGGGCAGCACCGCGAACGGGATGCGCGCCTCGATGGTGTAGCCGGTGTACGGCGCGGTGACCTTGCTGACGACGGTCATCCCCGGGGCGGTCGTGGCGCCCGGTCCCTGCCGGTTGTCGGCGTCGCGCTGCCAGCACGGCGGGTCGCCGTTGGCGGGGTCGTCGGTGACCGGGAAGATGCCCGCCTTGAACACGGTGGAGGTGTCCGTCGAGTTCCCCTTCGGGTCGACGATGATCTCCACGCTGTCGGTTCGCCGCTGCCGCTTGCAGTCCTGCGGCACCACCTTCTTGCCGAGCACGTCGTCGGTGACCTGTACGAACACGACGAGCGCGTCCTCGGTGAAGGCGATCCGGCCGGTGGCCGAGGCGTCCTGTGGCGTGGTGGCCTGTCCCTCCCAGATGCGGGACAGGTCCAGCTCCTCGCCGGGGTACTCGCCCGGGGAGGCCACCCCGTCGACGGCGTGGTCGTGCCCGGCGTGCGGCACCTCGCTGGTCGGCACGATCTCCAGGGCGCCGGTCTCCACGGTGCTGCCGGCGGCGCTGGTGGTGGTGATGGTGATGCCGTAGTCGCCGCCGTCGCCGCCCTCGTTGGCGGTCGGCAGGCTGGCGTCGCTGTTGGTGACGGTGAAGGTGACCGCCCCGGTCGCGCCCGGCGCCAGGGAGGCGTAGCTCTTGGTCGCCGCGTCGGCGGTGAAGCCGGCCGGCAGGCCGAGGGCGACGGTGCCGCTCTGGGCGCTTTCGCCGTGGTTGCGCAGGTCGACCCGGACCGTCCGGCTCTTCCCGGAGCCGAGGGTCAGCACCGGCTTGATCAGGGTGTCCAGCTGCGGGTAGCCGCTGTCGCCGGCCCAGGTGCGGAACAGCCCCACCTCGGGCAGCGGCTCCAGGGTGCCGCGCACGTCGGCGACCACCCGGACCGCGCGGTCCGTACGGCCGGTGCCCTGCCCGGTGCTCAGGGACGCGCCGACGAGGTGCTGCTCGTTGGTGTCGGCGCCGGCGGGGACGGTCACGGTGAAGGTGACGGTCCGCTCCTTGCCGGCCGGTACGGCGCCGCGCACCGCGCCGGAGCCGCTGGCGGTCCAGCCCTGCGGCAGCCGCAGGGAGACCCGGGGCGAGGTGAGGGCCCGGTTGCCCGGCGCCCGCACGTGCGCGGTGACCTCGACGCTCTGCCCGGGGGCGAGGTCGAACCGGTCGGCGGTCAGGTAGAGCTCGGTGCCCTTGGGCAGCCCACCGGCGGCCGGGGGCAGGACCGAGCCGCGCAGGATCGCCTCGGGCGAGGTGTCCGCCGGGTCGTACGGGACGCGGCTGTCGACCAGGGTGTAGAAGTCGCAGCGGATCTTCGCAGGATCGGTGGGGGCGGCGGCGGTGTTGGCCCAGCCCTGGGTCACGTAGTCCCGGCGGGCGTCGACCTCGACCTCGGCCCAGGTCTTGCCGCCGGCGCTGCGGGCGCCCTCCCAGACGCCGAACACCTGGTCGGTCGGGACGGCCGGCACGAAGCCGGTGGCGCACTGCGGCCCGGTCGTCGAGCTGCCGGTGCCGCCCGTACGCAGGAACTTCGCCGCCCGGAACGGCTTGAGCCCCTCCTTGGTGACCTGCTCCGGGAACGCCTTCGGGTCGGCGGCGGCGTGGAACGCCTCGGCGGCGAAGCGGGCGGCCTGCTGGTGGTTGCCGTGGTTGCCGGGCGTGGGCGACGGGTTCATCGTCATGACGATCTCGGGCCGGGTCTGCCGGATCACCCGGACGATCTGGGCGAGGGTGTCGTCGTGCCCCCAGATCTGCTCGGACAGGGGCGCGGACGCGGTGTACCAGAAGTCGACGCGGTCGAGGTTGTAGAGGTTCTCCACCCCGGCGCGGCCGATCGCGGTGCGTTCCTCGCGCTCGCGGATGATGCCCAGCGGCGGGCCCTCCTCCAGGCCGACGGCGTTGCCGCCGCCCTCGCCGCGGGTGATGGTGACGACGCCGGCCTTGGCGCCGTGCTTCTCCTTCCACTGGCCGAGGGTGGCGAGGCTGCCGGCCTCGTCGTCGGGGTGCGCGCTGACGAAGAGGACGTCCAGGTCGACGGCGTCGGTCGGCCGGGCGTCGGGGGGTGCGGCGAGGGCCACGGCCGGTGTCCCGGACAGGGCCAGGGCGAGCGCCGTGGGTAGCAGGAACGCCTTGAGACGCATGCGGATCCTTTCGCGTGACGCGAGGTCCGGGCAGCGGCCGGCGACGTCGGACGCGGGGCGTCGACGTGGGGGTCGCGGTCGGACGGTGAGAGGGCGGGCAGGGGCGCCGGGGCACGAGGGAGCGCCGGCGTCACCTCAGGTACGCAGCGGCACGGGGGTCCGTACACACTGGAAGGCCTTCGCCCGGTGACGCTAGGGACCGGCGCGGCGGCCCGTCAATGCTTTGCAAGGTCTTTCTTTATTTGCGAAAGAAACTAACCCCCCGCCATCCGAGGTGTTGCGGGCGGTGAGTGCGCCCGTCCGGCGGCCTCCCCGAGGCCCAAGGAAGGGCGTTTCTGCTGCTCAAGAAGGAGGCCGCAAGGTAACGAGACGGTTTCGTTACTTGACTCGATAGTTCGTTCGCCGTAGGAAGGAAGTGTGACTGACGTGGTGACGCCACCAACGAGCCCGGTGAGCCGGGAGCGGTCGAAGGAGATCAAGCGGTTGTCCGTGATCTCCACCGCCCGCCAGGTGCGGGTGCTCTCCCGCGCCGAGCTGACCGAGCTCACCGGGCTGAGCCCCGCCACGCTCACCCCGCTCGTGCGCGAGCTGATCGCCGAGGGGTACCTCATCGAGCGCGGCCCGGGGACCTCCCGCACCGGCCGGCCACGGGCGATGCTGGAGTTCAACCCGCGGGCCGAGCTGGTCGCCGCCGTCTCCCTGGAGCCGTCCCGGATCAGCTGCGAGATCGCCGACAGCGACGGCGCCGTCATCGCCCACCGGGCGGTCCGGCTCGCCGGCGACATCGTCGACACCATCTGTCGCTCGGTGCCCGAACTCGCCGGCGACGGACTGCCGGCGCTGCGCGGGGTGGCCATCGCCGCGCCCGGCATCTCCACCGGCGGCGCCGTGCGCCTCGCCCCCTCGGTCGGCCTCGTCGAGGGCCGGCCGGTGGGGGAGTCGGTGCAGCGGCGGCTCGGGGTGCCGGTGGTGGTGGACAACGACGTGAACCTGATGGCGGCCGGCGAGCACGCCGTCGGCGCGGGCAGCGACGTCGCCGACCTGCTGCTGCTGCACGTGGCCGACGGCATCGGCGCCGGCCTGGTGCTCGACGGGCAGGTCCGCCGGGGCGCCGGCGGGGCCGCCGGCGAGGTCGGCTTCCTGCCACTGGACCCGACCGATCGGGGTCACGACGGGATCGGTCCGTTCGAGGCCCGCTGGTCGGAGAACGCCATCGCCGAGCGGATGGTGGCGCTGGCCCCCGGGCGGCGGCCGGACTCGCCGGTGGCCGACCTGGTGGCGCTGGCGGCCATCGACGACCGGGCCGCCGCCTACCTGGACGACGTGCTCGCGGCCTGGTCGCGGCTCATCGTCTCCTGCGTCTGCGTCGTCGACCCCGGGCGGGTGCTGCTCAGCGGGGCCGCCGCCCACCTCGACGACGCCGCCGTCGACCGGCTCCAAACGCTGGTCACCGCCGCCGCGCCGAGCAGCACCGAGGTGCGCCGGGCCGTGCTCGGCGACCGGGCGGTGCTGCACGGGGCGGTCAGCTACGCCCTCTCCGCGGCTGCCGCCGGCATGCCGACACTGCTGCCGACTCCTTGACCACACACCACGCACACCGCAGTTCCCCCCACACCCCTCGGAGGTACCCCATGAGACGTCGACTTCTCCTCGCCGGTGCGCTCGCCACCGTGCTCGCCGCCGGCACCGCCTGCGGCGGCGGCGGTGGTGACGACACGGCCGGCGGCGCGAGCGCCGAGAAGCTGACCATCTACACGGCCCGCGACAAGAAGGTCTCCACCTACGTGGTGGACCAGTTCACCGCCAAGTACCCCGAGTACAAGGGCAAGGTCGAGATCCTCAACCTGGGCGCCCAGGAGATCCTGGAGCGGGTCCGGGCGGAGAAGGCGAACCCGCAGGCCGACGTCTGGTGGGGCGGCACCCAGCAGGGGCTCTCCGCCGGCGCCGGCGAGGACCTGCTGACCTCCTGGCAGCCGGCGTTCGCCGCGAAGATGGACCCGAAGTACAAGGACGCCGAGGGCCGCTGGTTCGGGGAGATCCTGCTCCCCGAGGTCATCATGTACAACAACAAGGCGCTCACCCCGGAGCAGGCCCCGAAGGACTGGGACGACCTGCTGAAGCCGGAGTGGAAGGACAAGATCATCATCCGGGACGTGGCCGCGTCCGGCACGATGCGGTCGATCTACGCCGCCATGATCATGCGGCAGTCCCCGGACGGCAGCAACCCGCAGCCCGGCTACGACTGGCTGAAGAAGCTCGACGCCAACACCGGCGCGTACGCGGCCAACCCGACCGACCTCTACCTGAAGCTCTCCCGCCAGCAGGGCGTGCTCAGCGCCTGGAACCTCCAGGACGTCCTGCTCCAGGCCAACCAGTCGAACATGCCGTTCGGCTACGTGATGCCCGCCTCCGGCGCCCCGGTGCTGGTCGACGGCATCGCCGCGGTCAAGGGCGGCAACACCACCGGCGCCCAGAAGTTCATGGAGTTCCTCTTCGACGACAAGCTCCGCGCCGACCTGGCCAAGGACTACTACCAGATCCCGGCCGTGGACATCGCCGAGAAGCCGGAGTGGCTGGCCCAGCTCGGCCTCAAGCCGCTGGACGTCAACTGGGACGTGATCGGCAAGAACGAGACCGAGTGGATCAACCACTGGAACGGCCAGATCAAGAACAAGGGCTGACCGCCCGGGCGTCCCGGGGGCGGGCCCGTCCCGCCCCCGCGCCCCCACCCTGACGACCGTCCAGGTCCGGTACCGCACGAAGGAGAGGACCTCATGATCGATGTCACGCTCGAGTCGGTGAGCAAGCGCTTCGCGCGCGGCGGCGACACCGCGGCCGTGGACGACGTCGACATCACCATCGCCGCCGGGGAGTTCTTCACGCTGCTCGGCCCGAGCGGCTGCGGCAAGACCACCACCCTGCGCATGGTGGCCGGGTTCTACTTCCCCACCTCCGGCCGGATCCGGTTCGGCACCGAGGACGTCACCCGCCGGCCGCCGAACAAGCGCGACACCGGCATGGTGTTCCAGAACTACGCCCTCTTCCCGCACATGAGCGTGGCGCAGAACGTCGCGTACGGCCTGAAGATCCGCAAGGTCGGGCGGGTCGAGGCGCGGCGGCGGGTCGAGGAGGCGCTCGGCCAGGTGCACCTCGCCGGCTACGGCGACCGGCGCATCGACGAGCTCTCCGGCGGCCAGCAGCAGCGCGTCGCCCTGGCCCGGGCGCTGGTGATCCGGCCCCGCACCCTGCTGCTCGACGAGCCGCTGTCGAACCTCGACGCCAAGCTGCGCGAGGAGACCCGGGTCGAGATCCGCCGCATCCAGCGCGAGGCCGGCACCACCTCCATCTACGTCACCCACGACCAGGCCGAGGCGATGGCCATGTCGGACCGGATCGCGGTCATGCAGTCCGGCCGGGTGCAGCAGATCGGCGCCCCGCAGGAGATCTACCACCGCCCGGCGACCAGCTTCGTGGCCCGCTTCATCGGCCGCAGCAACGTGCTCACCCTGCCGGTGGTCGCCGCCGACGCGCAGAGCGTCACCGTGGGGCTGCCCGCCGGCGGCGAGATCACCGCGCCCGCCCCGACCGACCATGGCCTGCGCCAGGGCGACACCGCGTCGGTGTCCGTCCGGCCCGAGCACATCGGGCTGACCTCGGCCACCGAGGCGGGCGCGCTGCCCGGCCGCGTCACCGAGGTGGAGTTCACCGGCATGGCGACCAACCTCGTGGTCGACGTGGCCGGCGAGCCCGTGCAGGTCGCCGCGATCGACGTGCCGGCCGGGATCGCCGCCGGCGACCAGGTCGGGCTGCGGCTGAACCGGGAGCGGATGTGGGTGGTGCGCCCGTGAGCACCCTCCCCGCCACCCCCAGCCCGGCGACCGTCGCGCCGATCACCGGCGAGCCGACGCCGCCGCGCGGCCCGCGCCGCCGGCTCGCCGAGCGGTTCGCCGGGGGCACCGGCTCGCGCTGGTTCCCGTACGTCCTGGTCTTCCCGCTCGCCCTGATCCTCTTCGGGTACGTGGTGCAGCCGATGTTCGCCACCTTCGCCGAGAGCGTCGGCGTGGACGGGGTGGAGAACTACGGCAGCTTCGTCACCGGCGGCGGGGTCGCCCGGTCCTCCCTGGTCACCTCGCTGATCATCTCCGCGGCCAGCGTGCTGCTCTGCGGCGTCGTCGGCGTGGCGATGGCCTTCCTGCTCAAGCGCTTCTCGTTCCCCGGCCGCAAGCTGATCGAGGCGATCATCCTGGTGCCGGCGGCGCTGCCGCCGCTGATCGGGGCGATCTCGTTCCAGCTGCTCTACAGCGAGACCGGCATCCTGCCGCGCGGCCTCCAGCAGCTCTTCGGCGCCGAGAACCCGGTGCTGCCGTTCAGCGGCATCGCGGGCGTGCTGGTCGTGCACACGTTCACCATGTACCCGTACTTCTACCTGTCCGCCTCGGCCGCGCTGTCGGGCATGGACCCGTCGGTGGAGGAGGCGGCGTACAACCTGGGCGCCGGCCGGGTCCGCGTGTGGCGCACGGTGCTGCTGCCGATGCTCACCCCGGCGCTGGTCTCCGCCTCGCTGCTGGTCTTCATGACCTCGCTGGCGTCGTACACCGCCCCGCTGCTGTTCGGGGTGGACCAGACGATGACCATGCAGATCTACATCAACCGCACCAACGGCGACCTGCCGATGGCCTCCACGTACGCCTCGGTGCTCGGCGTGGTCTCGGTGCTGTTCCTGCTCGGCATGCGCTGGTACGAGGGGCGGCGCAGCTACCGCTCCCAGTCCAAGGGCGTCGCCGCGCACCGGCGCGAGATCACCAACCCGCTGGGCAAGTGGCTCGCCCTGGCCGCCTCGGTCCTGGCCACCGCGGTCCTGCTCGCGCCGGTGGCGACCATCGCCCTGGTCGCGTTCTCCGAGGACGGCTCCTGGACCACCGAGGTCATTCCGGCGGCGTACACCACGCAGAACTTCGTCACGATCTTCTCCGACCCGGCGGCGTTCCAGCCGATCCTCAACTCGTTGCAGATGAGCCTCATCGCCACCGTCGCCTGCGTCGTCGTCGGCGTGCTCATCGCGTACGCGGTGCGCCGGCTGGACTTCCGCGGCCGGGGACTGCTGGACGTGGCGGTCATGCTGGCCTGGGCGCTGCCCGGCACGGTGGTGGCGATCAACCTGATCTCGGCGTTCAGCACGGGCAACGCGTTCAGCTTCGGACAGGTGCTGATCGGCACCTTCTGGATCATGCCGCTGGCGTACTTCGTGCGGTTCCTGCCGCTGGTGTTCCGGTCCAGCTCGGCCACCCTGGCGCAGATCGACCCGTCGCTGGAGGAGGCCGCGCGCAACCTGGGCGCGTCCTGGTGGCGGGCGTTCGGCACGGTCACCCTGCGGCTGATGCTGCCCGGCGTGGTGGCCGGCGCGCTGCTCGCCTTCGTGCACGGCGTCGGCGAGTTCGTCGCCTCCGTGCTGATCTACACCTCCGAGACCGCGCCGATCTCCGTCGAGATCAACAACCGGATGTACTCGTTCGAGGTCGGCACCGCCGCCGCGTACGGCATGCTCCAGGTTGTCCTGATCTTCGTGGTGATGGTGGTCTCCGGTCGCCTGGAGGGCGGCCGGCGCTCCAGTCGGGAGGCGGCCAAGTGGACGGCGTGAGCGCGGCCTGGCCGACGGGCGGCGGGCTGGTCCCCGCCGCCCGGATCCCCGGCGGGGAACTCGCGGCGGTCGCCGAAGCGGCGGACTTCGCGGTGCTCCCGGTCGGCGCGGTCGAGTGGCACGGCCCGCACCTGCCGCTCGGCACCGACCTGATCCTCGCCGAGGGCTTCGCCGCCGAGAGCGCGATCCCCGGCGGCGACGGCGCGGCGGCGCCCGGCGACGGCGGCACGACTCCGGCCGGCGATCGGGCCACGGCGGCGGGCCCGCGCGGGGTGCTCTTTCCCGCCGTGCCGTACGCCGCCTGCCCCGGCCAGACCCGGCCGTGGCCCGGCACGGTGTCGATCCGGCCCGAGATCGCGGTCGGCTACCTCGCCGACGTGATCGAGGGGATCGTGGCCGCCGGCTTCCCCCGCCTGCTGATCGTCAACGGACACGACGCGAACATGTCGACCGTCCGCGCCGCCATGGAGTGGGTCTCCGGGCGGCGCACGGCGAGCCTGCTGCTGGTCAACTGGTTCCAGCTGGTCACCCCGGCCGAGACCGCCGAGCTGTACGGGCCGCTGCCGGCGCGCGGGCACGGCGGCGCGTACGAGACCTCCGGGGTGCTCGGCTTCGACCCCGACGCGGTCCGCCTCGACGCGGTCGCCGACCTGCCGCCGAAGCCGAAGCTGCCGGTGACCCACCCGTACGTGCTGGTGGAGTCCCGGCCCGACCCGTGGCAGGGCTGGTCCGGGCACATCTCGCTGGCCGGCGAGGAGGCGGGCCGCCGCGTCCGGCAACTCGCCGGGACGCGGCTGCGCGAGGTCGTCGCCGCCTGGGTGGCCGCCCCGCCGCCCGCCCCGCCCACCGACGCCCCGCTGCCCGCCGAAGTGGCACCGGCCGCGGACGCGCCGTCGGCCGGCGGGCCCGAGCCCGAGGAGGCGCCGTGACCGTCGACCGTGGACTGGACGTCGTCGACTTCCACCTGCACTTCCGCATCGGCGCCGACGAGACGATCCGGGCCTGCGAGCACGCCGCCGACATGCACCCCGGCGGCGAGCACGAGCGGGCGGTCCGCGCCGCCGCTTCCGCCCCGTACGCGCGGCAGTGGCGGCAGGCGTGGGGCTTCCCCGACCCGGAGCCGCCCGCCGAGCGCTGGCAGGACGAGGCGGACCGCTGGGCCGAGGAGCTGCGCGCGGTGAACGTGCGCCGGGCGGTCTTCGTCACCGGCGGCGGCAACGACACCGTCGCCGACGTGGTGGACCGCCACCCCGACCTGCTGCTCGGCTTCGCCCACCACGACCCGTACGGCGCGGGCGCCGCCGCCGAGCTGGAACGCGCCGTCACCGAGCGCGGCCTGCGCGGGCTGAAGCTCTTCGCCCCGCTGCTGCGCGGCCCGCTCGACGACGAGTCCCTCGACCCGCTCTGGGGCGCCGCCCAGCGCCTCGGCGTGCCCGTGCTGATCCACATCGGACACTACGGCAGCGCCGGCGGCCTCTCCCACGGCCGGTACGGGGGCCCGGACGAGCTGGCCCGGATGGCCCGCCGCTTCCCCGAGCTGGCCGTGGTGGTGCCGCACTTCGGCGTCCAGCACGTGCAGGACCTGCTCTTCGCCGCGTGGGGCTGCCCGAACATCCACGTCGACACCTCGGGGTCGAACCAGTGGGTGCGCTGGATGCCGTACAAGCTGACGCTGGACGAGCTGTTCCGGCGCTGCTACGAGACCATCGGCCCGCACCGGATCGTGTTCGGCAGCGACTCGTCGTGGTTCCCGCGCGGGTACGTCACCCGCTACCTCGACGACCAGCTGCGGATCTGCCGCGAGCTGGGGCTGCCCGACGACCACCTACGCGCGATCTTCGCCGGGAACGCCGAGCGCCTGCTCGGCCTGGACGACTGACCGGCTGACGCCCGGGAGCGGCGCGTGACGCCGAGCCCGGCACGGAAGGAAGTAGAGACCGTCATGAGCACACCCGCGCTGACCACCTATCAGCGGCACCACCTCCGGCCGACCTACGACCACCACGTCGGGTACCTCTTCCCGGCGATGGTGCGGGCCAGCCAGGCCCACGTGGTGATGCTGGTCGAGCAGGGGCTGGTGCCCGCCGAGCGGGGCGCCCGGCTGCTGCGCGGGCTGGCCGAGCTGCGCGCCGACACCTCCGGCGCGCCGGAGTTCGACGGCACCTTCGAGGACACCTACTACCTGATGGAGAAGCGGCTGGCGCAGGCGTGCGGCATCCCCACCTCCGAGCTCGACGTGCAGATGGCCCGCAGCCGCAACGACCTCGACGCCGGGGTGTTCCGGATGCTGCTGCGCGAGCAGCTCCTCGGCGTGCTCGACCGGGTGCTCGCCGCCGGCGCGACCGCACTGGACTCCGCGCACCGGTACGCCGACGTGGTGATCACCGGCTACACCCACCGCCGGCCGGCGCAGCCCACCACCATCGGGCACGCCCTCGCCGGCTACGCCGAGGCCCTCGCCGGGGAGGCCGTCGCCTACGCCGAGCTGATCGACCAGCTCAACGTCTCGCCGCTGGGCTCCTGCGCCTTCGCGGGCACCGACCTGGACATCGCCCCCGCCCGGGTGGCCGAGCTGCTCGGCTTCGACGGCCTGGTCATCAACTCGTACGAGGCGGTGGCCGGCGCCGACCACCTCGTGCGGGTCGGCACCCTCAACGCCCAGGCCCTTGCGACCGGCGCCCGGCTGGCCCGCACCCTCATGGACTGGCTGAGCTGGCGCTGGGTGAGCACGCCCGGCGACTTCACCCAGGGCAGCAGCATCATGCCGCAGAAGCGCAACCCGGTGGTGCTGGAGCACCTCGTCTCGATGGCCGGCGCCACCGCCGCCGACGCCGCCAGCGTGCTCAACAACGTCGGCGCCGCCTGGTGGGAGGACTCCAACAACGCCACCACCGACGTGCAGGTGCGGCTCTGGGAGAGCAACGACCGCACCGACCGGTTCTTCGCCCTGCTCGGCGGCTTCCTCGCCGAGATCGAGCCGCTGGAGCCGCCGTCGGCCGAGGAGATCGTCGCCTCCGGCGCCACCACCACCGCCGCGGCCGACGCGCTGACCCGGCACGGGGTGCCGTTCCGGGCCGCTCACTCGGTCGTCGGCCGACTGGTCCGGGGCGGGGCCCCGGCCACCTGGACCGCGCAGACCGTCCGGGCGGCGGCGGAGGGGATCGCCGACGGGCTCGACGACGACGCTGTCGCCGACCTGATCGCCGCCGCCGTACGTCCGGAACTGGTGCTCGACCGCGCCCAGGTCGACGGCCCCGGCGCGGACGCGGTGCGGGCCCAGGTGGCGGTGCTGCGCGGCACGTTCGACGCCGTCGCCGGCCGGCTGGCCGCCGTCCGCGACCGCCTCGCCGCCGCCGACGAGGCGCTGGACGCGGTCGCCGCGCAGGGGGCGGCCGGATGAGCGCGCGGGACGCGGCGGCCGGGGGCGTGGAGGTGGTCCGGTGAGCGTGCGACTCGCCGGCCGGGCCGCCCAGTCCGCGTCGCCGGCCGGTGACGCGGGCGTGCTGCTCGGCATCGACTTCGGCGGCACCAAGATGGCGGTCGGGGTGGCCGACGGCGAGGGCCGGCTGCTGGCCCGCGAGCGGGTGCCGACGTACGCCGAGCGGGGTGCCCCGCAGGCCCTGGACCGCGCCCTGGCGCTGGCCGCGAAGCTGGTGGGGGAGGTCGGCGCGCCGGTCGCGGCGGCCGGGATCGCCTCGCCCGGCGTGGTCCGCTCCGACGGCATCGACCTGGCGCCGAACGTGCCCGGCTGGGACGGGCTGCGCCTGGCCGACGCGGTCCGGGACCGGCTGGCGGTGCCGGCGGTGGCGGTCGACAACGACCTGAACGCCGCCGCCCTGGCCGAGCTGCGGCTCGGCGCGCTCCGCGACGCCGACCCCGGTCTGGTGGTGGGCCTGGGCACCGGCGTGGCGGCGGCGGTCACGGTCCGCGGGTCGGTGCTGGCCGGCCACCACGGGGCGGCCGGCGAGATCGGGTACGCCGTGGCCGGTGGCCCGTGGCCGGGCACGATGCTGGAGCTGGGCTTCTCCGGCCGGGCGCTGGACCGGCTCGCCGAGTCGCTCGGCGTGCCGGGCGGAGCGCGGGGGCTGGCCGCCGCCGCCGAGCGGCCCGGCCCGTCCCGGGACGCGCTGACCGCCCGCGCCGACGAGCTGGCCCGGCACCTGGTCACCTGCTGCCTGCTGCTCGACCCGCAGCGGGTGGTGCTGGTCGGCGGGGTGGCCGGCAACGCGTTGATCCGCGGCCTGCTGGGGGAGCGGATGGCGGCGGTCCTTCCGTACCCGCCGGAGGTGGTGCTGTCGCGGTTCGCCGACGACGCCGCGTTGCTCGGCGCGGTCATCCTCGCCCGCGAGGCGGTGCCGACCCCCCGCTGACCGGCCCGGCCGGCGCCGCCGTCGGGCCCGGCGGCCCTTGCAAGGATTTGCAGAGCACGAAGCCGACGATCCACCATGGATCGTCGGCTTCGTGGCTTTTGGGGGCTATGGACGAGACCTGTCGGGGCCCGTCGGCAATGTTGCCATGAAATTTCGAGAAGTTTGCTGCAAGGTATTGCAGGGCCTGCTGTCGATCGAGCATTGTCTTTGCTACCCGGACGGCCGTCCTCTCGTCAGTGCCTCTTCGTCCCCGGAAGTAGGTCCTTCTGTCATGGCACGATCGACACCGCCCCTGCGCGCCCGCATCTCCCGCCTGCTCCTCGCCGCCGCCGTCGTCGCGTCCGGCGCCACCCCGCTCGTGGCGACCGCCGCCGCGCCCGCCCGCGCCGCCGTCGCCCTCAACGACAGCGAGGTGACGGCCAACCTGTGGGAGTGGAACTGGAACTCGGTCGCCGCGGCCTGCACCGACCACCTCGGCCCCGCGGGCTACGGCGCCGTCCAGGTCGCGCCGCCCCAGGAGTCGGTGAGCCTGCCCAACAGCGCCGACGGGGCGCACCCCTGGTACGAGGTGTACCAGCCCGTGTCCTACAAGCTGGACAGCCGGTTCGGTAACCGCCAGCAGTTCGCCGCCATGGTCACGGCGTGCCACGCCGCCGGCGTGCGCGTCTACGTCGACGCGGTCGTCAACCACATGGCCGGCGTCAACAACGCGGCCGGCACCGTCGGCTACGCCGGCACCACCTTCACCGGCTACGACTACCCGGCGGTGCCGTACGGCCACGGCGACTTCCACCACCCCGGCGACAACTGCCCGACCTCCGGCGGCATCACCGACTGGAACAACGAGTCCCAGGTGACCAGCTGCGAGCTGCTCTCCCTGTCCGACCTGTACACCGAGAAGGAGCAGGTCCGCAACAAGATCGCCGCGTACCTCAACGACCTCATCGGACTGGGCGTGGACGGGTTCCGCGTCGACGCGGTCAAGCACGTAAAGAAGGCCGACTTCGCGGCCATCCTCGGCAAGCTGAACAACACCGTCGCGGAGAACAAGCGCCCGTACGTCGCCCAGGAGATCTTCGACGGCGCCTCCAACGACGCGCTCAAGGCGCGGGCGTTCATCGGCAACGGCGACGTGCTCGATTTCGGGTACGCCAAGGGCCTGCGCTCCAGCTTCCAGGGCTCCATCGCGAACCTCGCCAACGTTCCCAACTGGAACCTCGACGCGCCCAGCGCCAACGTCTTCGCCATGGTCACCAACCACGACCTCGAACGCGACGGGGTGGTGCTGTCCTACAAGAACGGCAGCGACTACACCCTGGCCAACTACTTCGCGTTGGCGTACCCGCACGGTAAGCCCTCGGTCTACGACAGCTTCACCTGGTCGAACCGCAACCAGTCGCCGCCGGCCACCGGCAGCGGCCACGTGACCGACACCGTCTGCGGCGGCGCCTGGACCTGCCTGACCCGGTCCACCGGGATCAAGGGCATGGTCGGCTGGGCCAACACCGCCCGCAACGTCAAGACCATCTCGGACTTCACGGTCGTCAACAGCAACGTCATCGGCTTCCACCGGGGCGACCGCGGGTGGATCGGCATCAACGACTCCGCCGCCGCCAGCACCGCCCAGTTCGTCACCGGCCTCGCCGACGGCGCGTACTGCGACGTCATCTCCGGCGCCGCCACCGCCGCCGGGTGCACCGACGCCACGGTCACCGTGACCGGCGGCCGGGCCACCGTCACCATCCCCGCCAACGGCGCCATCGCCATCCACGCCAACGCCCGGGGCGGCCCCGCCGCGAAGGTGGCCACCACGTTCACCGCCACCGCCGCGCTGCCCGCCGACCGCACGCTGCACCTCGTGGGCGACACCCCCGCGCTCGGCAACGGCAACCCGGCCAGCTCCGTGCCGCTCACCCGCACCGCCACCGGCTCCTGGACCACTACCGTCGACCTGCCGGCGGCCACCGCCGTCTCCTACCGGTACCTGGTCAAGAGCGGAACCACGGTGGTCGAGCAGGAGGCCGCCAGCCGCACCTTCACCACCCCCGCCGGCGGTACGACGACCCGGACCGACGCCTACGTGCCGGGGCCCGTGGGGGACACCGTCGCCACGACCTTCACCGTCACCGCCACCGTGGCCGCCGGCCAGGAGGTCTACGTCGTCGGCGGCGTCCCGGCGCTGGGCAACTGGGCGCCGGCGAACGCGGTGCGGCTACCCGCCGCCGGTGGGGTGTTCCGCGGCGTGGTCGACCTGCCCCGGTCCGCCACCGTCGAGTACAAGTTCGTCAAGAAGACCGCGGCCGGGGTCGTCACCTGGGAGTCCGGCGCGAACCGGAGCCTCACCACCCCGGCGGGCGGCATCCACACCGTCACCGAGACCTTCCGCGGCGACACCGCCGGGCCGGTCGCCACCGCCTTCCACGCCACCGCCACCACCTCATTCGGCCAGAACGTGTACGTCGTCGGCAACCTGCCCGCCCTCGGCGGCTGGAACCCCGCGAACGCCGTCGCGCTCTCCCCGGCCGACTACCCGATCTGGCGGGCCACCGTCAGCCTGCCGCCGAACACCGCCGTCGAGTACAAGTACCTGAAGAAGAACGCCGACGGCTCCGTCACCTGGGAGTCCGGCGGCAACCGGAGCTTCACCACCCCGGCGGGCGGCACCCACACCCGCACCGACACCTGGCGCTGACGCCACCGGTGGCCGGCCCCGACGGGGCCGGCCACCCGGCCGTCCGGGCCGCGCGTCGCCGCTCGCGGGTCGGGCGTCGCCCCCGCGGTGGCTACCATGGCTGCCCATGGACGAGACCTGGCACGCGCTGTGCGCCACCCCGATCGACGAGGTGCGCCGGCGCGCGGCGATCGTCAGCGAGCTCACCTTCCACGCGCCGACCACTGTCGACGGGGCGGAACGGTTCGCCTGGGACGACGGCGGTGGGCAGTCGACCGTGTGGCACTTCGTCCCGGACGGGCGCGCGCTGCTGCTGACTTTCGGCCCCGAGGCGGATCTCAGCGTGGGCTGGGACGAGTACGCCGCGCAGGAGGCGCTCTACGGCGACGTCCCCGAGGACCTGGTCCGCCTGGTGCGCGACCGTCCGGCGAACAAGCGGTTCGGCGCCGTCGTCGACGTGCCGACCGGCCGCACGATCCACTGGGCCTGCGGCGTGTTCTGGTTCGACGGCGAGCAGTGGCGGGTCGCCGAAGGCCTGCTGGACCACTGCGACGAGACCGGCATCGACCCGATGATCGGATCCGAGTTCGCCTACTGCCTGGGCGTCTACCGCTTCGGCCGGGACTTCCTCACCCCGGAGGCCGTCGTCGCGGACACGGAGCACGGCTGGTACGTCGACGCCGACGAGGGCGACGAGCTGCCCGCCGTCCGCGAGATCTTCGCTCGGCACGCCGCAGGGCGCGCGGTCACCCGTCTAGACCCGGTCCGTGACCTATCGTGAGTGCCGAGTGCCGGATCCAACACCAACTCACCGGGGGTGGGACGTGGGCCTGATCCACATCGAACTGTTCGCGACCCTCGACCTCGTCGGGCAGGCGCCCGGTGGCCCCGACGAGGACCCGGTGGGGTTCCCGTTCGGCGGCTGGCAGGCGCCCCTGCTGGACGCGGTCTCCGGGGCGCAGGTCGGTGCCGCCTACGAGGGCACCGACGCCCTCCTGCTCGGCCGGCGGACGTACGACATCTTCGCCGCCTACTGGCCGCACCAGGAGGGCGGCGAGGACGACGAGATCGCCACGCTCTTCAACCGGGTCCCGAAGTACGTGGCCTCCCGCGGCAGGCCCGACCTCTCGTGGGCCGGGTCCACGCAGCTCGGCCCGGATCTGGCCGCCGCGGTACGCGAGATCCGCGACCGGCACGAACACGTGAAGGTCGTCGGGAGCCTGGACCTGGTGCAGACCCTCCTGCGCGAGAAGCTCTTCGACCGTCTCGACCTCTGGGTGCACCCGATCGTGCTCGGCGTCGGGAAGAAGGTGTTCGACGGTGGCGCGGTGCCCACGAACGTCACCCTGCTCGAACCGCCGGTGGCCGGCCCGAAGGGCACCGTCTACCTGCGCTACGGGCTCGCGGACGGCACGCCCGCGACGGGGGACATGAGCGCGCCCGATCGCGGTGCCGGACGCGACGACTGAAGCCGCCCGACAGGTGGCCCGGACGGGCCGCCGGATTGTCGGGCCCTCGTCTCATACTGGCCACCAGGCTGCCCCCGGTCGCACGAGACGACCCGACACCTAGGCGGAGAGATGGCCAAGCTGATCAACACCGACATCGTGTCCCTCGACGGCTACGTCAACGACGAGAACGGCAAGTTCGGCTGGAGCGAGCCGGTCGAGGAGGTGCACCGCTTCCTCAACGACCTGGACCGGGGCATCGGCACCCACCTGTACGGCCGCCGGCTCTACGACGTGATGTCCTATTGGGAGACCGCGCACGAGCAGCCCGGCCACCCCGACTACATCCTCGACTACAGCGAGATCTGGCGCTCCGCCGACAAGATCGTGTATTCGTCCACGCTGGAGGAGCCGCGCAGCGCCCGCACCCGCATCGAGCGCACGTTCGACCCGGAGGCGGTCCGCGCGCTCAAGGAGTCCGCCACGCGCGACCTGGCGATCGGCGGAGCCAACCTGGCCGCCCAGGCCCACCGGGCCGGCCTGGTCGACGAGATCTGCCTCATCATCTGCCCGGTGCTCGTCGGCGGTGGCACGCGCGCCCTCCCCGACCGCGTCCGCCGCAACCTGACCCTGCTCGACCAGCACACCTTCTCGCAGGGCACGATCTTCGCGCGTTACCGCGTGGACGGCTGACCGGCGTCACCGCCAGGACTGCCTGCTCCGGCCGTCGCACCGACCGACCTGGGACGCGCGACGCGGGTGCCCCAGGGCCTGCGGCGTCACCACGACCACTACGACACACTGCCTAGGCTGCCGACGCCGCCCGCGGGTCGTTCGGCCGGATGCGCTGCGTCAACCCGGGCACCGAGAGGTCGGAGCGGCCCTGGCCGCCAGCCGGCCGTGTCGCGTGCGGCGACGGCTGCCCGGAGTCGGTGCGGGCCATGCGCAGGGCGCGCTGAGCGTTGTTCCAGGCCGGGCAGGGCCAGGCCTGGCCCGCGCAGAGCAGGTTGCGGCAACCACCGTCCCCGTCCGGCTCGTGGGCGTCGGCCACGTCGAGGGCGAGCTTCCACAGCAGCGGGTCGGTCACCTCGGCGGGACGGTCTGCCTGACGGTCGGACCGGGCGGTGGTGTCGGACACGAGTTGATCCCCCTTGAGCGCAGGTGCGATCTTCACCTTCTCCAGTTTGCCTGCCGGCGAAACCTCGGCACCCCTTCCAGGCTGCGCAACAGGGCGCCGGACGGCGCGCAGGCCGGGGCCGGGTGAGCCAGATCACGGAGCAGCCGTGCCGAGACGGGCCGGCGGCTAAGGCAGGTCCAACAGTTGCGGTGGCACCTGGCAGACCAGGCCGGTCGAGTTCATGCGGTCGGTGATCGCGACCCCGTCGACGACCGGAACGACGAAGCGGGGCTCGCGACCGGCGGACAGCGCTGCGGCATGGCGCTCCCGGCTGTCGACCAGGGTCTCCCAGTCCGACAGCCAGTCGGCGGTCGGATGGTCGTCGCGCAGCCTGGCTTTTCCCAGGCGTCGTACCTCTGCCACCATGGCGACCACCGCGTCGTTCTGCTGCCGGATCGCGCGTACCTCGGCCTCCGTCGCGGCTTGTGGTGGTGCGGCCCGTACCGCCACGGCGGCCCGCATGGTGGTGCAGGCGCGCTCCGCGACCTCGGCCACCTCGGGGCTGTCGATCAGCTCTGGACGGTCGTGGCCGCCGTACGTGTAGACGAACAGGCCCAGCAGGCACAGGCACGAGGCCACCACGGCGACAGCTGCGGCGATCATGGGGCCGGGTGACGCCCCGGGCTGACGTTCCGGACGGACGTGGGGATCGACACCCGGCGGTGGGGGCGGGAGGGTCACAGGGTCGTCTCCGATCGCCGGTGCAGGCTCTTGGCCGTTCTCCCCGGCGGCCCGGTCGTCACTCGGCGCGGTGCGGGGTTCGCGGCGGCCGGTTCCGGCGCATCCGCAGCGCCGCGACTGCGGCGACGATCAGCAGGACCGCCAGGGCCGGTCCACCCGCGATGACCATGAGCCCCGCTCCGATGTTGGCGCCGATCCCGCCGGCGGTCAGCACCCGCCAGGCGAGGCCGAGGAGGACGCCGGCCGCGACGAGCGGCGCCAGCACCCACCACCACCCGCGATCGAGCCGGCGGCGTGCGGTGGCCCGGATCAACCAGGCGAGCGCGAGGGCGACGCCGACGCACGCCAGGACGCCGACGATCCGGTCTCCCACCGCACCGAGGCTCACCGGCCGGATCGCGTAGTCCAACTCGACGCCCTCGGCGGCGAGCCGTCGGGCCTCGTCGCCGGTCAGGTCCCCGATGAGCCACCAGGCGGCCACCGGGGTGCACAGGACCAGGACGAGCGCGGTGATCGGAGACGTCGGTCGGTGCTGCTTCGTCATGCCTGTGGCCTTCTCCCGGCGATCTTGTCGTACCAGCTCGGGTAAGTATGTGGGTGGCCTCCGGGTGGGGCGTGAGCACACCTACTCAGGGCGGCCCCGCGGGTCGACCGGCGGTGCGGACGGGACATCGACGGGGATTGACAGATCACTTTGTGTGCGCTGAGGATGACTCAATCCACCGACCTCGACCGGAACGGCTCTCGTCCACCAGCCTGACGACGCTTCCGCGTCCGGCGGCGTCGGTCCGTCGCCACCGGACACTGCCATCTCTGCTCCGCCGGGTCGCGCCACCGCAGTCGCGGCGCGCGCCCGGCGGGGCGCAGCCGCGCACCCGGGCGACCCCCTCGGCCATCCCGTCCGGTCACCCTGCCGACACCAGAAGGGCGGACCCATGCGTGATCCCCTAGCTCCCCGGTGGCGACGCCGCCTACCCGTCCCGGCCGCGCTCGCCGCCGCCACGGCGGTGGTGCTGCTGGTCAGCCCCGCCTCGGCCGTCGTGCCCGCCGCAGTACCCGCCGTCGAGCTGGTCCGCGTCGCCGACGAGGAGGCGGACGTCGTCGAGGTGCTGCTCGCCGGCACCGCCCAACTGGACGCCCTCGTCGCCACCGGCGTCGACCTCGACCACCACGTCACCCGCACCGGGAGCGGGGTCGTCGCGCACGCGGTCGTCACCGCCAGCGAGGCCGCGGCGCTGACCAGGGCCGGTTTCACCCTCGGCAAGGTGCTGCACCGTCCCGCCGACGCCCGCGCCCGGGTGGCCGAACGCGAGGCGACCATCGCCGGGCACGTCGCCCAGAACCGTCGGTTCGCCGCCGCGACGGGTGGCCCGAGCGCGTCCGCCACCTCCGACGTCAAGATCATCCGGGCGGACTACTACACCTCCGGCACGAGCCAGATCCTCTCCGTCGAGGCGAAGTGGGCGCAGGGCCAGACCGCCCCCGACGCCCTCACCGTCGAGCGGGACAGCGGCCCGGGCACCGAGATCGGCTCCGGCGGTACGCAGACGATCTCCCGCTTCGTCGACGCCGGGGTCTACCTCTACCACCGTGGCGCCGCGCCCGTGACCAGCCGGCCCGACCGGATCCGGATCACCAGCCCGACCGGCGACGTGGCCGTGGCCGAGGTCCGGGAGTGGCTGCCCACCCCCGGCGACGGCCCCGAGGGCCCGGGATACCAGAAGGACTTCGTCACCAGCTACCTGACGCCGACCGAGCTGTACGCGCGCATCCACCAGCTGGCCGCCGAGTTCCCCCGGCTGGCCGAGGTCGTCGAACTGCCGCACCGGACCAACGGCTACCGGCGGCACGCCCAGGCGGTACTGGGCACCGCCACCGACAGCCGGGTCGCGGTGGACTCGCTGGCCTGGGGGCACGAGGGCGGCAACGACGTCTCCGTGGAACTGGCCGACCCGGGCGCGGCGGACACGCCGCTGTCGGTGACCGTCGCCGGCGCGGCCGTACGGGTCACGCTCGGCACCGACGGCGAGGGCGCGGTGACCAGCACGGCCGCCCAGGTCGTCGCGGCGCTCAACGCCGGGGCCGGGACGCTCGTGCGGGCGTACACCTATCGGGGCAGCCCGGGCGGCGGCGTGGTCGCGCCGGCCGCGCGGACCCCGCTCAGCGACGGCCTGAGCGCGCCGGCGAGCGTCTCCCGCGACCCGCATCCGGTGTACGCCATCCGCATCGGCAAGCACCGCGACGGCTCGAAGCTCGGCGTGCTCGCCTACGCGCAGGAACACGCCCGCGAGTGGGTCCCCCCGCTGGTCACCGTCGAGACCGCCGAGCGGCTGCTGCGCAACTACGCCCACGACGGGCGGACCCGGCAGTTGCTGGACAGCCTCGACATCTGGATCGCCCCCTCGATCAACCCCGACGGCGGCCACTACTCCTTCTACGACTTCAACTCCCAGCGCAAGAACATGACCAACCACTGCCCGACGACCGGTGCGGCCGACTTCCTGGCCCGCAACTCCTGGGGCGTGGACAACAACCGCAACTACACCGAGTACAGCCTCTTCGACGGCTACTCGGGGGCGTCGACGAGCTGCACCAGCGGCACGTACGCCGGACCGGGCGAGCTCTCCGAGCCCGAGAACCGCAACCTCGACTGGCTGGCCTCCCGCCCCAACATCCGCTTCTCGATGAACCTGCACTCCTCGGGCAACTACTTCATGTGGTCGCCGGGGGCGTACGCGCTGCCCGACCGCGTCTCGGCGCCCCGCCCGACGCTCGCCGAGGAGTCGGCGTTCTGGGGCGCGTCGTCGCGGATCCTCGCCGCCATCAAGCGGCACCGCAACATGGCGGTGACCCCGGCGCGCACCGGCCCGATCTCCGACGTGCTCTACTCGGCGGCCGGCAACTCCGGCGACATGCTCTGGTACAAATACGGCATCTACGCCTGGAACTTCGAGGTCGGCACCTCCTTCCAGCCCGAGTGGGACGAGGCGCACGCCGAGGCGCTGGAGTTCGCCAACGGCCTGGTCGAGCTGATGCGGGTGGCCCGGGACTTCGCCAGGGACCGGACCAGGCCGAGCAGCACGCTCGCGGTGGCGCCCAGCGCGACGCCGGGCATGGTGGAGGTGACCTTCTCCACCAGCGAGCCGGCCGCCGTCTTCTACACCCTCGACCGCGCCGCCCCCACGTACGCGTCGAAGCTCTACGGCTCGGCCGGCATCCGGGAGGGCGGCGAGACGCTGACCGTCCCGGCGGGAACGCGGATCCACTGGTTCTCGGTGGACTCGGCGGGCAACGTCGAGAACAACTACCGCCCCGACGGCAACGGCCGCAACTACCGCAAGGGCACCGCCGTACCGCCGAGGCGCTGACGACCGGGTCGCTGACGGGGGGTGCGTCGGGGTCCACCCGGTGCACCCCCGCCGCCTGCCGCCCCCCACCCGGGGCGTGGCGGGCCCGCCGTCCCGCCCCGGGCGGGGGGAGGCGCGCCCCGCCGGCGACCGCCGCATGATCGGTTACGGTGATGGCCGGGGCGGAGGCCGACAGCGGGAGGGACCGGCGGGATGGGCGAGCTGGTGGCGTTGGCCCTCGGCGGCCTGGTCGTGGTCGTCCTGACCAACGCCGTGGCGCGCCGCACCCACCTGCCGGCGTCGGTGCTGCTGGTGCTCGCCGGGGTCGGCTACGGCTACCTGCCCGGCCCGAACCTGGAACTCGATCCCGAGGTCGTGCTCTACCTCGTCATCCCCCCGCTGCTCTACGGCGCCGCCCTGCAGTCGAGCCTGACCGCGCTGCGCCGCAACGCCCGGACCGTGATCGGCCTGTCGGTGGCGCTCGTCCTGGTCACGGCGCTCGCCGTGGGTTTCGGGCTCAACGCGGTGGTGGCCGCCGTCCCGCTGAGCTTCGCCATCGCGGTCGGCGCGGCGGTCTCCCCGCCGGACCCGGTGGCGGCGCTGTCGATCGGCCGACGTGCCGGCATGTCGCCCCGACTGACCACGCTGGTCGAGGGGGAGGGGCTGCTCAACGACGCGACCGCCCTGACGATCCTGCAGGTCGCCGTGGCGACGGCGATCGGCGGCAGGTTCTCCGTCGGGCACGCCGTGGGCGACTTCCTGTTCGTCGCCGCCGGTGGGCTGGCCGTCGGCATGGCCGTCGCGTGGGTCATCGCGTACCTGCGGAAGATGGCCTCCGATCCGCTGACCGACAACGCCCTGTCCCTGGGCACCCCGTTCGCCGCCTACGTGGCGGCCGAGAGCCTGCACGTCTCCGGCGTGCTGGCGGTCGTCGTGGCCGGCCTCTGGCTGGGCCACCGCAGCGCGTCCCTGCAGTCCAGCGGCGCGCGGTTGCAGACCCGTTCGGTCTGGCACCTGGTGGAGTACCTCCTCGAGGGCTACGTGTTCCTGCTCATCGGCCAGCAGTTGCCCGCCGTCGTACGCGGGCTGGCCGCCTACGACCTCGGCACCGTCGTCGCGGCGGGGGCCGTCACCGTCGGCATCGTGCTGCTGGTGCGTCCGTTGTGGCTGCTGGCCGCCGCGCACCTGCCCGCCCGGATGCACGCCCGCCTCGGCGGCGACCCCCGTCCCGACAACCCGCCGTTGTCCGGTCGGGAACTGCTCGCGCTGAGCTGGGCGGGCACCCGGGGCGTCATCACCCTCGCGGCGGCGTTCACGCTGCCCGCGAGCACGCCCGCCCGGGACCTGCTGCTGTTCTGCGCGTACCTGGTCGTGCTGGTCACGCTCGTCGGTCAGGGCCTGACCTTCGCGCCGCTGCTGCGCCGGCTGCGGCTGCCGGGCACCGCCGTCAGCCGGGCGTTGACCCGCAACGAGGCGCGCGCCGCGGCGGTGCAGGCCGCCCTCGACCGGCTGACCGCCCTGGCCGAGGCCGACCCGGGCGTACGCGACGTCGCCGCCCCGCTGCGCCGGGCCGCCGAGGGCCGGCACAAGCGCTACACCGAACGGGTCGCACTGCTCTCCCACGTCGAGGACCAGGTGCTGCCGGTGGACGACCGCTACCGGGCGGCCCTGCTGGCCCGCCGGGAGATGATCGCCGCCGAGCGGGACGAACTGCTCGCCTGGCGGGACGCGGGTCGCCTCGCCGACGCCGACATGCGCATCCTGGAGCGGGAGCTGGACCACGAGGAGAGCGTCCTGCCGCCGTTGCCCCCGTCCTGACTCGCCGCCCCGGGCTCAGTCCGGCAGCAGCGGCATCTCCAGGCTGGGGTCCCGGCCGAGCAGCACCGCCCGGGTGAGCGCCCCCGACCCGAACCGGTCGCGGACCGCGTCCACGGCCGCGTCCAGGTCCGCCCCCGGATCGCGGTCGAACGGCAGCGGCGGCTGGACGGGGGAGTCGTCCAGGTTCCCGACCGACACGCCGAGCAGGGTCACGCCCCGCCGTTCGATCTCGGGCAGTGCGGCCCGCAGCAGCGCCCGCGCCGCGGCGAGCAGCGGGGCCGTGTGGGCGGTCGCCTTGGCCACCGTGTGGGAGCGGGTCGCGCGGGTGTAGTCGCCGAACCGCAGGCGCAGCGTCACCGTCCGGCCGGCCCGCGTCGCCGCCCGCATCCGCCGGGTCACCCGGTCGACCAGGCCGGCGAGGACCGCCTCCAACTCGGCGGGGGAGTGCGGAACGGCGGCGAGGGCGTGCTGCGCCCCCATCGACCCGCGCCGGCGGCCGACCTGCACCGGCCGGGGGTCGCGGTTGTGCGCCAGGGCGTGCAGGTGCCGACCGGCGCCCGCGCCGAGCAGCGAGACCAGCGTCGCCTCGCCGAGGCGGGCGACCTGCCCGACCGTACGGATGCGCCGCTCGCGCAGCTTCGTCGCGGTCACCGGCCCGACGCCCCACAACCGCTCCACCGGCAGCGGGTGCAGGAACGCCAGCTCCCCGTCCGGCGGGACGACCAGCAGTCCGTCGGGCTTCGCGACGCCGCTGGCCACCTTGGCGAGGAACTTCGTCCGGGCCACGCCCACCGTGATCGGCAGGCGGACCTCCTCGCGTACGTCCCGGCGCAGCCGGGCGGCGATGTCGGCGGGCGGGCCGACCAGCCGGCGCAGGCCGCCCACGTCGAGGAACGCCTCGTCGATGGAGAGCCCCTCGACGATCGGGGTGGTCCGCCGGAAGATCTCGAACACCGCGCGGCTTGCCGCCGTGTAGGCCGCCATCCTCGGCGGCACGACGATCGCCTCGGGGCAGAGCCGCCGGGCCTGCCGGCCGCCCATCGCGCTGCGGACGCCGCGGGCCTTCGCCTCGTAGCTGCACGCGAGGACCACGCCCCCGCCGACGATCACCGGCCGGCCGCGCAGGCGCGGATCGTCCCGCTGCTCGACCGACGCGTAGAACGCGTCCAGGTCGGCGTGCAGGATGCTGGCCTCTCGCGACACGAACACATGTTCGCACGCAGACTCGCGAAGGTGGTACTGACCTGCCCGAACAGCGTCGGGCGAGCGTCCTCGGAGGTGTGCCCGTGACCGCGCGACCGACGGCCTACAGCTCGTCGAACGGGCGGGCGTAGCTGAACCCGCCGCGGATCGACGACCGCCACGCGCTCAGCGGGCGGGCCATGAAGTATCGCGGCCCCCACGGCTGCGGCGGGGTGACGCCGAGGTCGACCGCCGGGCGGAACCCGAAGCGCGGGTAGTAGTCGGGGTGTCCGAGCAGCACCACCAGGGCCTCCTCGCGCGCGTCGGCCGCGCCGAGCACGGCGTGCATCAGCGCGGAGCCGACCCCGCGCCGCTGCCAGTCCGGCAGCACGCCGAGCGGGCCCAACCCCAGCGCGACCGGCTCGCCGGCGACCCGGCCACGGGTGCACACCACGTGCCCGACCACCCGCCCGGCGTCGTCGGCCGCGACGAGGGAGAGGGCCGGCAGCCACCCGTCGTCCGCCCGCAGCGCGTCCACCAACCCCGCCTCGACGGGTACGGCGTCCGGCTTCTCCGGGTCGGCGAAGGCGGCCAGGTGCACCGCCCGGATCGCGTCGACGTCGGCGGGGGTCTCGCGTCTGATCAGCACCGGGCCACGATAGGTGCGGTCGTGCACCCGACGCGCGCCATTAACGGCGTCGCCCGCTCACACCGTGGTCCGCCGACGCCGGGCGCGGGCGGCGACGATCCGGTGCACCGCCACCAGCGGGAGCACCCCGACCGGGTACCAGGCGAGATCGACCGGGTCGAACTGCGCCCCGAGCGCGAGCCGTGCCAGCGGGCTGCGCGCCGACAGCGCCGCCGGTACCCCGGTCAACTGCGACAACTCGACCGCCCAGCAGAAGGCGACCGCGACCGCGCCGGCCACCGGCGGCGACAGCCGCGGCCGGAGGAACAACACGCCGGCCCAGACCACGCAGGCGTACAGCACGGTGCCGGAGTGCTGTTCGAGGCCGCCGCCGGCCGCCGCGCGCACGACGAGGGCGACGAGCACGAAGAGGACGGCCGCGGCGAGCATCAGGATCCGGCACCGCCGAGGGGTGATCGACATTCCGGCGATGCTAGGCGTCCTCCCGCGGCGGCCAGGAACTCCGCGCGTACTCGTGCGGCGCGTCGCGGCGGGTCAGGACATCGCGGTCGGCGACGGCGGGGCGGTGCCGCCCTGCGGGGCCTCCGCCGTCATCAGCCGGGCGATCTGCGCCCGGTCGGCGGCGGACGGCAGGCCCCACCCGGGGCGGTAGCCGTACACCTCGTGCAGGGGGTGCGAGGCGGTCCGGCCGTCGAGGATCTCGATCGCGTCGGTGTCGATGAGGCCCGGGTGCTCGACGCCGCACGCCTCGGCGACCTTGACCAGGTCGCGGCGCAGCGTCCGGATGTAGTTGGCCGCGCGGACCGACTTCGAGCCCGGGTCCACGCCCCGGGCGAGCCACTGGTTCTGGGTGGCCACGCCGGTGGGGCAGGTGTCGGTGTGGCACTTCTGGGCCTGGATGCAGCCGATCGCCAGCATCGCCTCCCGGCCGACGTTGACCATGTCGCAGCCGAGCGCGAACGCCACCACCGCGTTGTCGGGCAGGCCGAGCTTGCCGGCGCCCACGAACACCACCTGCTCGTGCAGGTCGCGCTCGGCGAAGATCTTGTAGACCCGCGTGAAGCCCTGCTGGAAGGGCAGCGACACCGAGTCCGTGAAGATCAGTGGCGCGGCGCCGGTGCCGCCCTCGCCGCCGTCGACGGTGACGAAGTCGACCCCACGCCCGGTGTCGCGCATCAGGGTGGTCAGCTCCTCCCAGAAGCCGAGGTCGCCCACCGCGGACTTGATGCCGACCGGCAGGCCCGTTTCGGCGGCGAGCAGCTCCACCCAGTCGAGCAGGCTGTCGCAGTCGGAGAACTCGGCGTGCCGCGACGGGCTGACGCAGTCGCGCCCCTGCGGGATGCCCCGGGTCGCCGCGATCTCCGCGGAGACCTTGGCCGCCGGCAGCAGGCCGCCGAGGCTGGGCTTCGCGCCCTGGCTGAGCTTGATCTCCAGCGCCCGCACCGGCGCGCCGGCGACCAGGTCCCTGAGCCGGTCCAGGCTGAACCGGCCGCGTTCGTCGCGGCAGCCGAAGTACGCGGTGCCGATCTGGAAGACCAGGTCACCGCCCTTGCGGTGGTACGGCGACAGCCCGCCCTCGCCGGTGTTCTGCAGTCAGCCGGCCAGGGCGGCGCCCCGGTTGAGGGCCTCGACGGCGTTGCCGGACAACGAGCCGAAGCTCATCCCGGAGATGTTCACCACCGACTCGGGCCGGAACGCGTGGGCGCGGCCCCGCGCGGCGCCGAGCACCTTGGCGCACGGCAGCCGCACGTCGTGTCCGGCGCCCGGTGTCGACGGCGGGACGGCCCGGCCGAAGGTGCGGTGCTTGATGATCGGATATCCGGGCGTGAACTCGATGTCGTTGTCGGTGCCGAAGCCGAAGTAGTTGTTCTGCTGCTTCGCCGACGCGTACACCCAGCGGCGCTGGTCGCGGGTGAACGGCCGCTCCTCGTTGTTGCCCGCGACGATGTACTGGCGCAGCTCCGGCCCGATGGACTCCAGCAGGTACCGGGCCCGGCCGAGGACCGGGAAGGTACGCAGCAACGCGTGGTCGCGCTGGATCAGGTCACGCGCGGCGAGGGCCGCGACGGCGGCGACGGCGGCGGGTACGGCTCGGCTTGCCCACTTCATGTCCGCCACTCTTTCCGCGATCGCGTCCCGCCAAACGGGCCGGCGACCACGCGGGCGGCGTCGTCCGGACGGCGCACCTGGGCGCGGGCGGCCTGACGGATCAGTGCGGGGTCAGGAGCCGGTGCACGACCAGCATGGCGATGTCGTCGGTCGGCTGCTCGGCGCCGAGGGCGTCCATGACCTCGGCGCACACCTGCTCGGCCGGTGCCGGCCGGACCACATGGGCGAGCTGGTCGAGACCGACGTCGATGACCTCGTGGCGGCGTTCGACGAGGCCGTCGGTGAAGCAGACGAGCACCGCGCCCGGCGGGAAGTCCACCTCCGCCTGCTGCCGGGGCGGCGGCCGGCGACCCGTGCCGAGCGGGGGATCGGCGTGGACCGGGACGGGCGCGCCCCGCTGGCCCGGCACGGCGAGGACGGGGCGCAGGTGCCCGGCGGCGGAGAGCCGGATGCGGGTCCGGTCGGGGGAGACCATGGCGTAGAGCGCCGTGGTGAGGTTTCCGGCCTCGAAGTGGCTGACCTTGCGGTCGAGGAGCGTCAACGCCTCCGCCGGGTCGTCGCAGACCAGCGCGTAGGCGCGTAGCGCGCTGCGGACGCGCCCCATGACCACGGCCGACTGCAGGCCGTGGCCCGACACGTCGCCGATGACCAGGCCCAGCCAGCCCGAGGGCAGGACGAACACGTCGTACCAGTCGCCGCCGATTCCGGCGACGTGCCCGGGCACGTACCGGGCGGCCATGTCCAGGCCCGGCAGGCGGGGCAGTCGGGCGGGCAGCAGGCTGCGTTGCAGGGCGAGGGCGGCGTTGTGGTCGAGGTTGTGGGACCGGGCGAGGTTGGCCAGGCTGGCCCGGTCGGCGACCAGCTCCAGCAGGCGTACGTCGTCGGTGGTGAACCGGCGGTGGCCCAGCGTGCCCACGTGCAACACGCCGATCAGCTCGCCCCTGGCGAACATCGGCACGCCGAGCAGCGACCGCAGCCCCATCGACAGCAGGACCGGGTTGACCACGACGTCGGGGGTGACCTCCTCGATGATCACCGGCCGTCCGGTCAGGGCGATCCGGCCGGCGAACCCGCGGCCCACGGAGACGCGGAACCCCTGCCGGACCTCCTCCTCCAGCCCTTTGGCCGCGGTGGCCACGAGCTGCTGGGAGTGTGTGTCCAGCATCAGGATGGCCGCCGTGTCGACGTCGAGCAGGTCCCGGACGCGGTCGAGGAGCTCGTCGAAGAGGTCGGCCGCGTCGAGGCGGGACAGCGCCGCGTCGGTCACCGCCTCGATGCGGCGCAACCGTTCGTCGTCCTGGATGAGCCCCTGATCGGCCACCACCGGATCCTAGCCCTGACGGCTGCGGACGCCGATTCCGCGTTGTGCCGGCCGGCCCGGGCGCGGCGTCTCCACGGACCTGGTCCGGGCATCGGCCGGTCAGGACCGGTGGCGGGTCGCCGAGGCCTGGAGTGTGGGCCGGCGGACCACCGCGATCCGGTCGCCCCGGACGCGCAGGGACGTGCGCCCGCCGCGCCCGCGTCGTACGGTCAGGTCGACGGTGCGCCCGCCCACGCGCACGCCCTCCAGCGTGAGGTCCGGCAGCCACTCCGGCAGGTGCGGGTCGACGAATATCGTCCGCAGCGGCGCGGCCGGGCGCAGCGCCAGCAGCGCCTGGACCAGCGCGACGACCGCGCTGGCGGACCAGGCCTGCGGGGAACAGGAGTCCGGGTAGACGCCCGGGTGCGGATGGGCGTCGTCGCGGGGCAGTCCGCTGAGCACCTCCGGCAGGCGATGCTCCGTGAAGAGCGCCGCCGCGGAGAACATCCCCTCCGCGAGCCGGTGCAGGTGTTCCCAGCAGCCGTACCGGGCCAGCCCCAGGCCGATCGTGCCCGCCTCGACCGGCCATACGCTGCCCCGGTGGTAGCTGAACGGGTCGTACGCCGGGTGTGCCGAGGACAGGGTGCGCACCCCCCAGCCGCTGAACATGTCGGGGGCGAAAAGCCGGTCGGCGACCAGGGGCGCGATGCGGGCGGGCACGATCCCCGTGGCCAGCAGGTGGCCGTCGTTGGAGTTGACCGAGCGCACCTGCCGCTTGTCCGGCCCCAGCGCCAACGCGTGGCAGCCCCGGTCCGGCATCCAGTAGGCCCGGTGGAAGCGGCGCCGCAGGGCGGCGGCCCGGCGGACCAGTCCGGCGCCGTACGCGGGGTGACCGGTCGCGGCGAACACCACCCCGGCGTGCCGCAGGGCGGCGTACCAGTACGCCTGCAACTCGCTGGTCGCGATCGGGTTCGGCACCACCTCGCCGTGCTCGTCGACGATGGCGGTGTCCGAGTCCTTCCACCCCTGGTTCTTCAGGCCGGCGGGGGACCGGCGGTGGTATTCGAGGAAGCCGTCCCGGTCGAGGTCGCCGAACCGGTCGATCCAGCCCAGCACGCGCCGCGCGGTCGGCAGCAGGTCCCGTACCGTGTCGAGGTCCCCGGTCCAGGCCAGGTACTGGCCGAGGAAGACCAGGAAGTCCGGCGCGGTCGACCAGTCGCCGTAGTAGCTGTCGAACGGGTCGATACCGAGCGTGGACACCGGGCCCCGCCGGGCCTCGTGCAACGGCTTGCCGGGCTCCTCGTCGCGCCAGTCGTCGATGCGCCGCCCGAGGTGGTGGGCGTTGAGCCGCAGGCTGTCCGCCAGCATCGTCGGCCCGGCGAGCAGGGACTGCCACGAGGCGGTCATCGTGTCGCGGCCGAAGATCTCCTGGTAGATGGGCAGGCCGGCCATGGGCGCCGTCGGCCCGTCCGGTTCTCCCAGCGGCAGCACGGCCAGGTCGTCGACCGCGCACCGCCAGGCGGCGGTGACGTCGAAGTTGCTGCTGGCGAGCCGGGCGAGTTCGCGGGCCAGGGTACCGCGGGCGCGCGCGGCCGCGTCGTCCGGCTCGGCGAAGGTCGGCGGCGGTGCGGCGAGGCGCTGCCCGTCGAAGACGGGTTCGACGAGGAGTTCCACCCGGCGGGACCCCCGGGGCGGCACCGCGAGGTCGACCGTCAGGGTGGCGTCGGCGTACCGGACGGGCGTGTCGGCCCGTACGCCGATCGCCACCGCCCGGTCGAGGCCGTCGCACCGGTAGGTCAGGCGGAGCTCCCGGTCCTGGTCGTTCCAGCTCGCGTCGACTGTGCCGGACTGCACCCGGCGGCCGGTCTCGGCCTCGCTGGTGTCGGCGAAGTCGGCGGCGAGGTGGATCCGCAGCCGTAGGTCCAGGGGCACGGCCGCGTAGCTGACCACGGTCAGCCGGGTCCGCAGGCCCGCGCCGACGAAGCGCTCCACCAGCAGGTAGGCCGCGCGGGAGGGCAGCGTGTCGCCGTCGCCGAGGGCGGCGTACGAGAGCTGGGCGTGCCCCGCCACGTTGGCTGTGCTGAACGGGACCGGCTCGTGGCCGTCCACGCTGAGGCGTTCGGTGCTGAGGACCCGGGTGTTGCGGGCGAAGAAGCCCTGCGGGTCGGCGCCGGTGATCCGGCCGCGGACGTCGGTCACCAGGGTGCTCCAGCCGCTCGCCACGTAGAGCAGGTCCGGGCGGACGCGCAGGTTCCGGACCCGGGTCATCGCGGCCGGGGCGCGCCCGGGCGGGGGCGGGCGCGCCGGGCGGGGCGAGCGGGCTGCGGGTGCGCGGGCGGCGACAGCATCGGGTGCACCCCTCCGGCCGGCGGCTGCGGGCCGGGGCGCACCGGTGCGGTGTCGCCCGGGCCCGCCGGACAGCGGTCCCTACCCGCTCGCGCTGCCGCTACACCTCGTCAGCCCTGCGGCTGGCCGATGTTCACCATCCAGCCGATGCCGTAGCGGTCGACGCACATGCCGAACTCGTCGCCCCACATCTGCTTCTCCAGCGGCACGGTCACCGTGCCACCCTCGGTGAGCTTGCCCCAGTAGCCGCGCAGGTCGTCGGCGTCGTCGCCGCTGAGGCTCACGGAGACGTTGTTGCCGGGGTCGTGCTCCATTCCCGGCGCGGTGTCCGAGCCCATCAGGGTGAAGCCCCGGTCGGTCTCCAGCATCGCGTGCATGATCTTGTCGACCAGCGCGGGATCGTCGGTGCCCATCGCACCGAACGTGTTCGTCGACAGGGAACCGCCGAACACGCGCTGGTAGAACTCCATTGCCTCCCGCGCGTTGCCCGGGAAGCTGAGGTACGGGTTGAGTCGAGACGCCACAGCACCCTCCTCCGGTCGTGACTGCCTCATCGTCGCAGATCAGGAGGCTGGAGCGGGTCAGGTGCGACCGCGTTTCGCCGGCCTGCGGGGCGGGTCGCTCCGACGGGCCGGCGGACGGTGTTCAGTCCCGGAACGACCGGCGTACGACGCCGCCGACGACCGCGCACCAGGTGTCGAGGTCGAGCTTGCCGTGCGCGGGCAGGCGGTGCAGGCGCTGGACGTCCTTGACGGCCGTCCTGGTCGCGTGGTCGTACTCGCCGGTGACGGCAACCTCGGGGTAGCCCCGGTAGTTGAGCAGGAACTGCGCGGCGGTGACCGGCGCGCCGCTGGCGTGGGCGCCCAGCTCCGGCACCAGGGTCTCCCAGGTGGGGGCGGTGAGGGTGGCGTCGACGTCGACCGCGATGCCGTTGCGGTGCTGCCAGTCCTGCACCGCGGCGACGGTGGCGGCGTCGAAGACGCTGTTGACCGGCACGGTGTAGCCGCGGTGGGCCAGCAGGTACTGCACCACCCGGACGCTGGGGGAGCCGACGAAGCGCCACAGGTCCGGCCAGCGGCGGGCCGGCACGTCGGCGAGGTCGGTGCCGAGGGCCTCGAAGACCCGGCGGCGCAGGGCGGGGAACTGCCGGTAGAAGGTGGCGCCCGGGCACAGGGTGGTGCGGAAGTCCCAGTGGCCGAAGATGTCGTGGGCGTGCAGCCCGTACTGCCGGCAGATGGTCGCGCAGAGCGTGACCAGCGAGTCCAGCAGGGCCTCCGGCGGGGTCTCGGTGACGTACGTGCCCTCGTTCTCGATGCCGATGGCCCGGCCGTTCTCGCCCGGGCAGTGCGCCGAGATCATCTGCCGGTCGCCGGCGTGCAACCGCTCCAGGCTGCCCCGGCGTCCCTCCATGACGTACCCGCCGCGGCTGACCGTGAAGTGCTGGCCGGTGTCGGACCAGCCGTTGCCGTCCATGTGCAGGTTCTGGCAGTCGCGGGCCAGCTTGACCGCCTGCGCCTCGGAGTAGTCGGTGACGTTCGGGAACGCCATGTGGTGCACGATGATCTTGTTGGTGGGGATGGCGCTGACGGCCAGTGGGTCCGCCGGCGGGCGCGCGCCCCACTCGTCGCAGCTGTAGATCCAGTCCAGGTCGGTGCCGGGGTCCGCCTGCGCGGCGCCGGGGAGGGCGAGTTGGCTGCCGACGACCGCGACCGTGGCGGCGCCGAGGCCGGCCCGCAGCAGGGTTCGGCGGTCCAGTGCGGAATTCTCGACGTGCATGGCGTCTCTCCTCTGCGGCCGGAGGTGGGGGCGGGGGCGGCCCCGTGAAAAGGAACTCCAGGCATCGCGTGTGCAGTGGAGGATATTGCCAAGACTCGGCGGTACGCCAGCCTTCCGCGCCTGGCAGGATGGCGGGATGCGGCAGGGAGCGGTCGGTCACGTCCGGCTGGTGGAGCGCGAGGGGCGCCGCCTGGTCGAGAAGCGGATGACGCAACCCTCCCGCCACGACACGGAGGTGCTCGCCCTGCGGGCGCTCGCCGACACGGGCATGCCGGTTCCCGAGCTCGTCGAGGTGGGGCCGGGCTCGATCCTCATGACGCTCATGCCGGGTGAACGACTGGACAGCGAGAACGCCGACGTGCGACTCGACGGGCTGCGTGCCTCGGCGGCACTGCTCCGTCGGCTCCACGAGCTGCCGCCACCCGACGGGCTGCCGGCCGCGCCGGACGATGCGCTGATCGTCCGTCGCTACCGCGACGCCGGCGGCCCCCCGCTTCCGCTCGCCGTTCCACCGGCCAGTCGCCCGGTGTTCTGTCACGGCGACTGGACCGACGGAAACCTCCTCGCCGCGAACGGCGGGATCACGGCGGTCGTCGACTGGGAGGCGGCCCACCTCGGCGACCCGCTCCGAGAACTGTCGCGTGCGGCCTGGGGCGCCGCGCGCAAGGACCCACGGTCGTTCGACGTCCTCGTCGAGGGCTACGGAGCTGACCCGGCCATGGTCCGGGCCTGGTTGCCGATCCACGCCGCCGAACTCTGGCTGTGGTTCGCCGAGGCCGGGCCGCCCGAGTACCTCGAACAGCTCACCGCGGAACTGCGGAGCCTTCCCACGCGTTGAGGACGAGACCCACGGCACCGGACGGGTCGGTCCACCGACGTGACCGGCTCGGCGCTAGAGCACCTGGGAGAGGAATCGGCGCAGCCGGGGGTGCTCGGCCCGCTCGAAGATCGCGGCCGGCTCGCCGGCCTCCAGCACCACGCCGCGGTCCATGAACGCCACGGTGTCGGCGACCTCGCGGGCGAACCCCATCTCGTGGGTGACCACCACCATCGTCATGCCCCCGGCGGACAGCTCGGCCATCAGCCCGAGCACGCCCTTGACCAGCTCCGGGTCCAGGGCGGAGGTCGCCTCGTCGAAGAGCATCACCTGCGGGCGCAACGCCAGCGCACGGGCGATCGCGACCCGCTGCTGCTGCCCGCCCGACAGGTGCGCCGGGCGGGCGTCGGCCTTGGCCGCCAGCCCCACCAGCTCGAGGTGCTCGCGGGCGACAGCCACCGCCTCGTCCTCGCCGAGCTTGCGGATGCGGCGCAGCGCGAGGGTGACGTTGCGCAGCACGCTCATGTGCGGGAAGAGGTTGAACTGCTGGAAGACCATGCCGATCCGCTGCCGCAGGGCGTCCGGGTCGTCGGCCAGCACGCTGCGCCCGTCCAGCAGCACGTCGCCGCGGTCGGGCTCGATCAGCCGGTTGATCGTGCGCAGCAGGGTGGACTTGCCCGACCCGGACGGGCCGATGACGCAGGCCGTCGCCCCGCGCGCCACGTCCAGGTCCACCCCGCGCAGCACCCGGTGCGACCCGAAGGCCAGGTGCACGTCGCGGACGCTCAGGCTCACCGAGGTCGTCGTGTCGATGCTCATCGCTGGTTCCCTCCCGCCGCGCCCGGCAGCGCCAGGTCGAGGTCGTCGTCGCCGTCAGCGGGCGCGGTGGCCTGCCGGCCGTGCCGCAGTCGCCGGTCGATCCAGTTGACGGCGTGCGTCAGCGGCACCGTCAGCGTCAGGTAGAACAGCCCGGCCAGCAGCAGCGCCGACTGGTTGCCGGTGTTAGCCGCGTAGTCCTGCCCGATCCGGAACAGCTCCCGCTGGCTGGCCAGCAGGCCGAGGAAGTAGACCAGGCTGGAGTCCTTGATGAGCGCGATCAGCTGGTTCACCCAGGCCGGCAGCACCCGCCGGATCCCCTGCGGCACGATCACCAGGCGCATCGCCTCGCCCCAGGACAGGCCCAGCGCCCGGGCCCCCTCCAACTGGGCGGCCTCCACCGACTGGATGCCGGAGCGGAAGATCTCGCCGATGTAGGCCGCCGCGATCAGCGACAGCGCCAGGATGCCCAGGGGATACGGGTTGGGCCCCCACACCTGCATGCCCAGCGGCGCCAGGCCGACGCCGATGAGCAGGATCGTCGCCGCGGCGGGTAATCCGCGGAACACGTCGGTGTAGACCCGCGCCGGCCACCGCAACCATCGGGTACGCGAGATGCCCGCGACGGCCAGCGCCATGCCCAGCACCGAGCCGAGTAGGGCGGCGGAGATCGCCAGGATCAGCGTGTTGGGCAGCCCCACCGTCAGCATCTCGGGCAGCGCCTCGCGCATGGAGTCCCAGTCGAAGAAGGTCTCCCACAGGGTGCTCAACGGATCCATCGTCGCTCCTACCGCCCCGCTCGCTCGTCGTCCGTACGTCTCAGGAGGTGGCCGACGCCGACGGCACCGCGACCGTGCCGCTGCCCGGCTTGAAGTCGGCCGGGATCGGGCGGCCCGGGTAGTACTGGGCCTGCAGGCGGCTCCACGTGCCGTCCGCGATCACCTCGTCGAGGCCCTTGTCGAGCGCCTCGCGCAGCTTGTCGTTGCCCTTGGCGAACGCGTACGCCGTCGGGGCCGGGCTGAGCAGCTTGGCCGCCACGGTGATCTTGCCGGCGCTGTCGGCGGCCGACTTGTCGCCGATCTCGGCGGGGGCGATCCAGGCGTCGGCCGTGCCGGCCTTGAGCTGGTTGATCGCGCCGTTGTAGTCGGGCACCCGGACCGGGTCGAGCCCCTCGCCGGTGGCGTAGTCGTCCTGGACGGTGCCCTGCACGACCACGACCCGCTTGCCGGCGAGCTGGTCGAAGCCGCTGATCGACGAGCCGGCCGGCACGTCGAGTCCGAAGTGGCCGAAGTCGTAGCCGTTGCCGAAGTCGACGGTCTTCCTGCGCGCCTCCGTGATCGTGATCGAGGAGCTGCCGACGTCGAACTTGCGGTTGTTGACCTGGGAGAGCAGCGCGGAGAAGTCGGTGCCGGCGAACTCCACCTTCAGGCCGACCTTCCCGGCGACCGCGACGAGCAGGTCGTTGTCGAAGCCGGTGAACTTGCCGTCCTTGAGGTAGACGTTCGGCGGGGCGTCGGTGAGCGTGCCGGTGCGCAGCACGCCCGGCTGGAGCAGGCCGTACGGGTTGTCGGCCGCGCCGGCCGCGTCGTCGCCGCAGGCGGTCAGGGTGGTGGCGGCGAGGACGGCGGCCACGCCGAGGGCGGCGGCCCGGGTGAGGGAGGAAAGGATTCGCACAGGTGTCTCCGATGAGGTGTCTGCGGCGACGGGCACGGGGCGCGCGTCGCCGACGGTGCGCCCGGTGGGCGTACCGCTGGAATGGTGCGGGAAAGAAGGGGTGGCGCGGCTAGCGCGCGTCGCCGGGGCGACAGGAGGTGGCGCAGACCCGCATCATGTCGATGTGGCGGCGCCGGATCAGCGCCGGCGACGCCGGGGCCACGGCGGGGACCGCCGGTGGGGCGCAGATGCGGACGGGCATGGCTCTCCTCGGTCGGGACGACCTGGGAACCAGGCCGCGCTTGCACCGGAGCTGCTCCGGTGCCTGGTCCTCACCCGGGGCACCCCTGCGCGGACGAGGGTTGCCGGCCAGCGAGCCGGGGCTTGACGCTGGCGCTCATGACCTGCCGACGAGGCTAGCAGCCCGCCACGGTGGGGCGTCCAGCCGCTATGACCACCCTCACGCGCGCCTTCGGGTGGTCACTCCTCGATCGCCCCGCCGACCTGCCGCAGGTGCTGCCGGAAGGTGTGGGCGGGGTCGGCGGCGCGGCGGGCCAGGTAGTCGGCGAAGGCGGTCTGCTCCCGCAGCGTCTCCCCGGCGCGGATCCGCCGCGCCTGGACCCGCTCGACGGTCCCGATGCGCTCCGCCGCCGCGAACAGCTTCGCGGCCCGTGCGGCGGGCACGAACAGCACCCCGTCGTCGTCGGCGACGACGAGGTCGTCGGCGGTCACCACGTGCGGCCCGACCCGGGCGCTGGTGAGCGTCTCCGGCTCCCGCGCGTCGAGGCGGGCCGGGCCCGCCGGGAGGCTGCCGTAGCTGAAGACGGGCAGGTCGATCTCCACCAGCTCGGGCGTGTCCCGGTGCAGGCCCCAGACGACGAGCCCGGCGATGCCGGCCGCGACGCCCTCCAGCACCGCCAGGTCCCCGACGCACGCCTCGTCGCTCCGGCCGCCGTTGTCGATCACGAGCACGTCGCCCGGGATCGCGTTCTCGTACGCCTCCAGGAAGACGTCCACGCTGCCGTGGTGGCGCACCGGCAGTGCCCGGCCCACGAGGCGGTGACCGGGGACGACCGCCCGGATCCCGGCCGGCGCCGCGCGCGGGGGCACGCCGAGGCGTACGCAGGCGTCGGCGATCAGCGGCGTGGACAGGTCGGCGAAGCGCTCCCGCATGACGTCCTCCCGGCGGTGCGGCGAGTCGTGGGCCGTCATCGTAGGGGGGCCGGTCGGCGCGGTGGCCAGGGCCAATCCGGCGCGGCTGGCCCCCACCGGTGGCGGCGTTCGGGTCTAGACTGTCCAGCGTGATCCCGTCGCACGCCGTCGCCGCCGCGCACGGTCTCTGGATCACCCCGGACCTCCCGCTCTACGGCGACGGCCACGATCGCTCCGACTACGTTCCCTGACCGGCCCGGCACTCCGCCGCCCACCGGTCCATCTCCGCCACGCTTGGGAGCGCTCAGTCATGCCCGGATCCGATCACCGCCAACTCGTACCGCCCGCCGACCACCCGCCCGTCGACCCCGCCGACACCTCCGCCCTCGCCGTGCTCCGGGCGCCGCAGACCGCCCGGGTCCTGGCGGCCAGCCTGCTCGGCCGGCTCCCGCTCGGCGCGGCACCGCTGGCCCTGCTCGTCTTCGCCCGCGAGACGATGACGCTGACCGTCGCCGGCCTGCTGGTCGGCGCGTTCACCGCCGGTACCGCCGTGGGCCAGCCGATGCTCGCCCGGATGGCGCAGCGCTGGCGGCAGCCGCCGGTGCTGTGGCTCTCCGTGGCGGCGTCGACGATCGGCTTCGCCCTCACCGCCGCGCACGTCAACCTGCCGGTCACCGTGTTCGCCGCCGCCCTGGCCGGGGCGGGCGCGCCGCCGTTCGAGTCGTGCCTGCGGGTGCTCTGGCGCGACCTGCTCCCCGCACACCGGGTGCAGACCGCGTACACCCTGGACATCGCCGTCCAGGAGCTGATCTTCATCCTCGGCCCGGTGGTCACGCTCGCCGCCGTGGGCCTGGCCGGCCCGACCGGCGGCCTCGCCGCCGCCGCGGGCTTCCAGGCCGCCGGCACCGCGTGGTTCGCCACGACCGACGCGGTCCGGCGCTGGCGGGGCGAGCCGGCGGTACGCCACTGGGCCGGGCCGCTGCGCGCCGGCCGGCTCCGACTGATCCTCGGGGCGCTGCTGCTGGTCGGGGCGGCGGTGGGGAGCGTGACAGTCGCCGCGACCGGATACGCCGAGGCGGCCGGGGCCCGGTCCTGGGCCGGCTGGCTGCTCGCCGCGCAGGCCACCGGGGCGCTGGTCGGCGGCCTGCTCTACGTGCGCTTCGGCGGACTGCGCCGGCACGCCACGCTGCCGCGCGTGGTCGGCGTCTTCGCCGCCGGCTACCTGCCGTTGCTGCTCACCCCGGCCCCGCCCGCGATGCTGGCGCTGATGGCGGTCAGCGGGCTCGCGCTGCCGGCGCTGCTGACCATCGCCTTCGTCGCGATCGACGACGTGGCGCCCACCGGCACGGTGGCCGAGGCGTTCGCCTGGGCGGCGACGGCGTTCTCGGTGGGCAGCGCGGGCGGCGCGGCGGTGGCCGGCGTGGTGCTGGACGCGGCGGGCGAGGTGACCGTCGGCTTCCTGATCGCCCCGCTGAGCGCCGCCGCGGCGTGCGGGATCGCGTTGGTGGCCGCCCGCCCGTCCGGCAGCGGCAGGTCGGCCGGCTGATCCGACGGGCCGGCCGGCCACCCGTTGCGCCGGGACTACTTCCCGGCGCAGCGGGAAAGGGGCGGCCCGGGGAGCCGTTCGGATCGGGGGTGCCGTGGAAGCGGTCGTGATCGGCGTGGTGATCGTGGCCGCGCTCCTGGCACTCGTCGGCGCGCTGAGCGTCCGGCTGGTGCAGCAGTACCAGCGCGGCGTCGTCTTCCGCTTCGGCCGGGTGCTGACGCCGGTCCGGGAGCCCGGCCTGCGCCTGATCGTCCCGGTCGCCGACCGGATGGTCCGGGTCAGCATGCAGACGACCGTCATCGGTGTGCCTCCGCAGGGGGCGATCACCCGGGACAACGTCACCCTCACCGTCGACGCGGTGGTCTACTACCGGGTCGTCGACCCGGTGAAGGCTCTGGTCAACGTCCGCGACTACCCCTCGGCCGTGCTCCAGGTGGCACAGACCGCCCTGCGTTCGGTGATCGGCAAGGCCGACCTGGACACCGTGCTCGGCGACCGGGACCGGGTCAACGCCGAGCTGAAGGCGGTCATCGACGCGCCGACGGAGGGGCCGTGGGGGCTGCTGATCGAGCGGGTCGAGGTCAAGGACGTCGCGCTGCCCGAGGGGATGAAACGGTCGATGTCCCGCCAGGCCGAGGCGGAACGCGAACGCCGCGCCCGGGTGATCGCCGCCGACGGCGAGTACCAGGCGTCCCGCCGGCTCGCCGACGCGTCCCGGGCGATGGCGAACACGCCGGGCGCCTACCAGTTGCGGCTGTTGCAGACGGTGGTGGACGTGGCAGCCGAGAAGAACAGCACGCTGGTGATGCCGTTCCCGGTGGAGCTGCTGCGCTTCTTCGACAAGTTCACCCGGGGTGCGGAGCCACCGGCGGCGGAGCGCCCGCCGGCCGGGCGGCCGGAACCCGCCGCGCCGGTGCCCGGTGACGGCCACCGGCGCCCGCAGGCCTGACCCGGGGCGGCGGGCAGGCTCTCAGACTCCGGCCGCCGACTCCGCGGCCGGCTCGCTGGGCTGCGCGGGTACGACCGCCGTCGGCAGCCGCGGCATCGTGAACACGAAGCGGGTCCCGTCGCGGTACGCCTCGTCCAGGCTCAGCGTGCCGCCGTGGAACTCGACGACCTTCTTGCACACCGCGAGCCCGATGCCGGTGCCCGGGTACGTGCCACGGGGATGCAGGCGCTGGAAGATGACGAAGATCTTCTCGGCGTACCGGGGGTCGATGCCGATGCCGTTGTCCTCGACGGCGACGGACCAGTCCTGCGGGGTGTCCGTCACCGTCACCCGGATCAGCGGCGCCCGGTCGGGGCTGCGGAACTTGACCGCGTTGCCCAGCAGGTTCTGCCAGAGCATGGTCAGCAGGGTCGGCTCGCCCCGCACCGTGGGCAGCGGGTCGCGGGTGATCGTCGCGCCGGACTCGTCCACCGCCCGGGACAGGTTCGACTCGGCCTGCGCGAACACCTCGGCCAGGTCGACCTCCCGCAGCTCGCCGTAGACCCGGCCGATCCGGGAGAACGTCAGCAGGTCGTTTATCAGCTCCTGCATCCGGCTGGCCCCGTCGACGGCGAAGCCGATGTACTGCCGGGCGCGGTCGTCGAGCTGGTCGGTGTAGCGGCGCTCCAGCATCTGGCAGAACGACGCCACCTTGCGCAGCGGCTCCTGCAAATCGTGCGACGCCACGTACGCGAACTGCTCCAGGTCCTCGTTGGAGCGGCGCAGCTCGTCCGCCTGCTGTTCCAGGGCGTCCCGGTCGTGCTGGCTGCGCTCCCACGCCTCCACCACGGTGCGGCGCATCGTCTCCACGTCACTGGTCAGCCGGGCGATGTCGGCGGGGCCGTCGGGCCGCAGCCGGTGCCGGAAGTCGCCGCCGGCCACCTGCCGCACCGAGGCGCCCAGCCGGTCCAGCGGGCGCAGCACCCTCGTGCGCACCAGCACGGATCCGACGATCCCGCACAGCAGCAGGGCCGCCAGGATCGCCACGAAGGTCAGGTCCCGCAACGCCCGGGCCCGGTCGAGGTCGTCCCGGCCGGCGTCCCGGATCCCGTCGAGGCGGCCGACCAGCCCGGTCAGCTCGGCGCGTACCGCCGCGAAGGTCTCCGCGTCCCCGGTCACCAGCGGCGCCAGCTCCTCCGGCGTCCCGCCGGCCTGCCGGGAGGCGACCAGGCGTTCGGCGTACTCGGTGCGCCAGCGGTCGGTCAGCCGCCGCGCCCGGTCCAGGTCGGCCAGCGCCTCCGGCTCGCCGGCGAGCAGCTCGTGCAGCCGGGACATGGTCGCGCGTTCGCTCTCGACGCCCCGCCGGTACGCGTCGAGGAAGCGCGGGTCGGCGGTGACGACGTGGCCGCGTACGGCCGCCGCCTGGGCGAGCAGGCCGCTGTCGAGCTGGCCGACCGCCGTACTGGCCGGGGCGACCTGGTCGGCGAGGTGGTTGGAGACCGCGGCGGTGTGCCTCAGCGCGGCGGCGCCGGCGCCCCCGCCGAGCAGGACCAGGGCGGTCATCGTCAGCAACAGGACAGTGAGCCACCGCCGGGTCGTCATCGGCCGACGGGTCGCTGCCTCGGGAGTCGCCTCGCTGCCCACGGCCTGCACCCTAGTCCAGCCGGCCCGGCCGGGAGCGCCGTGGCGCGGTGCGGTTGCCGGCGGGTGGTACCAGTGACGTGTGTCCGTAACCGACCATGCCGCCACCCGCCGGGACGCCCCGGACGTCCGGGGGCCGGAAGCAGCCGTTGCGCCGATGGCCGCGCCGGCTCCCGCGACCACAATGGCGACCGGGGGGCGGCCCCGCCGTCCCCGGAGCGGGGAGGTGGACGCGTGACCGGCTGGCAGGTCTCCGGCTACCGCCCGGTGCGGCAGCTCGGCGCCGGCGCGTCCGGCCGGGTGGACCTCGCCGTGCACGAGGCGACCGGCACCCCGGTGGCGATCAAGTACCTCACCGGCGGCATCGGTGACGACCCGGCGTTCCGCACCGCGTTCCGCGCCGAGGCCCGGCTGCTGGCCGGCATCGACGACCCGCACGTCTCCCGCCTCTACGAGTACGTCGAGTCGCCCGGCGGCGCGGCGATCGTCATGGAACTGGTCAACGGCGTGTCGCTGCGGCAGCTGCTGCGCGCGCACGGAGCGACGACGCCGGAGTCGGCGCTCTGCGTCCTCAAGGGCTCGCTGGCCGGGCTCGGCGCGGCGCACGCCCGGGGCGTCGTGCACCGCGACTACAAGCCGGAGAACGTCCTGGTCACCGCCGAGGGCACCAGCAAACTGGCCGATTTCGGCATCGCCATGCCGGTGGGCGAGAGCTCCGGGGTCAGCGTCACCGGCACTCCCCGCTACATGGCCCCCGAGCAGTGGACGGGCGCTCCGGCGAGCCCGGCCTGCGACATCTACGCGGCCACCGCCACCTTCTACGAGTGCCTCACCGGCCGGCCGCCCTTCGACGGGCGGGACCTGCTCACCCTGCGTCAGCAGCACGCCCACGCGCCGATCCCCACCGAACCGGCCCCCGAGCCGGTGCACGAACTGCTGCGGCACGGCATGGCCAAGCAACCGGCCGAGCGGCCGCAACCCGCCCAGGTCTTCCTCGCCGTGCTGGAGCGGGTGGCGGCCGAGTCGTACGGGCGGCGGTGGGAGGAGCGTGGCCTGCGCGAGCTGGCCCGGCGGGCGGCCCTGCTCGCCGCCCTCCTGCCGTTCCCGGACGGCACCGGCGGGGCCACCAGCCTGGCCAGCACCGCGTTCGGCGAGGCGACGGACCGGTGGACGTGGCTGCGATCCGGCCGGGCCCGCGCGGCGCTGGTCGGCGGCGGGCTGGCGGCGGCGCTGCTGCTCGGCGGCGCCGGGTTCAGCTACGCCGGCCGCGACGAGCCGCTGCCCGCCGCCGGGACGCCCGCACCCGAGGCGCCGGCGGAGCCGACGGGTGCGCCCTCCGCGTCGGCCCCCGCGCCGAGCCCGACGGCCGGGACGACGCCCAGCCCGACCCCTTCCGTCGCACCGACGGCGACGACGGCCGCACCGGAGCCGGCCGGGACCGGCACGCCGACGACGTCGGCCCCCGCCCCGCCGACCGCGTCGGCCAGCGCCAGCGCCGCGCCGGCGGACACCGTCGCGCCCTCCGTCGGCCGGGTCGCGGCCAGCCCGGGCGAACTCGACCCCCGCGGCTGCCCGTACGGGCCGACGTCCAGCACGATCTCCGCGGTCGTCGCCGACGACCGTACGGCCACCGGGGAGCTGAGGGTGAGCCTGCGGTACACGCTGGACGGCCGCACCACCGAGGTGCCCATGACGTCGGGCGGGCGCGGGGTGTTCCGGGGCGTCCTGGGCGAGCTGCCCCAACCGAAGACCAGCACCCGGATCCCGGTCCGGGTCGTCGCCGTGGACGAGGCCGGCAACGCCTCGCCCGAGGGCCCGCCGGTGTACGTGACGCTGCGCTCGTTCTGCACGCCGGGCTGACGCCCGACACTTCGATGCCGACCACGACGACGGAGGGCGGGCCGCCGTGACCCAGCCGAACGACCCGACCGAGGCGCTGCCCGCCCGCCGTCAGCCGGACGACGGCGCGGCGACCGCCCGCCTCGGCGTCCACCAGCCGCAGCCACGGGCGGAGCCCACCGCGCACCTGCCTTCCCACGACGCGACCGGGAACCTGGCCGGTGGGCAGCCGACCGCGCGCCTTGCCTCCGATGAGGCGACCGTGCACCTGGCGGCGGGGGAGCCGACGACGCACCTGCCCTCGCGCGACGCGACCATGTACCTGGCGGGGACGGCACCATCCCCTGCCTCGGGTGAGGCGACCGTGCGCCTGGTGGCGGGGGAGCCCACGGCGTCCCTGGCCCACGGTGCGGCGACCGTGCGCCCGGAACCCGGTGAGGCGACGATGCCGCGGCACGCACCGGGCGGGGGGCCCGGGCCGTGGCCGGCGGCGCGGCACGCGCCGGGGGAGTGGACCGCCCGGGCGACGGCCACGGAGGTCGGGCACGCGGCCGGTACCGGGCGTACCACCGGGCCCGGTCCGGGGACGCCGCCCGGCGGGCCCGCCGCCCCGCCCGGCGGGGAGGTGCGGTTCGGGCCGGGCGTGCCGACGACCCCGCCACCGGCACCCGCGTGGCCGGCGCCGCCGCGACGGCGGTCGCCGTGGCGGACGGTGGCCTCGGTGCTGTCGACCCTGCTGACCGTCGCGCTGCTCGCCGCCGTGGGCCTCCACCTCTGGCAGCGGATCAGCCCGCTCGAGGTGACCGGGGTGACGGTGGCGGTTCCGCAGCCGGCCGGCGACCGGTGCGACGTCACCGTCGACGTGGTCGCCACCGTGTCGACAAACGGCCGGGCGGGGGAGATCCGCTACCAGTGGCTGCGCACCGGCAGCGCGCCCGGCAGCCTGCTGACCGAGCAGGTCGGGCGCGGCCAGCGCACCGTCGAGTTGACGCTGCGCTGGGCCTTCAGCGGCGTGGGCAGCACGACCGAGACGGCCACGGTCAACATCACCTCACCGGCTCCGGTGCAGGCCCAGACCCCGGTGTCCTACGGCTGCCGGCGCCGGTGACCGGGCGTTTCCCCGGTCGCCCCCGGGGGTAGGTCGGGCCGGACGAACCCGGATGCCGTGTGGAGGAATTCCGATGAGAGACAACTTCGGCGACGCGGTGGGGGACGCCCTCCGGTCGGTGATGCTGTTCCTGCCCAAGGCCGTCGCCTTCGTGGCGATCCTGGTGGCCGGTTGGCTGATCGCCAAGGCCGTGCTGAAGATCGTGGACAAGGTGCTGGAGCGGGTGGGCTTCGACCGGGCCGTGGAACGCGGTGGGGTCCGCCGGGCCCTGGCCCGCTCCCGGTACGACGCCAGTGACATCGTCGCCAAGCTGGCCTACTACGGGGTGCTGCTGGTGACCCTCCAGCTGGCCTTCGGCATCTGGGGGCCGAACCCCATCTCCGACCTGATCGCGGGTGTGATCGCCTGGCTGCCCCGCGCCTTCGTCGCGATCGTCATCGTCGTGGTGGCCGCCGCCATCGCCAACGCGGTGAAGGACATCATCAGCGGCGCCCTCGGCGGGCTGTCGTACGGCCGGCTCCTGGCCACCATCGCCTCCGTGTTCATCCTCGGCCTGGGCGTCATCGCCGCGCTCAACCAGATCGGCGTGGCCACCGCGGTCACCACTCCGGTGCTGATCGCGGTGCTGGCCACCGTGGGTGGCATCCTCGTCGTCGGGGTGGGCGGCGGGCTGGTCCGTCCCATGCAGAGCCGCTGGGAGTCGTGGCTGAGCCGGGCCGAGCAGGAGTCGCGGCTGATCGCCACGCACGCGCGCGCCTACCAGGCCGGACGCCGCGACAGCGAGGCCCACCTCGCCGCGGCGGCGACGCACGGCGGCGACCCGGACGCCACGCAGGTGGTCTCCGGCCCGCGCGTCGACACCGACCCGGAGGCCACCCAGGTGGTTTCCGCCCCGCGCGTCGGGGCGGACGCGGACGCCACGCAGGTGGTCTCCGGTCCCCGCGTCGACACCGACCCGACCGTGCCCGTGCCGCGACAGGGCGACCCGGACGCCAGCCGGGTCACCTCGGGCGGCACCACCGTCCCGGCCCGCCCGGCCGGCGAGGACAGCGAGGCCACCATGGTGATCCCGCCGCTGGAGGGCGAGCAACGCCGCCGCTGACCACACCACCGGGGTGGGATCCACATCGGATCCCACCCCGGCGTGTGTCCGGCGAAGGGCGTGACGGCCCGGGCCGGCGCGGCTACCATCGCGGCATGACGTGGCGATGTTGATGCACTGCTAGGGGCCACTGCCGTGGGCCGCCGCGGTCGCCGTACGTCCGGCGTCCGCTTCGTCCTCACGGGAAGGTCCCATGACTGTCCACCCTCCGCGCGCGTCCGACGCGCGCGTCCGCCGGCTGGCGGCCACCCTCTACGGGTACGCGTTCCTCAGCGAACTCGTCCTGCTCTATCCGCTGTACGCGCTGCTGTTCAGCGACACCGGCCTGTCGGTGTGGCAGATCTCGTCGCTGTTCGTGATCTGGTCGGCCGCCAGCATCCTGCTGGAGGTGCCCTCCGGCGCGTTCGCCGACGCGGTCTCCCGGCGGCTGCTGCTCAGCCTCGCGCCGGTGGTCACCGCCGCCGGCTTCGCCCTCTGGGTGCTCGTGCCCTCGTACCCGGCCTTCGCCGTCGGGTTCGTGCTCTGGGGCGCCGGCGGGGCGCTCGCCTCGGGCGCGCTGGAGGCGTTGGTCTTCACCGAACTCGACCGCCTGGGCGCCGCCGGCCGCTACGCCCGCGTCATCGGCCGGGCGAAGACGGCCGGGACGATCGGCGTGCTCGCCTCGATCCTGCTGGCCGGCCCCGTGTTCGCCGTCGGAGGCTACCCGGCCGTCGGCGTGGCGAGCGTGCTCGCCTGCCTGCTCGCCGCCGCCGTCGCCACCCGCTTCCCCGAACACCGCCGGCCCGAGACCGCCGCTGTCGACGCCGAGTCCGTCAGGGCCGACGCCGCGTCCGCTGATGTCGACGCCGCGCCTGTCCGGGCCGACGCCGAGTCCGCCGATGTCGACGCCGCGCCCGCCCTCGTCTTGGGCGGCGGGGGGCCGGAGCGGACCGGGCACGACGGCGGGGCGGACGACGACGAGGACCTCGGCTGGTGGGCGAGCCTGCGCGCGGGGCTCGCCGAGGTCCGCGCCGACCGGACCGTGCGCGCGGCGGTGCTGCTGGTCGCGGTCGTCGCGGCGGTCTGGGGCGCCCTCGACGAGTACACCCCGCTGCTGGCCCGGGACACCGGCGTCGGCGAGGCGACCGTGCCGCTGCTGCTCCTGCTCACCTGGCTCGGGGTGGCCGTGGGCGGCCTGCTGGCCCCGGCGGGGGAGCGGTTGACCGCCCGGGGGTACGCCGGCCTGCTGGCGCTGTCGGCCCTGGCCCTGGTCGCGGGGGCGCTGTCCGCCCGGCCGGCCGGCTTCGCGCTGGTCGCGGCGGCGTTCTGCGGCTTCCAGCTCGCCACCGTGCTCGCCGACGCCCGGTTGCAGGCCCGGATCAGCGGGGGCAGCCGCGCCACCGTCACCTCGCTGGCCGGAATGGCCACCGACGTGACGGTCATCGCGGTCTACGGCGGCTACGGCCTGCTCGCCACCGGGGCCGGCAACGGGGTCGCGTTCGCGGTGGCGGCGGTGCCGTACCTGATCGTGGCGCTGCTGCTGGTGACCCGCGTGGGCCGCTCGGCCCGCCGCGGGCCGGCGCGGACGACCGCCGGGCACCCCGGCTGACCACGGCCCGGCGGCGGTCCGTGCGACCGCCGCCGGGCCCGCCGCCGTCAGTTGGAACGACCACCGGTGGCCGTCGAGGTCCCGGAGTCCGCGCCCGCGCAGGGCTGTCGGCGCCGAGCCGCCCGCGCCGGTACGCCGCCAGCTCGGCGGGTCGCGCTCAGGCGCCGGCGGTCTCGCCGGTCTGCTCCCAGATCGAGCTCATCTCGTCGAAGGCCTGCTCCATGAGCTGCACCATGGCCCGCCGGGCGCGCTCGCCGTCGCGCCGCTGGATCGCCTGGGCCACCTCGGCGTGCAGTTGGAGGGCCTGCTCGTGCGGGTGGTGCGGCATCAGGTGGTGCTGGTGCCGGCCGGTGAGCACCTCCGCGATCAGGTCCTGCAACCGGACGAACATCTCGTTGCCGGAGGCGACCAGGATCCGGCGGTGGAATTCTATGTCGAGCTGGAGGAAGCGCTCCTCGTCCCCGGCCTTGCCGGCGGCCCACATCTTCGCCGCGAGCCCGACCAGGTCGCTCGCCTCGTCGTGGCCGACCCGGTTGGCGGCCAGCCAGGCGGCGTGCGGCTCGATGGCGGTCCGCAGCTCGGTGATCGAGCGTAGCTGGACGATGCGGCCGGCCGAGGCGAGCCGCCAGCGGATCACCTGCGGATCGAAGACGTTCCAGTCCTCCGACGGGCGGATCATGACCCCGACGCGGCGCCGGGTCTCGATGAACCCGATCGAGGCGAGCACCCGCAGCACCTCGCGGACGACCGAGCGGGACACGGCGTAGCGGTCGACCAGGTCGTCGATGTTGAGCACCGACCCCGGTGTCAGCTCGCCGTCACAGATGGCCGTGCCGAGGCGATCGAGGACGCGTGCGTGCAGGCCAGCCTCGACAGGGGCGAGCTGGGCGGCCACAGCCCCCGAGGAGGACGATTTCACGTCATGGAGCATATCAGTTGGGCCTACCCCTTGTATAAATCTGTTTTTTCGGCCTAGCATCCGGTTGTTAAGCGGATGTAAACCGCGAGGTGGCGGCCCACCCGTCAGGGCGGCGGCCACGGCCACGGCATAAGGAGAGATGGACGTGAGACGTCGATCAGTTATTGGGACTTCCCTGGCGATGGTCGTCGCCCTCGGCCTGTCCGCCTGCGGTGGCGGCGGGGACGACGCCGGCGGCTCGAACACCGTTCGCGTGACGCTGGTGAACCACGTCTGGACGGAGAACATCAAGAAGGCCCTGCCGGAGTTCGAGAAGCAGTCGGGCCTGAAGGTGGAGGTCACCCAGCTCGGTGAGGACCAGCTCTCCGACCAGTACAACGTCAAGCTGAACGCCGGGTCCACCGACCTGGACGTGATGATGTACCGGCCGCTGCAGGAGGGGAAGCTGTTCGCCAAGAACAAGTACCTCGCCGACCTGACGGAGAAGAGCAAGTCGGACAGCGCGTTCGAGATCGCCGACTTCCAGTCCGGACCGGTGCAGGCCACCACGTACGAGGACAAGGTGGTCGGCGTGCCGATCATCACCGAGCAGGAGGTCCTCTACTACCGCAAGGACCTGCTGGAGAAGTCCGGCTTCACCGCCCCGCCGAAGACCCTCGACGAGCTCAAGGCGCAGGCGGCGAAGGTCGAGGCGGACAACCCGGGCGTGGCGGGCTTCGTGTCCCGCACCGGCAAGGCCGCCGCCGTCACCCAGTTCTCCAGCTTCCTCTACAGCTTCGGCGGCGACTTCGTCGACGCCAGCGGCAAGGCCTCGATCAACACCGAGCAGGCCAAGCAGGCGTACGCCTACTACGGCGGGATGCTGCGTGAGCACGGCCCGGAGAACATCAGCACCGACATGAGCTGGTCCGAGGCGATGGCGATCTTCACCCAGGGCAAGGCGGCCTTCTACACCGAGGCCAACTCGCTCTACAAGAACGCCACCGATCCGGCCAAGTCGAAGGTCTCCGAGACCGTCGGGTTCGCGGCCTTCCCGGCCGGCCCGGCCGGCTCGAAGCCGTACAACATCCCGTCCTGGGCGCTCGGCGTCAACGAGGCGTCCAAGAACCAGGACAACGCCTGGAAGTTCATCCAGTGGGCGGCCGGCAAGGAGCAGGCGCTGGCGCAGCAGAAGGCCGGCGTGCCCAGCGCCCGTACCTCCGTCTGGGAGAACCCGGAGGGCGCGGCGACCTACCCGAAGGACCTCGCCGAGGCCACCACGGTCAGCACCGCCAACGGCGTGGGCCACGACCGGCCGCTGGTCGAGAAGGTCGCCCAGGCGCGGGAGATCGTCGGCCAGCCGATCGTCGACGCGATCACCGGCAAGGACGCGGCCGCCTCGGCGGACGCGGCCAACGAGGCGTTCCAGAAGTTCCTCGACGACGAGGCGAAGTAGCCCGAAGCGCAGGTGGCGGAGCCGACCGGCTCCGCCACCCCGCGTCGGGCCGCTGCCCTGACCCACCCGGAGACCTCATGTCAGCCGTCACCACACCAGTCAAAAGATCGCCCGAGGCGCGTCCGGCGTCCCCGGAGACCTCGGCCTGGTCGCGCTGGGCCAACGCGCACCGCAAGTGGCTCTTCGCGGCACCCGCCATGTTGTTCGTCGCCGTGCTGATCATCTTTCCGGTGGCGTGGACCGGGTACCTCAGCCTGACCGACGCCGAGGGCTCGGTCCGTGCCGAGAGCTCGTTCATCGGCTTCCAGAACTACCTCGACGTGCTCGGCGACACCGACCGGTTCTGGCCGGCCGTGTGGCGTACCGCCCTCTTCACCGGCGTCGTGCTCTTCTTCGAGGTCGTCCTCGGCATGGCCATCGCCCTGCTGCTGTGGCGGCCGTTCCGCGGTGAGAAGTGGGTCCGGGTCGCGATCCTCCTGCCGCTGGTGGCCACCCCGGTCGCGGTCGGCATGATGTGGCGGCTGATCTTCGACCCCAACATCGGCATGGCCAACCAGGTGCTCGGCTGGGTCGGCATCGATCCCCAGCCCTGGCTCTCCGGGCAGAACTCGGCCCTGCCGACGACGATGTTCATCGACATCTGGCAGTGGACCCCGATGGTCGTGCTGATCCTGCTCGCCGGCCTGACGTCGCTGTCCGACGAGCCGCAGGAGGCGGCGCTGATCGACGGCGCCAGCACCTGGCAGCGGTTCCGGCACGTCACCCTGCCGCTGCTGATGCCCACCGTGATCGTCGCGATCCTGCTGCGCGGCATCGACGCCCTGAAGACCTTCGACATCCTCTACGCCACCAAGGGGCGCGGCGGCGGGTCGTTCCACGAGGTGGAGACCCTGAACGTGTACGCCTACGGGCTCAGCTTCGACTACAACGACTACGGCGTCTCATCGACCGTCCTCATCATCTTCTTCCTGATCATCATCGGGGTGATGTGGGCCCTGACCTACCGCAAGAAGGGGCTGGACCGATGAAGCTGCGCAGGCCGTACAAGATCTTCCGCACGATGGCCCTCGTCCTCGTCGTGCTGTCGCTGATCGCGCCGCTGGTGTGGATGGTCGCCGCGTCGTTGAAGACGAACGTCGACATCTACGACACCGACAAGGCCTTCGTCTTCTCCCCGACGATGGACAACTACTCCAACGTGCTCCAGCAGGCGAACTACATCCAGTTCATCGGCAACAGCCTCTGGGTGGCGCTCGCGGCCACCGTGCTGTCGCTGCTGCTCGGCGTGCCCGCCGCGTACTCGATGAGCCGCTTCAACATGAAGAAGTCCGCGCTCGTCGTGCTCATGGCGCGGGTCATCCCCGGCGTCTCGCTGCTGGTGCCCTGGTACTACGTCTTCTCGAACCTGCAGATGGTCGGCGGGTTCACCGTGCTGATCCTCAGCCACATGTTCGTGTCGCTGCCGTTGATCGTCTACATCATGATGGGCTACTTCGACGGCCTGCCGACCGAGCTCGAGGAGGCGGCGCTCGTCGACGGGCTCACCCACATCGGCGCGTTCCGGCGGATCACCCTGCCGCTGTCGGTGCCCGGCATCGCCACCGCCGGCATCCTGTCGTTCATCTTCTCCTGGAACAACTTCATGTTCGCCCTCGTGCTGTCCGGGGCCGACACCAAGACGCTCCCGGTGGCGATCTTCGACTTCGTCGGCTACGCCAGCATCGACTGGGGCGGCCTGATGGCGGCGGCCACGGTGGTCACCCTGCCGATCATGCTGATCGCCCTGTTCGTGCAGAAGTACGTCGTCTCCGGCCTCACCGCCGGCGCCACGAAGGGCTGAGGACGCCATGACCACGATCGAACGGGTGGAGACCTTCCTCGTCGCGCCGCGCTGGCTGTTCGTCCGGGTCGAGACGTCCTCCGGGATCGTCGGCTGGGGCGAGGCGACCTGCGAGGGCCGGTCCGAGACCGTCCGCACCGCCGTCGAGCAGCTCAGCGAGCTGCTGGTCGGCCGGGACGCGCTGCGCATCGAGGACCACTGGCAGGTCATGACCAAGGGCTCGTTCTACCGGGGCGGGCCGATCCTGGCCAGCGCCGTGGCCGGGCTCGACCAGGCGCTGTGGGACATCGCCGGCAAGCACTTCGGCGCGCCGGTGCACCAGCTGCTCGGCGGCCCGGTCCGGGACCGGATCCGGGTCTACGGCTGGGTCGGCGGCGACGAGCCGAGCGAGGTACGCGACCAGATCGCCGCCGCCGTCGCCACCGGCCTGACCGCGGTGAAGATGAACGCCTCCGGCCGGATGAGCACCGTGGCGTCCGTCGCCGAGATCGACGGCGTGGTGCAGCGGGTGGCCGCCGCCCGCGAGGTGCTCGGCGACGAGCGGGACGTGGCGGTCGACTTCCACGGCCGGTTCACCCTCGCCACCGCCCGCCGGGTCGCCCCGCTGCTCGAGCCGTACCGGCCGTTCTTCCTGGAGGAGCCGGTGGTGCCGGAGAACTCGCACCTCATCGGCGAGTTCGTCCGTTCCACCACCACGCCGGTGTCGACGGGGGAGCGGCTCTACAACCGGCAGGAGTTCCTGCCGGTGCTCCAGGCCGGCATCGCGGTCGCCCAGCCGGACCTCTCGCACGCCGGCGGCATCACCGAGGTGCGCAAGATCGCCGCGCTGGCCGAGGTGTACGACGTGCAGCTCGCCCCGCACTGCCCCCTCGGGCCGATCGCGCTCGCCGCCTGCCTCCAGGTTGGCTTCGCCACGCCGAACTACCTGATCCAGGAACAGAGCATCGGCATCCACTACAACCTCGGCGCCGAGGTGCTCGACTACTGCCTCGACAAGACCCCGCTGACGTTCGTCGACGGGTACGTCGAGCGGCTCACGGCACCCGGCCTCGGCATCGAGATCGACGAGCACGCCGTACGGGCGGCGGACAAGCGCGGACACGCGTGGCGCAGCCCCACGTGGCGGCACCGCGACGGCTCCTACGCGGAATGGTGATCACATGACCGTCAACCTGACCGCCGAACTGACCGCGGCGCGCATCCTCGCGATCATCCGCGGCACCGACACCGCCGCCGCGATCGCCGCCGGCACCGCGCTGCTCCAGGAGGGCGTACGCGTCGTCGAGGTGGCCCTGACCACGCCGGACGCCCTCGGGGCGATCGAGGCGCTGCGTGCGGCGGCCCCCGCCGGGTCGCTGGTCGGGGCCGGCACGGTGCTCACCACCGCCGACGTCGCCGACGTGGCCGCCGCGGGCGCGCAGTTCGTGGTGACGCCGGCCGTGGTCGAGTCGATCGCCGAGGCGGCGCGCCGCGGCCTCCCGGTGGCTGCCGGGGCGCTCACCCCGACCGAGGCCTACACCGCGGTGCGGATGGGGGCGTCGGCGGTCAAGCTCTTCCCGGCGTCGGTCGGCGGCCCGGCGTACCTCAGGGCGGTGCGCGACCCCTTCCCGGACATCCCGTTCGTCGCGGTCGGCGGCGTCGGCCGCGACGACGTGCCCGGCTACTTCCGGGCCGGCGCGATCGCGGTCGGCCTCGGCGGCCCCCTGGTCGGCGACGCCGCCTCCGGCGGCGACCTGGACGCCCTGCGGGCGCGGGCGCGCAGCTACCTCGCCGCCGTGCGGGAGTCGACGCCGTCATGACCGCACCCGACCTGCTCACCGTCGGCGAGGCCCTGGTGTCGCTGCGCTCGGCCGGCCCGCTCGCCGCCGGAGGGCCGCTGACCATGCACCTGGCCGGCGCCGAGTCCAACGTGGCCGTCGCGGTGGCCCGGCTGGGCCACCGGGCCGCGTGGGTCGGCCGGGTCGGCGCCGACGAGTTCGGCGAGTACGTGCTGCGCCAGCTACGCGCCGAGGGGGTCGCCGTCGACGGCGTGACCCGCGACCCGGACCGGCCGACCGGCCTGATGTTCCTGGAGCGGCGCACCGCCGACCTGACCCGGGTGCAGTACCACCGGGCCGGATCGGCCGGCTCCGCCCTCGGCGTCGACGACCTGCGGGCGCCGCTGGCCGCCGGCGCGCGGATGCTGCACCTGAGCGGCATCACCCCGGCGCTGTCCGACACCGCCCGCGCGGCCACCCGGTGGGCGGCCGAGGCAGCCGTCGCCGCCGGCATCCCGGTCTGCCTCGACGTCAACCACCGCGAACGCCTCTGGTCACGCGACACCGCCCGCGAGGTGCTCACCCCGCTGGCCGGGTACGCCTCGACCGTCGTCGCCTCCGCCGACGAGCTGGACCTCGTCGGCGACCCCGGGGCCGACGAGTCCACCGTCGTGGCGAACCTGCTGCGCCGCGGCGTGGACACGGTCCTGGTCAAGCTGGGCTCCGACGGCGCCCGCGCGCACACCCGCGACGGGGTCCGGCGGGCCGAGGCGCTGACCGTGACCGCCGTCGACGCCGTCGGCGCCGGGGACGCGTTCACCGCCGGCTACCTGTCCGGCTGGTTCGACGGGCTCGACCTGGCCGGTCGGCTGCGCCGCGCGGCCACCCTCGGCGCCTTCGCGGTCTCCAGCCCCGGCGACTGGGAAGGGCTGCCGCGCCGCGCCGAACTGTCCCTCCTCGACGGCCACGAGGCCGGCGACGTCCTCCGCTGACCACCGAGCACCCCGAAGAAGAAAGGCACCCCGTGAAGATCGTCGCCGCTGACGTCATCGTCTCCAGCCCCGACCGCAACTTCGTCACCCTGAAGATCACCACGGAGGACGGCGTCACCGGCCTGGGCGACGGCACCCTCAACGGACGGGAACTCTCGGTCGCCTCGTACCTGCGCGACCACGTCGTCCCGCTGCTGATCGGCCGGGACGCGCACCGCATCGAGGACGCCTGGCAGTTCCTCTACCGCTCGGCGTACTGGCGTCGCGGGCCGGTCACCATGGCCGCCATCGCGGCGGTCGACGTGGCCCTGTGGGACATCAAGGCCAAGGCCGCCGGCATGCCGCTGTACCAGCTGCTGGGTGGGGCGTCGCGCACCGGGATCATGGCCTACGGCCACGCCTCCGGCCGGGACCTGCCGGAGCTGTTCGACTCGATCCGCCGGCACCTCGACGAGGGCTACCGCTCGATCCGGGTGCAGACCTCGGTGCCGGGCATCAACGCCGTGTACGGGGTCGCCGCCCAGCCCAGCGCCGACGGCAAGCGCTACGACTACGAGCCGGCGCAGCGCATCCCGCTGCCGGCCGAGGAGGACTGGGACACCCGCTCCTACCTGCGCCACCTGCCCGGCGTGTTCGAGGCGGTCCGCAACGAGTTCGGCCCGGAGCTGCCGCTGCTGCACGACGGCCACCACCGGATGACCCCCATCCAGGCCGCCAAGCTGGGCAAGGCCCTCGAGCCGTACGACCTGTTCTGGCTGGAGGACTGCACCCCGGCGGAGAACCAGGAGGCGCTGCGGCTGGTCCGCCAGCACACCACCACGCCGCTGGCGATCGGCGAGGTCTTCAACACCGTCTGGGACTACCAGACGCTCATCCGCGAGCAGCTCATCGACTACGTCCGCTCCGCCGTCACCCACACCGGCGGCATCACGGCCATGCGCAAGCTGCTCGACTTCGCCGCCCAGTACCAGATCAAGTCCGGCATCCACGGCCCGACCGACATCTCGCCCGTCGGCATGGCCGCCGCCCTGCACCTGGACCTGGCCATCCACAACTTCGGCATCCAGGAGTACATGCGGCACGGGGCGCTCACCAACGAGGTGTTCCGGCAGTCGTTCACCTTCGTCGACGGCTACCTGCACCCGGGGGAGCAGCCCGGGCTCGGCGTCGAACTGGACGAGGAGGCCGCCGCGAAGTTCCCGTACGTGCCGGCGTACCTGCCGTTCAACCGGCTCCAGGACGGCACCGTCCATGACTGGTGAGGGCGCGTCCCCGACGCGGCACGTGGTCGTGATGGGGGTGTCCGGCGCCGGCAAGACGACCGTGGCCCGGGGCATCGCCGCCCGTACCGGACTGGTCTTCGCCGAGGCCGACGAGTTCCACACGCCGGAGCACGTGGCGCAGATGCGCGCCGGCGTGCCGCTGGACGACGCCGCCCGACTGCCCTGGCTGCGCGAGCTGGCCGGCTGGATGGCCGCCCGCGCCGCCGAGGGCGTGTCGACGGTGCTGGCCTGCTCGGCGCTGCGGCGGTCCTACCGCGACACGCTGCGGCAGGGGCCGCCGAGCGTCGAGTTCGTCCACCTGGACGGCGCCGCCGAGGTGATCCGGGAGCGGATGGCCCGGCGTGCCGGGCACTTCATGCCGCCGAGCCTGCTGGAGTCGCAGCTGGCCACCCTGGAACAGCACCACCCGGACGAGTCGGTGCTGGTGCTCGACCTGTCGCTGACGCCTGACGAACTCGTCTCGGCGGCGGTCGACCGGCTCGGCCTGACGCACGGCGTCGCCGCCAACGGCTGAGCGCGTCCCGGTCGCGGTGCCCAGGCGCCGCGACCGGGCGTCAGTCGGGCAGCGCGTCGAGGTAGACCCAACGGCCGTCCTCGCGGACGAACCGGCTGCGCTCGCTCTGCGTACCCGGCTGGCCGCCGGCGCGGTGGTGGGCCCGGAACTCGACGGTGCCGGTGGCGTCGAACAGCCCGCCCCGGTCGGTGTCGACGACCTCCAGGCCCGTCCAGCGCTGGCCGGGGTCGAGGTCGAGGGCGCCCGGCCGGGTCGAGGAGTGCCAGCTGCGCAGCAGGTACGCGGTGTCGCCGACGGCGAAGGCGCTGTACCGCGAGCGCATCAGCGCCTCGGCGGTCGCCGCGTCCGCCTCGCCCCGGTGCAGCCGCCCGCAACATCCGGCGTACGGCTGGCCGGCGCCGCAGGGGCAGGGCCGGTCACGGTCGTCGGCCGCCCGCCGGCGGGATCGCTTCGCCACCGGCCCATTCTGGCCGACGCCCCGGCGCCGCCGGCGTCCGGACCCCGCCGCGCGTCGTGATGCCGGCTCAGCCGGCGCTCGTCCGGGGCGCCCGTCGGGTGCCGAACGACTCCATGGTCGTCGCCTTGCGGGCCGGGGCCTTCGAGGCCGCGCCGGCGCGGGTCGCCGCGGCCTTCGCCGCCTTCTTCGCGGGCGCCTTCTTCGCGGGCGCGGCGGTGGCGGGCGCCTTGCGGGCGCGGGCCGGGGCCGCCGTGGCCGAGGTGTCCTTCTTCCGGGCCGCGCGGGCGGTCGTCGGGGTGGGCTTCCCGCCCGGGGACCTGGCCGCGGTCGCCCCGGTGGCCCGCTTCGTGGCCGTCGCCACCTTCTTCGCCGCCGCCGCCCGCTTCATCGGGGCCTTGCGCGCCCCGGTGGCCTTCCTGGCCCGTCCTGCGTCCGCCATCGTCGCTCCTCCGGAATCGGCCCTGGGCGCACGGTCTTCCCCCGGCCCCGGCGGTCAAACGCCGCCGAGCCGGCGTGGCGGGGAAGCGGCCCCGCCACGCCGGCCCGGCGGATCACACCCCGGCCACCGGCTTGTACGCGCAGACCAGCTCCCAGCCGCCGGGCAGCACGGCCACCCGGTCGAAGCCGACCTCCTTGAGCAGGCCGGTGTAGAACTCGACCTCCCGCAGCCGGCTGACGCAGCTGTCGACCCCGATGAGGAAGTAGCTCCAGAAGAACTGCATCGCCAGCCGGTCCGGGGTGCGGAACTCCTCGCAGATCACCAGCAGCCCGCCCGGTTCGAGGGCCGCGTACGCCTTCTCGACCAGCCGGCGGGCGACGTCGTTCGGCCAGTCGTGCAGCACCCGGACGAACGCCATGGCGTCGTAGCCCGTGGGCAGCGGCTCGGCGAAGAAGTCGCCGCCGACGAAACCCAGCCGGTCGGCATGCCCCCCGCGGGCCGCGGTGGCCGCCACCAGCGGCGCCACGGCCGGCAGGTTGTACACGTCGGCCCGCAGCCCCGGGGCGTCGTCGAGGACGTGCGCGGCGAGCGTGCCGTCGCCCCCGCCGACGTCCAGCAGGCGACGCCGGTCCGGCCACAGCCGGTCGGCGTTGCGGTGCACCGTCTCGATCACCGGGCCGAGACCGACGGCCATGCTGCGCTCGAAGTCGGCGGTCTGCTCGTCGGTCTTCGGGGGCCAGGCGAAGTCGTCGTCGCTCATGCTCACCTCGCCCCGCAGGCTCTCGGCCAGCCGTCCGTGCAGCCGCCGCCAGGGGTAGCGGTCCCGGTCGCGTTCGACGGCGCCGGGGCCGACGACCGCCGTGACGGCGTCCCGGAGGCCGGGCACCGCGCGGTACGTGGCCGTCGTGATGTCGTCGCCTGGCTCACTGCGCTCGACGACGCCGAGGCTCTCCAGGCAGTCGAGGAACTTGTAGAGCCGCAGGGGCCGTACGCCGAACCGGGCGGCCAGCTCGCCGAGGCTCGCCGGCCCGGGCTCCAGCGCGTCGAGCAGTCCCATGCCGAGCGCGGTCTCCAGCACGTCCATGGCCTTGGGCCCGTTGGCGAGCAGACTCATCAGCGCCCGGGGGGACAGCGTGACCTTCACCGTTTCAGCTCCTCTTCCAGGGCGTCCATGAACGTGTCGATCTCGTCGAGGGTGTTGTAGACGTGCGGGCCGACCCGCAGGTGGCCCCGCCAGCTGCAGACCATGTCGCGCGCGACCAGCCGCCGCTTGACGGCCTCGCCGTCGGCGACGTCCAGGCAGACGACGCCGCCGCGCCGGTGCGGGTCCGTCGGGCTGACCACGTCGATGCCGGCCGCCGCGGCCCGGTCCAGGACCCGTTGGGTGCAGGCGAGCGAGTGCCGGCGGATCGCGTCGATGCCCACCCCGGCCAGCAGGTCCAGGCCGACCTGGGAGACCAGCGAGGTGAGGGGGAACGGGGTGCCGCCGGCGAACCGCCGGGCCCCGTCGGCCCAGCCGGTCGACGGCTGGAACGTGAACGCCCGGTCGCCGGCCTGCCAGCCGGTCGCCGCCGGTTCCAGCTCCGGGACCAGGCCCGGGCGGACGTAGAGGAAGGCGGTGCCGACCCCGCACAGCCACTTGTGCGCGCCGCCGAGGACCACGTCGACGCCGAGCGCCGTCACGTCCAGCGGCATCACCCCGACGCTCTGGAAGGCGTCGACCACCACCAGGGCGCCGACGTCGTGGGCGCGCCGCACCAGCCGGTGCAGGTCGATGGTGGCGCCGGAGGAGAAGCTGGCGTGCGGGACGCACACCAGCAGCGTGCGTTCGTCGACGCGCGCCTCGAGGGCGTCCTCGTCGAACCGCGGGCCGCCCGAGCCGACCACGTCGAGTCGGGCGCCGTAGCGGCGGAACGCGTTCCAGATGAACGGCACGGTCGGGTACTCGAGGTCGGTGGTGACGATCCGGTCGCGCGGCGGGCGGTAGTCGAAACAGGACGCGACCCGGGCGAGCAGCGTGCTGAGGTTCGCGTCCGTGACGACGCTGCCCGCCGGCGCGCCGATGAGGGCGGCGACCGAGTCGGCGTACCGGTCGAGGCCGACGTGCCAGCCCTGCCAGACCTCGTCGCGCCAGCTCCGCAGCGTCTCCCAGTAGCCGGTGAGGACGTGTTCCGCCCCTCTGGGCACCGCGCCGGTGGAGTTGTTGTTGAGATAGACGGCGCTCTGGAGCAGGGGGAACTCGGCGCGCAGGGCGGCGTGCGCGGTGGCGTCGAGGCACTCGGGCAGGTGCGCGTCGGGGTGCGGTTCGGGCGGGCTCACTCGGGGCTGCCTCCGGTCGGTGCGGTCGGGGACGGGGATCGGGAGTCGTCGGCGACGGAGGTGAAGACCGGGATGGACCGGACGGCGGCCAGGTAGGGCGTGCCCTCCGTGTAGCCGGTGCCGGGGCGGGGGCCGAGCATCCGGGTCGCCAGCCGGTGGTGCGTACGCCGCCACTGGACGACCGCAGCGGCGAACGACCGCATCTCCTCCTCGACCCGCTCGCCGCCGGGCGCGGCGAGCAGTCCGTCGCGTACGGCGGCCCGGAACGCGTCGTCGACCGACGGCCGCCCGGCGTGCACCCGGTCGCGGACCTCCGGCACCTGGTGGTAGGCGGCCGAGTCCAACCGCGACCCCTCCGGGGTACGGCACAGCGACTCCACCAGCTTGTAGGAGCGCGACTGGATGGCGCTCGCCCCCTCGGTGAACTCCCGGAAGGTCCGGAACGCCTCCGCCTGCATGGTGGCCAGCAGCGAGAACAGCGGTCCGGCGGCGGTGAGCTGCTCGCGGGCGTACGCCAGCCGCTCGACCGCCGGTCCTGCGTGGCCGGCGGTCAGGGCGGCGACGGTGGCGCGCAGCTCGTCGGCGATTCCCGCGAAGAGGCACTCGTACGCCTGGAGCACCCGGATGAACAGGTACTCGTCGTGTGTCACGTGGACCGGCAGCATGCTCAGCCGCAGCACCAGCTCCCCGGTGGGATCCGGGTCGGCGGCGAGGGCCCGCAGCTCGTCCGGGGTCGCCACCGCCTCCCGGTGGGGGACCGTGCCGGCCAGGCCCAGCCGGACGAGAGCGGGGGACGCGGCCCGTACGCCGAGCCGGTAGCGCTTGGCCACCACGTCCCGGCTCGGGCGCCGCTCGGGCAGCAGGTCGGTGGCGCCGGAGGCGGCGGTCAGCTCGAAGGCCAGCGCGTCGGCGACCAGGCGGACGAGGAGCCGGTCCCGGTCCCGCCGGGCACCGACGGGGTCGGCGGCCGGCCCGTCGTCGACGTCGTCCCCGCAGGGCAGCCGAAGCAGCCGCAGCGCCAGGTAACTGCGGTAGTCGTACCGGCCGTCCCACTTGTCGAGCGCGGCGTCGAGGAAGTCACCCAGCAACCGGGCGTGGGCATCCCGCGCGGCCGCCGGCACCGTCGACTGCGCACGGGCCTGGTCGAGCAGGGCCAGCAGTTCCTTCTCGACGAAGTGTTTGCCGACCCGGTGATACTCCGCCAGCACGGCGGAGTATGGGAAACTGTCGGGCTCACCGGCACCGGACAGCCAACTCGTCAGTTCACGCACGAACCGCACCTCGACATTTCGGTCGCCACGCAGACAGGTGGGGAGGGATTGACAATTTCTGGTGGACGACGATTGTCAGGGACGACCGACCTGTGATTCGTTACCGGATTCGTCGGTGGGCTTCAGGCGGGCCCGCCACAGTTCGGGGAAGAACCGGTACCCGACGAGCTTGGCGAGCATCGTCGCCTCGGCGCCGTCCGGGGCGTGGCCCCCGACGCGCAGGGCGATCTGGTAGTGCCGCGTCCGCCACAGCGACACCCGCTCGTCCCACTCGACGAGCGCCTCGGCGAGCCGCTGGACGGGGTCCGCCGGATCCGGCCGGCCCAGTGTGGCCGGGTCGATTCCCTGGGCTTCCAGTTGCTCGGCGAACGCCCGGCCGAGCTGTCGGCTCGTGGCCTGGACCTGCCGCCAGCCGGGCGACTCCGCGCCGGATCCCTTGCCCAGCGCCGGTTGCATGGCCTGGAAGTCGGCCGGGGCCAGGTGCCGGAACATCTCCAGGTGGTCGGTGACCAGCTGGATTCCGAGCGTCGCCCGGGCCAGCAGCGACTCGGTCACCGCCAGCTCGCCGGCGCGCAGCCGGGTGACCGCCTCGGCCAGCTCGGCGGCGGCGAGTTTCAGCCACAACTCGGTGGACTGGTGCACCACCTGGAAGAGCAACTCGTCGCGGTGGAGCATCTCCTCCGGACGCCGTTGCAGGTCGAGCAGCGCGTCCAGCCGCATGTAGCGCGCATAGTCCGTGGCGCCGTCGCCAGGCAGCACAGGTGAGTGGTCCCGCTTCACGGAATTGTGTCCCCTTCGGTCGGCGTCGCCGCATCGGAAACCGACGGTGCGACAGCGCGTGCGGCGGCCATTATGCAACGACGAAAGGCAATGTGTCACGCCCCTGTCGCACACCGTGTCCGTTTTCGGAAAGGGGAGGGTTTCCGCCATTTTCGGCGACATTCACAAGGCGTTTTGTTAGCACATTTGGTCGATATTCGTCAATCGTGGTGAACGGCTGACCCGTCACACGGCCGGCGGGTGGGTGCGGGGTTGGGCCGACGGTTCCCGTCGGGCGGGGCACGAGAAAAGCCGCCGCCGTGCCGGGGTGTCCCGGTACGGCGGCGGCTGGCGGTGGCGCGGCGGAGTCGGCCGAGCCTACGATCGCCCCTCCGACCTGGTGCTGGGCACCCGCCGGACAGGACTGGCCGGTGCGGTGGGCGGCGGAGTCCACCGCCCACCGCGAGGGGCTCACCAGGCCGACGGTGGCGGTGGCGGCACGACCGGCGGCCGGTCGTCGCAGGTGATGGTGTTCGGCAGTTGCCACGGGGCCAGCCAGCCGCCGTCGTTGCCGCCCAGGTCGGTGAGGGCGAACTCCGAGCCGGTCGCCGGGAAGTTGAACGACCCGCAGTTGTTGACGCCGACGGCGCCGACGTTGCGGGCGTCGAGGTTGCGCAACGAGGCCGACCCCGCCGCCCGGGCGCTCAGCACGGAGGTGCCCGTGCCGTCGACCCGGATGTCCTGGAAGCGGACGCCGGTGATGGAGTGGAGGTCCTTCACGGGCCAGTCGCTGACCAGCATGATGGCGTTGTACGTGTTGTCGAGGTAGCTGTCCCCGATCACCTCGATCCGCGCGTCGATGTCCCGGTCCAGCGCGTAGAACCAGATGGCCCCCAGCCCGATCTTCCAGTTCAGCTCGTACGTGCCGGCGCGGGCGGTGGTGTTGCCGGTGATCAGCAGCCGCCCGGTGAAGGGCTGCGCGCCGAAGCGGGAGCCGACCTGGATCGCGCTGCCCTCGCGCACCGGGTCGGCGACCAGGTTGTGCGACACGGTGAGGTCGGTGCCGCCGTAGAGGGCGATGCCGTTGGCCAGCACCGGGGACTGCACGGTGTTGTGGTCGAAGCGGTTGCGGGCGTTGCCGACCTTCTCCGACCACATCGCGAGCCCGTCGTCGCCGCTGTTGCGGACGAAGGTGTGGGCGACCAGCGAGTCGGTGACGCCGGTGTGGAAGTTGAGCCCGTCCGCGATCTGGTCGACGATGATCGTGTTGGTGACCCGCACGTTGCTCATCGGCCCGTCGAACCAGATGCCCACCTTCGTGTGGCGCAGGTGCAGCCCGTCGATGGTGGAGTCGCTCATCGCGCCGCCGATCGCGTTGACCTGGTCGGTGTCGATGCGCTCGCGCACGTCGCCCTCGATGGCGAAGCCGGAGAGGTGCACGTTGCGGCTGCCGCCGTCGGCGGCGCTCCTGCCGTAGAAGCCGACGCCGGTGTGCACCGAGCCGTCCGGCGCGGGCGTGGGCAGGGCGACCTCGCGCCCCTTGATGATCGTGTACCAGCTGCCGGCGCCCTCGATCGTCACGTCGTCGACGATGATGTGCCGGTTGACCTGGTACGTGCCGGGTGGCAGGTAGACCGGTACGTCCGCCCGCCGGGCGAAGGCGATGGCCCGCTCCAGGGCGGCGGCGGAGTCGCGGCGGCCGGTCGGGTCGGCGCCGAAGGCCAGCACGTTCGCGGCGCGCAGCCGGACGCGCGGCGGGCCGACGAGTTCGGAGTCGAGCAGGTCGATCACCGTCCACGCCGCGTTGCTGCCGGCCGGGGCGGTGAGCCGGATCCGGTCGCCCGCCCGGTACGTCCGGCCGAGCAGCAGCCGCTGCTCGTCGTAGAAGTGGCTGGGGCGGAACGGGGTGGGGATGCTCGGGTACGGGGTGGTGGCCGCCGGCACGCACGAGCACTCGGTGATCCACCAGTCCGGGTGCAGCAGGCCGGCGGTCGGGTCGTTGGAGAACGGGTACTGGTTGTAGAGCCAGGCGTACTGCGAGGTGAGGGTCATCGTCCGGACCCGCCGGTCGTTGACCGCCACGTCCAGCGGGGCGGTGATGCCGCCGCCCTGCGGGGCGTCGGGGATGCTGTAGCGCACGGTGATCGCGTTGGCCGCGCGGGGCAGGACGAACTCGACGTACCGGCCGGGGGTCAGCCGGACGGCGCGGCGGCCGGAGGCCTCGGCGGGCAGCGTGTAGGCGGTGCGGTCGGGGCCGATGACCTCGCCGTCCGTGGTCGCGTTCTCCGCCTCCTGCTCGACGAAGTCGACGTCGGCGCCGCGCCCCGCGACCAGGTGCGGGTCGAGGCCGGCCCTGGTCACCACCGGTGCGGTGCCGGCGGGCGGGGTGGCGGTGGCCGGGCCGGGCGCGCCGGCCAGGACGCCGAGGGCGGTCGCGAGCGCGACGGTGGCGGCGACCGCCGCCCGGGGCCGTCGCCGCGACGACGGTCCGGGCAGCGCAGATCTGCTCAGGGGCATGGCGTGACTCTTCTCGTGGTGGGACGGGTCCGGCCGCGCGGCCGGCAGTGACCGCCGCTACGCGGCGTACACCTCAAGCTGGGACAGCTGCGCCGCGGGCCAGCCGGTGTTGCCGGTGACGCGGATCCGCACGTACCGGCCGGGCGCCGCCGGGACGGCGATCGTCACCCGGTTGCCGGTGGCCGGATCGAAGACCCGGCCGGCCGGGGCGACGGGTGTGCTCCACGCGGTGCCGTCCGGGCTCACCTCGACGGAGAGGGTCTGGGTGCGTCGTTGCCAGGCGGCGGCGGGCGGGAGCCGGAGCACGACCTGTCCGACGGGGACGATCGCGCCGAGGTCCACCCGCACCCACTGCGGGAAGGCGTTGCCGGCGCTCTCCCAGTAGGTGTCCGCGTCGCCGTCGACGGTGTTGGCACAGCCGTAGGCCTGCACGTGGCTGCTCTCCGTCACCGACCTGCCCCGGGCGAGGTCGGCCCCGGGCGCCGGCGCGGTGGTCGCCGACACGGCGGCGGAGGGCGCCGACAGCGTGCCGGCGCCGTCCACTGCGACGACCGTGAAGGTGTACGCGGTCTGGGGCGTCAGCCCGCCGACGGTGGCGGAGGTGCCCGGGACGGACGCGACGGTCTGCCCGTCGCGGCGCACCTGGTAGCCGGTGATGCCGTCGGGGTCGGTCGACGCCGTCCAGGCCAGCGACACGCTGGTCGAGGTCCGGCCGGTCACCGTGAGGCCGCCCGGCGTGGTGGGCGTGGTGGGCGTGCCGGTCGCCGCGTACACCTTGACCTGAGCGAGTTGGGCCGCCGGCCAGGCGGTGTTGCCCGCGACGGTGACCCGGACGTGGCGGGCGGCGGTGGACGGCACGGTGAGGGTCGCGGTGTTGCCGGTCGCCGGGTCGAACCGGACCCCGACGGGCCCGGTGAGCGTCGTGAAATTCGTGCCGTCGGTGCTGCCCTGCACCGTCACCGTCTGGGTGCGCGCCTCCCAGCCGGCGGGCACGGCAAGGACGACCCGGGCCACCGGGTGGCTCGCGCCCAGGTCGACCCGCCACCACTGGGGGAAGGCGCCGTTGGCGGACTCCCAGTAGCTGTTCGGGTCGGCGTCGACGGCGTTGCCGGCGGCGAACGCGCCGTTCTGGCTGCTCGCCGACGCCGGCCGGCCGGCGGCCAGGTCGCCCCCGGGCTGTGGGCCGCCGCCGAGGACGGGCGGCGTCGGTCGTACGGGGGTCAGGGCGAGCTGCCCCTTGAACATCCGGCCGCCGTCGGCGGTGATCCGCAGGTAGTAGTCGGCGGAGCAAACGGTGCCGTCCTCGTCCAGCGCCCGGATGCCCGCCCCGGCCGGCGTCGTCGCCTGCGTCTCGCTGGTCTTGGCGATCTGGTTGCCCTCGTTGTACTCGTCGAACATGGAGACGTAGAGGCCCTGCGCGCCCAGCCGGGTCATGTTGTAGAGGTGCCGCCAGTAGAAGTCGCCGTGGCGGCGGTGCCCGGCCGACAGGTCGCCGGGCATCACGCAGGGCTGGTAGTCGATGCCGTGCGCCGCGCAGTCGGCCAGGTCGGGGAGGTTGACGTTGGTATGGAACCAGTCGAGCCCATCGAGGGTGCCGGTGCGGCCGACCATCCACGGCGAGAGCATGTGGAACGCGTGGTAGACCTCGGAGAAGCCCGGCCGGGAGTCGTTGACGCCCTGCCGCCAGTAGGTCGGCACGCCGCCGATGACGTAGCAGCCCTGGGCCTTGAACCAGTTGACGACGTCGAGGCAGGCGGCCGGCGCGAACGGGCGGCCGTCGTCGTTGAAACCGAAGCCCCAGACGCAGACCACCGGCCGGCCGTTCTGCCGCGCGTACGCCGGTGAGGCGGTGTGCGCGGACATCCGGTCGAGCCAGTCCTGCTTGATCTGGGACTGCATCGCCGTCCAGCCGGTGACGTCGTACATGACGTAGAACTTGCGGCCGTGGCGTTCCGCCGCGCCACGGACCTTGACCGTCATGGCGTCGCGGGTCGGCCCCTCGTCGCCGAACGGGTTGAACCGTTGCAGGGCGGCGGTGTCGCAGCCGTGCTCCTGCATCCAGCGGAAGTGGGTGTCGACGGTCTGCTGGTCGTAGGAGGAGAAGAGCTGCGCCGGCTGGCCGTTGCCGAGCGGCGGGTACGCGGTGGTGTAGCTGCGGGTGTACTCCCGCATGTCGGGCCAGGAGACGATCGTGGTGTTGGCCGGGGAGGGCGACTGGAACCGGTCGCGGCTCCAGTGCCACCAGCCGCCGATGGGCGCGCCGTCACCGGGGCAGCTGAACCAGCCCTGGTAGCCGACCGAGACCTTGCCGACGACGTCGCCCGGCGGGCTGGCCGCGTACGCCGTGCCGCGCAGGGCGGAGACCAGGTCGGTGGGTGAGACGGCGGCGAGCGCCGAACCGGCGGCGAGGGATCCGATGAGTCTGCGACGGGACACCGCCATGGCCGTCTTCCTTCCGGTAGCGGAAAGGTATCGATGGCCATCGTGCAGTAGGCGACTCCACAATGCAAGAGCGAGACCCAGGAATGAAAGAACGCGACCGGGCGTGGAAATTTGTCAGATGGGGGCGGGTCGTGAACCCCTTCCGGCCCGCCCCCACCGGGGCGTCACTCCCTGAGCAGCGGCAGCACCCGGCGGCCGAGCAGGTCGACGCCACCGGCCGGGGTCAGCCCGTGCGGGGTGCCGAACTCCACCCGGGTGGCCCCGGCGTCGAACACCGCCGCGGCCTGCGCCGCGACATGTTCGGGCGTGCCGGAGAAGGCGAACAGGTCGAGCAGGTCCCCGCCGATCAGCGCGCCGGCGAGATCGTGCTCCTGGCGGGCGACGTGCTGCTGGATCCGCGCCAGCAGCTCCGGGTCGATGTCCACGTTGGGGTCGAGGGCGGCGACCACGGCGAGGTACATGGCGACCTCGGTGCGGGCCACCCGGCGGGCCAGGGCGCCGTCCTCGTCCACCACGGTGACCGCACCGATCACCACACCCACCTGGTCCCGGCCGGCGGGCGTGGCCTCGTCCAGCCAGGCGCGCATCGTCTTGGCCATCGCCGGGTTGGCCGACCCGCCGACCTTGATCTCCGAGGCGAAGGCGGCAGCCGTCCGGGCGGTCTGCTGACCCCACGTCCCCACCAGGACGGGCACGTCGGCGCGGACCGGGGCGTAGCGCAGCGCCGTGCCGGGCGCCACGGTGAACTCCCGGCCCGCGAAGCCGCCCTCGTCGCGGGAGAGCAGCAGCCGCACCACGTCGACCGTCTCGGTGATCCGGCGCAGCGGCCGGGCCTGCGGCACCCCGATCTGGTCGAGCCAGGTGCCCCGGGCCAGCCCGAGGTAGGCCCGCCCGTTCGACGCCAGATCCAGGGCAGCGACCTGCCCGGCGATCTCCACCGGGTGCATGGTGAACGGGTTCAGGCAGGCCGACCCGAGCCGGATCCGCCGGGTGTGCCGGGCGGCCACCAGCAGCGGGAAGATCGGCGGCTGGTACATCAGGTCGCCGAAGACCGACAGCACGTCGAAGCCGTGCCGTTCGGCGAGTTCGGCCAGTGCCGCGTACTCGTCGGCGCTCTTGTCGGACTGCAGTCCGATGCCGACGAGTCGGCGTCCGTCGTCGGTGCTCACGTCAGGTCTCCAGTGGGAATCTGCCGCCGGGCGGTCCGTTCGATGCGCATGATGACCCGCTCGTCCGGGTCCGGGCAGGCCACGTGACTGTCCCGGGCCAGCCAGTCCTCCGGCGGCAGCGGCCGCTGCTTGGCCGGCAGCAGCGGCAGGCACGCGGCGAGGGCGTAGAGGCAGAAGTGCTTGCCCGTCGGGATGCTGAGCCGGTTCGACTCGGTCAGGTCGATGTAGTCACCCGGCCGTAGGCCGCAGACGGACCGGCCCTCGATCCGCTCCACCACGACCCGCAGGTCGTAGAGGTCGGTGACCGGTTCCTCGGCGCTCATCGGACCGCCTCCGCGTGGTGGTGCACGATGCGCCAGCCCCGCTCGTCGCGGCGCAGCACGTCGGTCACCCGGAAACAGTCGTCCGGCTGCCCGCCCGCGTACCGGGCCCGCAGGACGTAGCGGACCAGGCCGGTGTCGTCCCACGACTCGACCCGGAACTGCTCGGGCGCGACCGAGGTGGGGGGCGCGGCCGGGCCCCGGTCCGCCGCCCGGCGGTCCCGCAGGTCGTCCAGGGCGGCCAGCCCGTCCAGCAGCTCGGGCGCGTCGGACTCCCAGATCGTCAGTTCGGGGTGCAGGCGGGCGTCGAACGCCGACCGGTCGCCCAACGACCGGTACATGTCGGTGATGGCGGCGGTGAGATCGTCAACGGTCATCGGGGCTCGCTTCCGGTCGGGGCGGACGGGGGTGACGGGGGTGACGGTGGATCAGGAGAGTTCGGCGAGGCGGGCGCGCAGCGGATCCAGCCCCATCGGGCCGAGCCGCAGGGCGCGGTGGTGGAACCGCTTGCGGTCGAATCCCGCGCCCTCGCGCCGTTCGACCTCCCGGCGGGCCTGCTGCCAGAGCCGCGCCCCGACCTTGAAGGCCAACGCCTGCGCCGGCCAGCCCAGGTAGCGGTCGACCTCGAACCGCGCGGTCGCCGGGTCCAGCCCGGCGACGCGGACCAGGAAGTCCACGGCCAGCTCGGGGGTCCACCGGCGCGCGTCGGTGACGCCGTTCCCGGGCGGGATCGGCACGTCCAGGTGCAGGCCGAGGTCGATGACCACCCGGGCCGCGCGCCACATCTGCCCGTCGAGCATCCCGAGCCGCTCGGCGGGACCGGCGTAGAGGCCCAGTTCGTCGGCGAGGCGTTCGGCGTAGTGCGCCCAGCCCTCGGCGTACCCGTGCACCTGGCACAGCGACCGCTGCCACGGGTGCAGCTCGGCGGTGGTGAGGGTGATCGCGTGCTGGAGGTGGTGCCCGGGCAGCCCCTCGTGGCAGAGCGTCCCGACGTGCCGCCACACCGGCACCGTCGACTCGCCGGGGGGCGTCGACCACCAGATTCCGCCCGGCCGCGTCAGCCCGGCGTCGGGCGGGGTGTAGTACATGACGCCGGAGGCGGCGGGGCTGAGCCGGCACACCACGTGGCGGGTGGCGGCCGGGATGTCGAAGTGCGGTCCGTCGAGGGCGTCGGTGAGCTGTTCGGTGCGCTCGCGCAGCCACCGCTCCAGGTCGGGCCCGACCGGCACCCGGCCGGCGGGGTCGGCGTCCAGCGCGGCCCGCGCCGACGCCACGTCGGGGTGGCCCAGCTCGGCGGCGACCGCCCGCTGCTCGGCGGCGGTGCGGGCCAGCTCCGCCCAGCCGTACGCGTACAGCTCGTCCAGGCCGACGGTCGCCCCGAGGAAGCTGCGCGCGGTGACGGCGTACAGGTCGCGGCCGACGCCGTCGACGTCGGTGGCCCGGGGCGCCAGCTCGGTGCGCAGGAACGCGGCGAAGTCCGCCGTCGCGGCGGCGGCCGACCGCGCCCCGGCAGCCAGCTCCCCGGCGAGCGGCCCGCCCGGGTGGCCGGCCACCAGCCGGCCGTAGAAGTCGTCGGCGGTGACCCATGCGGTGCACTGGTCGGCAACCGCCAGCACCTGCCGGCGGGCCACCAGGTGTCCCCGCTTCGCCGACCAGCGCAGCGTCTCGGCGTACTGGCCGAGGGCCGTGGGCACCCGGCGCAGGTGCGCGGCGACGACCGCCCAGTCCTCGTCGGTGGCGCGCGGCAGGTTGTCGAACACCTGCCGGACCAGGTGCACCGGCGTCGCCAGCGGGGCGAGCAGCCGGGTGGTGAAGCCCGCGTCGTAGAGGTCGACCTCGCTGGCCAGCCGGTCGCGCAGCGCGCCCGCGAGGGCCCGCTGCGCCGTGCCGTCGGCGTCGGCGCCGGCCGCCGCCGTGGCGGTGCCGCGCGCCAGCTCCGCGCGGGCCGCGAAGCCGTCGGGGGAGAGGTCCGCGAAGTGCGATCCGGGGGTACGACCCGCCGCCTCGGCGGCCTCCGGGGCCAGCTCGGCGAGCGCGTCGAGGTACCCGTCGGCGACCTCGGTGATGGTCGTCATCGGTCGAAGCCCAGGCGGCCGTGGTCGTCGCGGTATCCGACGCCGCCCTTGAGCACCGCGTGCAGGGTGCGCAGCGCGGACACCGACCGGGTGGGATCGTCGCGCAGGACCAGCAGGTCGGCGTGCTTGCCCACCTCGACGCTGCCGAGCGTGTCGGCCTGGCCCAGCCACTGCGCGGGGCGGATGGTGGCGGACTTCAGCGCGTCGGCCACGGGCATCCCGGCGTCCACCATGAACTCCAGCTCACGCACGGTCGCGGTCGTCTCGTCGTAGCCGGCGTGCGGCGGCATGTCGCTGCCCAGTGCGATCGGCACTCCGTTGCGGATGGCGTGCTGGAGGCTCTCCCAGTGCCGGGGCCCGGCGCCCAGGGCGCGGTCCATCAGCCAGCCCGGCACGCCGGCGTCGCGGAAGAACTGCTCGCAGCGGCTGACCACGATGGTCGGGACGTACCAGACACCCCGGTCGGCCATCAGCCGGGTCACCTCGTCGGTCAGCTCGTAGCCGTGCTCGACGCAGTCCAGCCCGAGTTCCACGGCGCGGCGCACCGACTCGGCGGGGCCGGCGTGCGCGGTGACCTTGCGGCCCCAGTCGTGCGCCACCCGGATCACCGCCGCCAGCTCGTCGTCGAGCAGCTGCGGGGTGTCGATCGACTCGAACTCGCCGGCGATGCCGCCGGAGATGCACACCTTGATCAGGTCGGCGCCGGCCCGGATCTGCTGCCGGGTGAGCCGGCGGAACCCGTCCGCCCCGTCGGCCTCCAGGGCGTCGGCCTCCCAGCCGTGCCCCCCGGTGCAGCAGAGGGCGTGCCCGGCGGTGAAGATCCGTGGGCCGTCCACCGCGCCGCGCTCGATGCCCTTGCGCAGGGCGAAGTCGGCGTACCGGCTCTCGCCGACGAGCCGGGCGGTGGTGACCCCGGAGTGCAGGGTCCGCCGCGCCGAGTCGGCCATCAGCAGCACCAGCTCGGCGAGGTTCGAGCGGTGCACCTCGTCGCCGAAGTGGCCGGGCAGGCCGAGCGAGAGGTGCACGTGCATGTTGGTCAGGCCGGGCATGACGTGGTCGCCGTGCAGGTCGACCACCCGGGCGCCGCCGGCCTCGGCGAGGACGTCGTCGACCGGACCGACCGCGCGGATCGTGCCGTCGGCGCCGACCCAGATGCCCTGGTCGCGCTGGAGGTCGTCCCGCACGCCGTCGTAGAGCGCGAGGTTGACCAGGACCTGTTCGGTGGGGATGTGCATGCGGAGTCCTCTACGCGGCGGGCGCGGTGGTCGGCGCCACCGTCGGGTCGTTGAGCCAGCAGGCGGCGCTGCGGCCGCCGAGGTCGAGCGTGGGCGGCTGCTCGCCGCACGGCGCGAACGCGTGCGGGCAGCGCGGCCGGAACCGGCACCCGGTCGGCGCGTGCGCCGGGTCGGGCACCTCCCCGGCGAGCGTCCTGGGCAGCTGCGGGTGCGGGCCGATCTGCGGCACCGCGTCGATCAACGCCTGGCTGTACGGGTGCCGGGGCGAGCGCCACAGCTGACGGGTGGGCGCGGTCTCCACGATCCGGCCCAGGTACATCACCGCCGTGACGTCGGCGATCTCGTGCACCAGGGACAGGTCGTGCGAGATGAACAGCATGCCCATGTCCAGGTCCCGGACCAGCCCGACGAGCAGGTTGACCACCTGCGCCTGGGACGAGGCGTCCAGCGCGGTGACCGGCTCGTCCGCGATGATCATCCGGGGCTCCGGCGCGAGCGCCCGCGCGATGGCGAGCCGCTGCCGCTGGCCGCCGGAGAACTGGTGCGGGTACCGCTCCGCGGCCCCGGCCGGCATGCCGACCCGGTCCAGCAGGTCGGCGACCCTCGCCCGGCGGGCGGCGCCGGTCACCGTGTCCGGCACCCCGTCGAGGAGCTGGGCGCCGATGGTGCGCCGGGGGTTCAGCGACGCGTACGGGTTCTGGAAGACCATCTGGAGCCCGACCTGCGGCACCGGCCGGCGCCGCCAGCCGAGCGGGGTGACCGGGCGGCCGGCGAACCGGATCGCCCCGGCGCTCGGCGCGGCCAGCCCGACCGCCACCCGGGCCAGCGACGACTTGCCGCAGCCGGACTCGCCGACCAGGCCGACGATCTGGCCGGGCGCCACCTCGAGGCTCACCCCGGCCACGGCCCGCACCGGCCCCCGGCCGCGCGCCTTGTACTCGACCTCGACGTCGCTGATCTCGAGCAGGTTGCCCGAGCCGACGGGCTCGTTCATGCCGCCACCTCCAGGTGCGGACGGACCACGCAGGCCACCGACCGGTCGGCGCCGGCGGGGGCGAGCGGGGGCGGCGCGCTGCCGCAGGACGGCTCGGCGTACCCGCACCGGGGCTGGAACGGGCACCCGGGCGGCGCCTGCCCCGGCGCCGGCGGCCCGCCCGGGATGGGGCGCAGCGTGCCGACGGCTTGGGTGCCGTGCGGGCGGGCGCCGAGCAGCGCCGCCGTGTACGGGTGCCGCGGCGCGGTGAGCAGCGCCCCGGTGGGACCGGTCTCCACCACCCGCCCGGCGTAGAAGACGTACCCGCGGGTGGTGAGCGCGCTGAGCACCCCGAGGTCGTGGGTGATGAACGCGACGGCCAGCCCGGTCTCGGCGCGCAACTGGTCCAGCAGCGCCAGGATGCCGGCCTGCACCGTCACGTCGAGCGCGGTGGTGGGCTCGTCGGCGATCAGCAGGCGGGGGCGGGCGGCGAGGGCGATGGCGATGGCCGCCCGCTGCCGCATGCCGCCGGAGAACTGGTGCGGGTACGCCCGCACCGCCCGCTGCGGGTCGGGGATGCGGACCTGCTCGAGCAGTTCCACCGCCCGCCGGTCGGCCGCCCGCCGGTCCAGGCCCAGGTGGACCTGCATGTGTTCGGTGAGCTGCCGGCCGATCGTGAGCATCGGGTGCAGCGCCGCCGTGGGGTCCTGGAAGACCATCGCGATGCCGGCACCGCGTACCTTCTGCCAGCGCTTCGTGTCCAGGCCGAGCAGTTCGGTGCCGGCGAACCGGGCCGATCCGGTGACCTTGGCGCCGGCGGGCAGCAGCCCGAGCAGGGTCTGCGCGGTGAGGCTCTTGCCGCACCCGCTCTCCCCGGCGATGCCGACCATCTCGCCCTCGTCGACGGTGAACGACACGTCGTGCAGGATCGGCAGCGGCCCGGTGGGACCGGGCAGGGTGACGGCCAGGGAGTCGACCTCGAGCAGGGGTGCCATTTCTCAACGTCCCTTCGCGTAGCGGGGGTCGATCCGGTCGCGCAGCGCGTCGCCGAGCACGTTGAAGGCCATCACCACGGTGAGGATGGCCAGACCGGGGAAGACGCTGACCCACCACATGGAGAGGTCCTGCGAGCCGAGCGCCACCATCGAGCCCCACTCGGCGGCCGGCGGGCGGGGGCCGAGGCCGAGGAAGGACAGCGCGGAGAGCAGCAGCACGGCGTTGCCCAGTTCGAGGGTGGCCAGCACGATCGCCGGCCCCACGCTGTTGGGCAGAACATCGCGGCGCAGCGCCCGCATCGGCCCGATGCCGAGCAGCCGGGCGGCGCTGAGGTAGTCCTCGCCGCGCATGGCCAGCACGGCGCTGCGGATGACCCGGGCGTAGACCGGCCAGGAGACGATGACCAGCGCGAGGACGGCGTTGCGGGTGCTGGGGCCGAACGCGGCCGTGACGGCCATCGCCAGGATGATCTGCGGGAACGCGAAGACCAGGTCCGTCAGGCGCATCAGCGCCTCGTCGACGAACCGGCCCACGTAGCCGGCGACCAGGCCGAGGAGGCCGCCGATCAGCAGGGCGAGCGAGACGATGGCGAGCGCGAGGGGGATCGACAGGCGGGAGCCGTGGATCACCCGGCTGAACACGTCCCGGCCGAGGGAGTCGGTGCCGAACCAGTGCGTGCCGGACGGCGGCGCGTAGGCGTCGGGGCTCTGCGCCAGCGGGTCGAACGGCGCCACGAGCGGGGCGAGGAGCGCCGCCAGCAGCCACCCGCCGAGGATGACCAGGGCCACCACGGCGATCGGCTGGCGCCAGATGGGCCGCGCCGTCGAACGTCCCCGCAGCCGGCCGCCCAGGAAGCGGCGCCGGGTCAGCGCGGCGGTCGCCTTGGGGTCGGGCGCCACGGGATCGGGTGCGAGTGCGGTCATGACAGGCGGATCCTCGGGTCGATGAGCCCGTACAGCAGGTCGACGGTGAGGTTGACCAGCGTGTAGACCAGCGCCACGAACAGGCTGACGCCGAGGATCGCGGGCAGGTCCAGCGCCGTCGCGCTGCGGTACGCGTACTGGCCGAGGCCCGGCCAGCCGAAGATGTTCTCCACCAGCACCGTGCCGGAGAGCAGCGAGGCGAAGGCGAGCCCGGAGACGGTGATCACCGGGACCAGGCCGGCCCGCAGCAGGTGCCGGCGGAACACCACCCGGGCGGGCAGGCCCTTGGCGTACGCGGCCCGGATGTAGTCCTGCTGGAGCACCTCCAGCATGGACGAGCGGACGAACCGGACGAGCATCGCCACGGTCAGGCTGGTCAGCACGAGCACCGGCAGGATCAGGTGCTGGGCGGCGTCCCAGGCGACGTCCCACTGGCCGGCGAGGGCGGCGTCGACCGTGTACATGCCGGTCTTCGTCGGCGGCGGGCTGAAGTCGGTCGAGAGCCGTCCGCCGCTGGGCGCCAGGCCGAGCTGGTAGAAGAAGACGTAGAGCACGACGAGCGACAGCCAGAACGGCGGGGTGGAGAGGCCGAGCAGCGCGCCGACGCGGATCAGCTGGTCGGTGACCCGACCGTTGCGCACGGCGGCGAGCATGCCGATCCCGGTGCCGATGAGCAGCGCCAGCACCATGGTGGGGATGGCCAGTTCCATGGTCGCCGGCACGTACTGGAACAGGTCGTCGGCCACCGTGCGGCCGGTCTGCTGCGAGATGCCGAGGTCACCCGTCAGCAGGTTGCCCAGGTACTGGAAGTACTGCACGTACAGCGGCTGGTCCAGGCCCCACTTCTCCTGAAACGCGGCTACCGCGGCCGGGTCGTTGAGCGCCTGGTCGGAGAGGTTGGCCGTGACCGGGTCGCCGGGCACCACGGTGACCAGGCCGAACGTCACGATCGTGACGCCCAGCAGCAGGCCGGCGGTGATGGCCACCCGCTTGAGCAGGAAGACCAGCAGTGCCCGGCGCGGCCGGGGCCGGGACACGGTCGTGGTGACCGCGCCCGGCTCGGCGTCGTCGACTGTCGTCGTCATGGAGTGACTACCCCCGGCCCACCGCGGCGAGGTCGACCTGCCAACCGGCGGCGGTGTAGTCCGTGCCGGTCAGGTCGCCGCTCGCCACCACGGTGGAGGAGTTGCTGGCCAGGACGACGTACGGCGAGGCGGCGTTCATCGCCCGCTGCCACTCCTGCATGGCGGCGGCCCGGGCGGCCAGGTCGAGGGTCTCGGTGACCTTCTTGCCGGCGGCCACGACGGCCGGGTCGGCCCGCTCCACCGTCCAGCCCGAGCGCAGCGCGGTGGCCTGGCCGGGGGACATGTTGTTGATCAGCGAGTCGGCGACCGGGTAGTTCAGGCTCTGCGGGGTGAACCCGAGGGCCATCTTGCCCGTACGCATCTCGTCGAGGAAGGTGGTCAGCGGCTGCGGGGTGAGCTCCAGCTTGATGCCGGCCTCGGCGGCGTCGCCCTGCACCTTCGTCGCGACCGTGCCCAGGTCGACCCCCTTGTAGGTGATGGCCGGGTAGTTGAACTTGACCGTGGGGTTGGTCAGCCCCGCCTCGGTGAGCAACGCCTTGGCCTTCGCCACGTCACGCTTCGACTGCTCCTCGGCCGGCAGCGCGCCCGGGTAGGCCGGGGCCACCAGGCCGGCGCCCGGGGCGGCGCCCTTGCCGTACAGCCCGGCGATGCCCTCGTAGTCGATGGCGGCCCGCAGCGCCTGGTTGAACTTCGCGTTCGAGCTCACCGGCGAGACGGCCGGGTCGGCGTTGAGGAAGAGGAAGTAGACGGTGTCCTGCATGGCGGAGGTCTTCAGGCTGCCCGGCAGCCCCTCCAGCAGCTTGCCGGAGATGTCCAGCGCGATCTCGGAGCCGCCGGCCCGCTGCATGGTCAGCTTCTGGGTCTGCACGTCCATGTTGCGCAGCACGACGCGGTTGAACTCGGGCTTGTCGCCCCAGTAGTTGGGGTTGGCCTCCAGCACCACCTGCGCCGACGGGTCGTACGACTTGAGCACGTACGGGCCGCTGCCGACGGAGTTCGTGTCGAGGTACTGCTGCGCGGTGTCGCTCTTGGCGGCGTCGGCGGCGTCGGTCGCGCCGTGCTCCTTGGCGACCTTGGAGTTCACCACGCCGGTGGAGGGCATCGCGAGCACCACCGGGATGTTCGGGTCGGCGGTCGCCGAGGTGACCACCACGGTCCGCTCGTCGGTCTTGGCGAACGTGAGGCCGCTGACCATGACGGCCGGGCTGGCCTTGACGTTCTTCAGCCGGTTGAGGGAGAAGACCACGTCGTCGGCGGTCAGCGCGGTGCCGTCGGAGAACTTCACGCCCTCGCGCAGCTTGAAGGTGAAGGTCTTGGCGTCGGGCGACGCCTCGAACGACTCGGCCAGGGCCGGGACCGGCTTGCTCACGTCCGAGCCCTCGAAGGTCAGCAGGGTGTCGTAGAGCGAGTGCACGGCGGTGAGGCCGGTCGCCTCGTAGATCCGGCCGGGATCGAGGGTCTTGAGGACGAACGAGGTGTTGACGGTGAGGGTCTTGGCCGAACCGCCGTCACCGTTTCCTCCGCTGCCGCCCGCGCTGCACGCGGTGCTGGAGGCTATGGCCAGCGCCGCCAGAGCGATCGCTCCGACGCGGAGCCGGCGAGGGGACACCGACATGCTGTTCCTACCTTCGTATGGGCCGGCCCGCGCGGGACGGGCTCTGGGGGCTGTCACACCCGGTGACGTCGGTGACGCCGCGGCCGGGGCCGTTGGTGCAACCGTGGCGGCTTCGCGGGTCTGCGCCGTTGTGCCGTCATGGGGTTGGATGTACCCGGACGGGACTCGTGTCCGGTTCATGTCTCAACGCCGCTTGTCTAGTAGCGCCAAACGCGTTCACCTTATGTTTGACCACCCTAGACAGCGGCGTATAGTCACGTCAAACATTTCTAGCCACACTGTTTTCGGAACGAGGAAAGACGCATGCTCGGTGACCAGCTCCGCGACCTGCGCCAGCAGCACTCCCTCACGCTGCGCCAGCTCGCGGCGGCGGCCGACGTGTCGCCCGCCCTGCTCAGCCAGATCGAGAACGGCGCCACGGACCCCAGCCTGGCCACCCTGCGTAAGCTCGCCAAGGTCTTCGACACCTCCATCGCGGCGCTGTTCTCCGAGCCGGACGCCCCGCTGGTGCACATCAGCCGGCCCGGCTCGCGGTCCCGGCTCGCCGCGCCTCCCGGGCAGATCGCCTACGACCGGCTCACGCCGGGGCGGGGCGACCTGGAGGTGCTGGAAGCCGAGCTGGCGCCCGGCGACGCCAGCTCCACCGAGCCCTGGGCGCACCCCTCCACGGAGTGCGCGATCGCCGTCACCGGTGAGGTCGTCGCGGAGATCGGCGGCGAGAACTACGTGCTGAAGACCGGCGAGGCGATCACCTTCGACTCCCGGCTGCCCCACCTCTACCGCAACGCCAGCGACCAGCGGGCCCGGCTCATCATCGCGGTCACCCCGCCGACCCCCTGACCCACCCGGCACGTCACCCGGCCCGCGTACGCGCACGTGGGCGGTACGACGGCGCCCGTCGAAAGGACCCGCAGTGGACCGTGACAGCGTCGACTGGTTCGGCTACCTCCCGGCCGTCACCACCCCGTTCACCGCCACGGGCGAGCTGGACCTCGCCGCCTGGCGCGGGCAACTGGACTGGCTCGCCGCCGAGCGACTGCACGGGGTGATCGTCGGCGGCACCACGGGCGAGTGGTTCAGTCTCAGTGAACAGGAGCGGGCCGAGCTGTTCCGGACGGCCGCCGAGCGGGTCGGCGACCGGCTCACCGTGCTCGGCGGCTGCAACGCGTACACGCCGGCGGAGGCCATCCGGCACGCCGAGGCCGCCCGCGCCGCCGGCCTGCACGGCATCCTGCTCACCCCGCCGCCGTACGTGGTGCCCACCCGCGCCGAGGTCGTGGCGTTCTACCGGGCCGTCTCCGAGGCCGTCGACATCCCGCTCTGCGTCTACAACTGGCCCCGCGGCACCGGCGTCGACCTGGACGCCGACCTGCTGCTGGAGCTGAGCGCGCTGGACACCGTGGTGGCGGTCAAGAACTCCACCCCCGACTTCGGCGGCTTCGTCCGGAGCCTGGTGGCCCTGCGGCACCGGGTGCGCTACTTCGGCATCCCCACCAACGAGGTGGGCATCGAGCTGATGACCACGATCGGCGGCGACGGGCTGATGGGCGCCGGCGCCGTGCTCGGCGCCGACCACCCCGACTTCTTCCGCGCGCTGCGCGCCGGGGACCTCGACCGGGCTCGGGTCCTCGGCGCCCGCGACCGCGTGATCATGGAGGACTGGTTCGGGCCCGACTACGGCGCCCGGTTCGGCAACGCCCAGGCGATCATGAAGTACGCGCTCACCCTGCGCGGCGTGCCGGCCGGGCACGTCCGCGCGCCGCTGCTCCCGCTGACCCCCGCCGAACAGGACCGCGTCCGGGCCACCATGAGCCAGCTCGACCTGCTCCCGTGACTGCGTACGACACGGCGGTCATCGGCGGCGGCCTGCTCGGTTGCGCGACCGCCTGGCACCTGGCTCGCGCCGGCAACCGCGTCCTGCTCGTCGAGAAGGACCAGGTCAACCGGCACGCCTCCGGGCAGAACGCGGGCAGCCTGCACTTCCAGCTGGAGTTCCGGATGGTCGAGCACGGCGACGACGCGGCCCGCGCGGCGGCCCGCGCGCTTCCGCTGCACCTGGACGCCGTGCGGGCCTGGGCGACCATCGAGGACGAGCTCGGCGAGCGGTGCGGGGTGTCCCGCACCGGCGGATTGATGCTCGCCGAGACCCCGGCGGAGATCGCCGTGCTGGACCGCAAGGCGGCCCTCGAACGCGAGTACGGCCTCGACGTCGCCGTGCTCTCCGGCCCGGAGCTGCGCCGGTTCGCGCCGTACCTGGCCGACACCGTGCTCGCCGCTGGCCACGTGCCCGGCGAGGGCAAGGCCAACCCGCGGCTGGTCACCCCGGCGCTGGCCCGGGCCGCCGGCCGCCACGGTGCCGTGCTGCGCACCGGCTGCCGGGTCACCGGGCTGCACCGGCGCGGCCGGCACTGGGAACTGCGCACCGGGGCCGGCCCGGGAGACACCGCCGGGGAGACCCACCTGGCCGACACGGTCGTGCTCGCCGGCGGCGTGTGGACCGCCGAGCTGGCCGCGATGGCCGACGTCCGGCTGCCGGTCTTCCCGGTCGGGCTGACGATGAGCGCCACCGCCCGCAGCCGGCCGTTCCTGCCGCACCTGATCCAGCACGTCGGCCGGCGGCTGTCGATGAAGCAGACCGAGGACGGCAACGTGCTGATCGGCGGCGGCTGGCCGGCCAAGCTGGTCAGCCGCGCCGGACAGGTCGACCTGGAGACCAACCCGGAGCTGCGCTACGAGTCGCTGGTCGGCAACGCCGACGCCGCCCGGGTGGTCCCGGCGGTGTGGGACCTGCCGGTGATCCGGACGTGGACGGGCATGACCACGCTCACCCCGGACCACCTGCCGCTGCTCGGCGCGGTGCCGCGCCGGCCGGGGCTGTACGTCGCCACCGGCGGCTCGGCCTTCACCCTCGGCCTCACCTACGCCCGGCTCCTCGCCGCCATGGTCGTCACCGGCGAGCCCGACCGTGCGATCGAGGACTATTCACCCGCCCGCTTCGGAGCGCTGAACTTTGTCTGAACACCGCCCGCCGCAGCCCGCCGAGGCGCCGAGGCGCACCGCGATGGGCCGGCCCGCGCCGGTCACCATCGAGGTGGACGGGCGGCCGGTGCCCGCCCACCCGGGCGAGTCCCTGGCCACCGCGCTGCTGGCCGCCGGGGAGCGGGCCGTCGGCGTCACGCGCGGCGGCGCCCGCCGGGGGCCCTACTGCAACATGGGGATCTGCTTCGAGTGCGTCGTCACGGTGGACGACGTGCCCTGCCAGCGTTCCTGCCTGATCCGGGTACGGGCCGACATGCGGGTGCGCACGGCGGTGCCCCGGTGAGCGCGCCCGACGTGGTGGTGGTCGGCGCCGGCCCGGCCGGGCTGGCCGCCGCCGCCACCCTCGGCCGGCACGGCGCCGCCGTCACCGTCGTCGACGAGCAGGAGCAGCCGGGCGGGCAGATCTACCGCCGGCCGCCGGCCGGGTTCACCCCGCCGATTGCGCCGTCCTCCGCCGGTCGGGCCCTGCTCGCCGAGGCCACCGCCGCGCCCGGCGTCCGGTGGCTCGCCGACACCACGGTGTGGGGCGTCCTCGGCACCCGCGCCGGCCTCGACGGGTACGCCGGCGACCAGCCCGCGCCGGGGCGCTACCGGGTCGCCACGCACGGCCCGGCCGGGGTCCGCCTGCTCGAACCCCGGGCGGTGCTGCTCACCGCCGGCGCGTACGACCTGCCGGTGCCGTTTCCCGGCTGGACGCTGCCCGGCGTGCTCACGGCGGGCGGTGTGCAGACGTTCGTCAAGGCGCAGGGCCTGCTGCCGGGTGGCCGGTTCGTGCTGGCCGGGGGCCACCCGCTGCTGCTGGTGGTGGCCGCCCAGCTGGTGCGCGCCGGTGCCCGGGTGGTCGAGGTCGCGCTGGTCCAACGCCGCCGCGACCTGCTGCCCGGTCCGGCCGGGCTGGCCGCCGTGGCGGGCGCGGGCGGCAAGATCGCCGAGGGCGTGGGGGCGCTGCGCGTGCTGCGCCGGGCGGGGGTGCCGGTCCGGTTCGCCACGGTCGTCCGCCGCGCCGACGGCGACCCGGACCTGAGCGCGGTGACCCTCGCCGAGGTCGGCCCCACGGGGCAGCCGGTGCCCGGGACCGACCGGGAGGTGCCCTGCGACGTGCTGGCGCTGGGCTACGGCTTCGTCCCCTCCGTCGAGCTGGCCCGGCAGGCCGGCTGCGCGGTGACCTGGGACTCGCCCGCGGGCGGTTGGGTGGTCGGGCACGACGAGTGGTTGCGTACCTCGGTGCCCGGGATCGCGGTGGCCGGCGAGCTGACCGGCGTCGCGGGTGCCGAGCAGGCGGCGGTCGAGGGCCGGCTGGCCGCCCTGGGCGTGCTGCGCGACCTGGGGCTGCTCGATGAGCGTCGGGCCGCCGCGCTGGCCGACCCGGTGCGCCGGGAGCTGCGCCGCCGGCGACGTTTCGTCACCCGGGTGCTCGACCGCTTCGCGCCGGACCGGGCGGCCCTGGGCAGCCTGGTCACCGACGACACCGTGCTCTGCCGCTGCGAGGAGGTGCGGGCCGGTGACGTGCGCCGGGCGCTGGCGGCCAACCCGCACCTGGGCACCGCGAACGCGGTCAAGCTGGTGACCCGCGCCGGGATGGGCCTGTGTCAGGGCCGGTCCTGCCAGCCGGGCCTCTGCCAGTTCATCTGCACGCTGACTGGCCGGGGGCCGGAGGAGGTCGGGGCGTTCACCGCGCAGGCGCCGGTCAAGCCCGTCCCCCTGCGCGCCCTCGCGGTCGGCGACGCGCTGCCCGACACGCCCTGACCGCCGCGCCGCCCGGCGCGCCCTGACCAACGCGCTCTGACCAACGCGCTGCCCGGCACGCCCGGACCGACGCGTCAAGCCGGCCGACGCTGATCAGGTCGCCGCCGGGCCGCGCCGGGCCCGTCGCCTCGATCGACAACAGTCAATCGCCTTCCGTCAATCGCTTGATCGGCGGGATCGGCGCGGGCCGGCCGGTCGGAGGTGCTCGCGGATCATCCGATTTCCCCGCTCAGGGCGCTTGGCGGGGCCACGCCGGCGCCGTCGGTTTCGTAGGTTGCCCAGCACATCCGCCTCGCCGGAGAGGGGTCGCCATGGGAAACGTGCCGGGCCTGGGGGGCGTACCGCGCCGACGGCTGCTTCGCGACGGCGCCGTCATCGCCGCCTCCGTGCCGCCGCTGCTGCTGGCGGGCTCGTCCGGCGCGTCGGCCGCCGTGCCCCAGTACGACCCGCAGCAACGGTTCATCCGCCTGGTCGGCGGCGGGTACGGCGTCATCTTCGCGATCCAGGCCGACGGCGCGCTGTACTGGTACCGGCACACGGGCTGGCAGACCGGCGCGTTCACGTGGGCGAGCGGTTCGGGCCGCCGGATCGGCTCCGGCTGGCACCAGTTCCGGGCGGTCTTCGGCGGGCTCGACGGCTCGCTCTACGCCGTACGCGGCGACGGCACCGTCCACTACTACCGCTACCGGCTGACCAACTCGACGACCGGCGCCGGCACCTGGATCAGCGGCGGGCAGATCGGCGCCGGATTCGAGCGCTATCCCCGGCTGTGCGGGTTTCACGGCGCGTTCTACGGACAGAACGCCGCAGGTGACCTTTTCCTGCACCAGTACGACCTGGTCAGCAGGACGTGGACGGTCCAGGGGGCGCGCATCGGTGGCGGCTTCACCGGCGCCGTGTTGCAGGCGGACACCTCCGGGGTCCTCTACGCCTACCACTACGGCGACATCCGCTGGCACCGGCACCTCGGCGGCGGCGCCTGGGCGTCGGGCTCGGGCCTGCGGATCGGCTCCGGCTTCCGCAACTTCTTCCTCAACGACGGGGTGTGGTGCACCGGCCAGGGGGCGCTGTACGCGATCCCGCCGGACGCGGCCACCGCCCGGCAGAGCGGCGCGCTCACGCAGTACCGGTTGACGAACCACACCACCGCCGGCCCCGACGGGCGGGCCGCCTGGATGAACAGCGGCACCGGCAAGCGGGTCGGCTCCGGCTGGACGGTGCAGACGCAGGCCGCCCTCCAGGGCTACGCCAACACGCCGAGCGTGGCGCAGGGCGAGGTGGCACGCTTCGCGGTGTCCACGGGGTTCCCGTCGCTCACCGCGTCGATGGTCCGGCTGGCACCCAACCCCGGCGCCCCCGTGGTCGTCTCGCCGCCGCTGCCCGTCACCGGCGGGGTGCAGTCGCTGCCGGTGGGGTTCCTCGGCGTCGGCTGCGGCTGGTCGGACCGGTTGCAGTTCCGGGTCCCCGCCGACTGGCAGCCCGGCCTCTACGCCGCCCGGCTGGAGGGCCCGAACGGGCTGCACCGGTACGTGCCGTTCCTCGTGCGGTCGACCCGCCCCACCAACAGGATCGCGGTGCTGCTGCCCACCTTCACCTACAACGCCTACAACAGCTGGGGCGGGCACAGCCAGTACTGCCCGGACACCACGGGCCGGCGACCCCTCTCCGTACGTCGGCCGTCGACGGAGCTGAACGTCGACGACCCCGGGATCCGGGACCACACCCTCTACTCGGATCTCCTGCTGACCCGCTGGATGTCCCGGCAGGGGCTCGCCTTCGACGTCTACGAGGACGCCGACCTGCACGGCTCCAACGGCTGGCTCACCAACTACCGGGTGCTCGTGCTGGGCAGCCATCCCGAGTACTGGTCCGACACGATGCGGCAGCGGCTGGTCAACTTCCAGGCCGGCGGCGGCCGGCTGATCTACCCGGGCGGCAACGGCCTGTACGAGCGGGTGCAGGTCAACTCCGGTCGTACGGTGGTCACCTACCGCCGGTCGGACGGCAGGCGGGACATCTACACGGAGCTGGGCCTGCCCGCCTCGCAACTGCTCGGCACCAACTACGTCGACGCCGGCACGTACGCGCCGTACCAGGTGCTGCGTGACCATCCGCTGCTGGCCGGCACCGGCCTGGTGGTCGGCAGCAGGTTCGGCCGCACGGGTTACAACGGCGCCGCCAGCGGCTGGGAGACCGACGGGCTGCGCGGGCTGGCCGGCGAGGCGTCCCCGGCGCAGGTCATCGCCCGGGGCGAGAACCCCGGGGGCCAGGGCGCCGCGATGGTCTTCCTGGAACGGCCCAACGGCGCCCTGGTCTTCAGCGCGTCCTCGATCTCGTTCGTCGGCGCCCTGGCGGACGATCCGGCGATGTCGACGCTGTTGCGCAACGTCTTCGACCGGATGCTGGCGTCGGCGCCGGCGGTCCGGGCCACCGAGGTCCCGATGCCGCGCACCAGCCCCGCGCCCGCGATCCCGGAGCCGTCCACGATGGAGTAGCGGCGCTCAGAGCCAACCCGAGCGGCGGAAGAGGCGGTGCAGGGCGAACGCGGTCAGCGCCATCAGGCCGAGCGCGGTGGGGTAGCCGTAGCGCCAGTGCAGCTCCGGCATGTTGGCGAAGTTCATGCCGTAGATCCCGGCGATACCGGTCTGGGTGGCGGCGATGGCGGCCCACGCGGCGATCTTGCGCATGTCGTTGTTCTGCTCCACCGCGAGCTGCGCCAACCGGGACTGCACGATCGAGGTCAGCAGGTCGTCGTAGGCGGCGACCCGGTCCACCGCCCGGGTCAGCCGGGCGTCCACGTCGACGAACCATCGGTGCAGGCCGCGCGGCGGGTTGTCGGGCCGCTGGTCGAGCAGGGAGCGCAGCGGCGCCTGGAGGGGCTGCACCGCCCGCTTGAACTCGACCACCTCCCGCTTGAGCTGGTAGATGTGCTGGATGTCGGCCGAGCGGTCGCGGGCGAACACCGCCTCCTCGACGCGTTCCAGGTCCCGCTCGACGTGCCCGGCGACCTCCAGGTAGAGGTCGACCATCCGGTCGCAGACCGCGTAGGCGACCGCCCACGGGCCCTGCGCGAGCACCGCGGGGCGCTGCTCGACGTCGGCGCGTACGCAGGTGAGCGCGCCCGCGGCGCCGTGCCGCACCGTGACGGCGAAGCGGTCGCCGACCAGCACCATCACGTCGCCGGTGTCGACCACCTCGGAGGTGTCGGTCAGCTCGGCGTGCTCGACGTAACGGGCGGTGCGCAGGACCAGCAGGGTGACGTCGCCCTCGCGGCGCACCGTGGGGCGGTGGCCGTCGGCGAGGGCCTGCTCGACGGTGAGGTCGTCGAGCCCGAAGGTGCGGCCGACGGCCGCCATCACCGCCGGATCGGGCTCGTGCAGACCCAGCCAGACGAAGGCGTCGCGGCCGCGACGGCTGCGGGCGTACGCGTCGGCGTAGTGCAGGCGGCCCGGCTCGCGCCGCCCGCCGACGTAGACGGCACAGTCGACCACGGCGTCGGGATTGGAGCGCCGGGGCTCCGGCGCGCGCTGCCCGGGCAGCGGTCGGCCGAGCAGCCGGTCGAACACGGCCGACAGCTTGACCCGTTCCCTCGCCCGCCGAACCACCCGTCCCCCTCCGCCGCACCGGCATCCGCGCGGACACCGTACTCGGGTCGGGCGGGTCCGGGGGTCACGGTACCCGGGTGGCGAACACGATGACGTTGTCGACGTAGTTGCCGGTGTCCCGGTCGAACCGGCCGCCGCAGGTGATCAGCCGCAGGCCGGTCGCGTCGCTGGGCCCGTAGACCAGGTCGGTGGGGAAGTGGTCCTTCGGGTACGACCCGACGCCGTCGACGGCGAAGGTGGCGACGCTGGCGTCGGCGCGGGTGATCCGCACGGTGTCGCCGGGCCGCAGCCGACCGAGGTCGAAGAAGACGGCGGGGCCGGCGGCGGAGTCGACGTGCCCGACGAGCACGGCGTTGCCGGTCTCGCCTGGGCTGACACCGTGCCGGTACCAGCCGGCCAGGGTGGGCCGGTCCAGCGGCGGCACCTCCAGGTGCCCGTCGGCGTCGGCGCCCACCGGGACGATCCGTGCCCGTACGTCGATGGCCGGGATCCGCACGTCGACCGGCGCGGCCCGGTGCAGCGGCGGCACCGACGACGCGGAGCGGGCCGGTGCGGGGGCGTGGGCGGTCTCCGGCCGGGGCGGGCGGGGCGGGGTCGTGGCCAGCCCGGCGGCGACCAGGCCGAGCCCGGTCGTGGCGAGCAGGACGACGACCGTGGCCGCCCAGCCGGGCCTGCGCCAGGACACGATCCCACCTCCGTACGCGTGCGCCCGGGTGCCCGCTCCGGTGGGTTCACCGGTGCGGGCACCCGTTGCAGGGATGGACGACTTCCAGGAAGTGGACGGCACGGGGCCGTCGGTCAGAGCGTGGCCGCCGCCATGTGGCGCCGGCGGCGGGCCAGGACCAGGGCACCGCCCGCGGCGGAGCCGAGCAGGGCGCCGCCGGCCGCCAACGCGCCGGTCCCGTCGGTGTCGCCGCGCCCGCCGGCCTGGGCCCCGCCGATCGGGGTGACGGTGAACGTGGCGCTGCCGGCCGCGCTGCCGTCGCCGCAGGTCGCGGTCACGGTGTAGGTGCCCAGGGTGAAGCCGGCGGTGAAGAGTTCGGCGCTCAGCCCGCCGCCGGCCGCCGCGGTGGTGGACCGGACGTTCTGGTCGCGGTCGGGGCCGGTGACGCGGAAGATCGCGTCGCCGGACTTCGGGTTGCAGGTCGTCGCGGTGAGCACGACCGTCCCGCCGACCGGCGTGGTGGCCGGTGACACGACGGTGTCGGCCAGCGCCGCGCCGGGGAGCAGGAGCGTGCCGAGACCCACGCCGAGCGCCGCCGATACGAGAACTGTCTTTGCCTTCATACGCGTCTTCCCTCACTTTTCGTCCGCTGACTGCGTGGGACGTCGTTCGGGTGGCCAACTCCGTGACTAGCACCGGTGTGACCAACCCTAGGAGGGTTGGGACCCCGATCCGGTGAAAATGAGAAATCCTCGTTGCCGTCACGTGTCCACCCGGGAGGCGGAGGGAGCAGCGGAAATGCCGGCACGGCCCACCCGCGAGGGTTGGCCGTGCCGATGTCACCGGGGGTCGTGCTGTCGCGGCTGGGCCGTCCCGGCCCCTCTCGTGAACGGTGCCCCGCGGCGGGCGCGTACGCGCCCGGCCCGCCGCGGTGGTCCGGTCCTGGCCGGTTTGCTCCGGGCAGGACGCGCCGCCGTTCCGGTCGCCCGGCAGCGGGTCCGCCGGTGCCGGCCGCGTGCCGCGACGAGGTGCTCAGCCCTGCGCGGTGGCGCTCTCGGGGCGCGGCTCGGGCAGCGGCTCCCCGGTCTCCAGCAGCGACTTGAGGCTGGCCAGCAGCTCCGGCCAGCCGCCACCGCCGTCGAGTTGACCGCTGACGGCCCGGTACATCTCGCTGCCCGGGGAGAAGTCCTCGTGGGTGACGGTCAACTTGACGAACTCGCCGTACGGGGCGATGTCGAAGGTGACCCGGGACCTCCGCTCGCCGAGCCGGGCCGCCAACTCCTCGTCGGACCAGCCGAAGTGCGCGGCGTGCTCCGGTTGGAAGCCGTGCCAGCTGTAGGAGAGCCGGCGGAACGGCTCGGCGACCAGGACGCGCTGGCCGAGGTCGCGGAACTCGCCGCCCGGCTCGTCCTGCCACAGCACGGGGGAGCCGACCCGCCAGTCGGAGCGCAGCGCGACGCCGCCCCAGTAGCGGCGGGTGAACGCCGGCTCGGTCAGCGCGGCCCAGAGCCTCTCGGGGGTGGTGTTGACGTAGGTGGTGTAGACGAAGGTGGGACTGTCCATCGGCTCCCGCTCCAGCGCTGTCCGTAGGTCGGCGAGTGCGCGCACCCGCTCGCGGTCGTAACGGTCGATCCATCGTTCGGCGACGGCGTTGATCGGGACGGGGTTGAGGTAGTGCAGCTTCTCCCGGCCGCGTCGCACGGTGGTCACCAGGTTGGCCGCCGAAAGCACCGCCAGGTGCTTGCTGACCGACTGCCGGGTCATGTCGAGCCCGGCGCACAGCTCGCGCAGGCTCTGCCCGTCGCGCCGGTTGAGGTCGTCGAGGAGCCGGCGCCGACTCGCGTCGGCCAGCGCCCGGAACACGTCGTCCACCCTGCCCACCTCGCACACGCAGCCGTCCGGCTGCCTGTCAGATTAGGCAACCGGACGACTGCATGTCCAGCATGTCGCCGCATCCACCCGTCAGGGGGCGGCGGGGGCGGTCAGGCCGGGCGACCGACGTCGTCGTGCAGCAGCCCCACCAGCGCGGAGAGGCCCTCCTTGCCGTGGCCCCGGGCGACCGCCTCGTCCAGCAGGTCACGTACCGGGCGCATCAGCCCGGCGTCGACCCCCAGGTCCCGGCAGGCTGCCAGCAGGTTGCCGAAGCTGGCGGCCTGCATCCCCAGGGAGGACCCGTCGGCGTCGTGCTCGCCCGAGTCGACGGCCGCCGCCATGGCGGGCAGCTCCCCGAGCATGGCGGTCAGCCACCCCGGTCACCATCGGCGCGAACTGGCCCGCCGGCGTGCCGGCCGCGCGGATCATCGCCGTGGCGTGCAGGAATCCACCGAACATGCCGTACATGGCGGCGAGCAGGGCCAGGTCGTGCACGGCCGCCCGACCGGGGTCGGCGCCGAGCCAGTGGACGTCGCCGAACACCGCGAGGGTGTCCCGCCAGTCGAGGAAGGCGTCCTCCGCGCCGCTGTGGAGCACGAACGCGCCGGGCTGGCCGATCATGAACGGAACGGCCATGATGGCGCCGTCGACGTACCTGGCACCCCGCGATCGACGTCGTGGGCGGCAAGTGGAAGGCGCTGATCCTGTGGGAGCTGGACGGGGGCCCCCGCCGCTTCGCCGAGGTGCGCCGGGGGATCACCGGGATCAGCGAGAAGATGCTGATCCAGCAACTGCGCGAGATGGAGGCGTACGGCCTCGTGCACCGTGAGGTCTACCGGCAGGTCCCGCCCAAGGTGGAATACTCGCTGACCGACTTCGGCCGGTCCCTCAACGAGGTGCTGATGCCACTCGGCGACTGGGGCGAGCGGAACATGGCGACCATCGAGGCCATCCCCCGGGACCGACCGGCCGGCGCGAACCCGCGTGCCCCGGCGGTTGCCCGGCGAATAGGGTCGCGCGGTGACGGAGATCAGGACCGAACGGCTGCTGCTGCGCGACTGGCGGGAGTCCGACCTCTCGCCGTGGGCCGCGATGAACGCCGATCCGGAGGTGCGCGAGCACCTCGGCCCGCTGCTCACCGCCGAGCAGGCCGCCGCCTCGGCGCGCTCGTTCCAGGCCGACCTCGACCGGCTCGGCTACGGCTTCTGGGCCGTCGAGGTCCGCGCCGGCGGCGCGTTCGTCGGCTTCGCCGGGCTGGACCGGGTCGACGAGGGTGTGCCGGTCACCGGCGTGGAGGCGGGCTGGCGGCTCGCCCGCTCCGCCTGGGGCCACGGCTACGCCACCGAGGCGGCCCGGGCCGTCCTGCGGTACGGCTTCGACACCGTCGGGCTGCCGGAGATCCTGGCCATCACCACCGCGACCAACCTGCGCTCGCAGGCGGTGATGCGTCGCCTGGGCATGACCGCCGATCCGGCCGACGACTTCGACGACCCGGAGGTCGACTCCGGTCCGCTGCGCCGGCAGGTCGTCTACCGCAAGCGGGCCGGGGAGCGCTGAGCGTCGGGCGGCAGGCCCCGGTCGGCCGGCCGCTGATCACCAGCGCGTCGCTGGCCGGCGGCGCCGCTCAGGGCCGGGCCGCCGTTCGCTCCGGCGCCCCCCGGAACTGCCGGTCGACGACGGCCAGCAGGGCGGCGTGCGTCTCCGCGTCCGCCGCCACGATGAGACCGCCCACGCCGGTGTGCGGGGGCTGCCCCCGCAGCCCGGTCACCACGCACCCGGCCGCCTGACACAGGGCGATACCGCCGGCGAAGTGCACGCTGTCGCGGAGGTCCCCGTCGGTGACGTACGCGGCCCGTCGACCGGCGGCGACCCACGCGACGGCCAGCGTGGTGGAGAGCACCCGTGGCCCGAACCGCGCGGCGAACTCCGCGTCCGCGAGCATCCCGGTCGCCCGGAATGCGGGGGCGTTCGGGAACGGCGGGTCGAGGTTGACGTCCACCAGCCGGGAGCTGGCCGACGGCGCGAGGGGCTCGTCGACGCCGTCGCGACGGATCTGGGCCGCCCTGCCGTCCCCGAACCAGAACACCTCCCCGGCGAACGGGTCGGCGACCGCGACGGCGGTGACCTCCGGACCGGTACGCAGCGCCACGTTCACCGCGACCAGCGGGGTGCGCGCCGCGTAGTTCAGCGTGCCGCACAGCGGGTCGACCAGCCAGGTCCGGTCGGCCGACCGGGAACCGGTGTGCCCGCTCTCCTCGCCCAGCACGGCGTCGTGCGGCCGGGCGCGGCGCAGCACGTCGAGGACGGCCCGCTCCGACTCGAGGTCGGCGGCGGTGGCGAAGTCACCGGGCGATTTGTCGAACCGTTCCAGCGGCCCGCCGAACCGGGCCCGGACGACAGCCGCGCCCGCCTCCGCCGCGACGATGGCCAGTTCCGGGTCGGTGAGGATCATGGCCGAACGGTAGCCGAGGCCGGCGGAATCGGCGGCGCGCCCGGTGCTCAGCCGCGAGGGTCGGGATCGGTCACCCAGCCGGCGAGCAGCACCAGCCCGGTGGGCCGGTGCACGGCGAGGAAGCCGAAGGGCCGGTCGACGTCGAAACGTACCCGCCGCCTGCGGGCGGTGAGCCGCGGGCGGGCGGAACCCGCCCGCGTGGCGACGGCGGTGACCACGGCGGCGCGGAAACCCGTCGCGCTGAAGGTGGCCGTGGCGCTCTGCCGCGCCTGCGAGACCGCCAGGAGCCGGGAGATGCCGGGGAAGTGGTCGCCGTCGCCGGCCGCGGTGGACAGGCCGAACAGCGCGGCCCGCTCCAGCAGGTCGTGGTCGGCGGAGGCGGTGAAGGCCACGGTGCGGACGAGCAGTTCCGGCCGGTCGTCGAGGGCGTCGACGACCTGCTCGTCGACGCCGGGGCCGGCGGCGATCGGCAGCGCGGCCGGCGCCTCGAGCGCGCCGACGGCGGCCGGCAGCACCTCCGCCGCCCCGTGCTGCGGCGCGCCCAGGGCGAGCACCACGTCGACGTCCTCGGCGCCCCGCACGGTCAGCAGGCTGAGCGGGCCGGCGGGGGTGTCGGCGGCCCGCAGCGCGTCGAGGTCGTAGCTCGTCCGGCTCAGCCCGGCGAGCCGGCGACCGTGCCACGGCCCGGCGTACGGCTGGCACCAGGCGTCGCGGAACGGCGCGGCCCACTCGGTGCGCAGCGACAGCGCGCTGGCCAGCACCATCGCGGTCGCCGGGGTGCCCCGCACCGGCATCCGGGGGACCAGGCCGTCGGTGTGGGTCGCGGCCCACCCGTCGAGGGCCTGCTGGTCGTGCGCCGGATCGCCGGTCAGCTCCCCGCGCATGGCCGCCGGCACCTCCCGCACCCACCGGTCGGCCAGCGGCAGGTCCCGCCGCGCCCAGGCGGCGAGCGCGAGCCGGGTGGTGGGGGAGCGGTCCAGGTCGAACCGGGCCGGCTCCGGCGCGACCGCGAGCAGTTCGTCGCGGACCGGACCGGTCGCGTAGCGGGCGAGCAGCGCCAGCAGCGGATAGACGCCGGCGCCGGAGACGACCGTCTGCCCGGCGTCCACCGTGGACGCCCAACGGGCGGTGAGCGCGTTGGCGGCGGTGATGCTCATCGGCGGGCGTCCTCCCGGTTGCACGGTGGCCGTCGCCCGGGGGCGACCGCTGGCACCCTACCGCCGCCCGGCGACCGCCCGATGCCCCCGACCCGGGCCGGTCGGTGCCCGGGCGTCCGGGCCGGTGTGGCAGCGTGGGCGGCGTGAACACCTCCGCGCCGCTGGACGTCGACCTGGCGCTGGTCGGCGGCGGCGGCGCCGCGTCGCTGGTCCTCGCGGCCCTGGACCGGCACGGCGTGCGGGACCTCCGGGTCGCCGTCGTCGACCCCGTCCACCGTCGCGGCCAGGACCGGACCTGGGCCTTCTGGGACCGCCCCGGCAGCGACCTGGACCCGATGCTGGCCGCGAGCTGGGACCAGGTCGAGGTGGCGACGCCCGACGGCCGCCGCGTGCTCGACCTGGCCCCCCTGCGGTACGCCATGCTGCGCTCCGGCCCGGTCTACGCCCGGGCTGCCGAGGCCGAGCGGCGGCTGGGCGTGCGGCGGATCGTCGCGCCCGTCGACGCCCTGCACGACGACGGGGAGCACGTCACGGTATGCGCCGGCGGCGGCGACGGGCCGGCCGTCCGCGCGACCTGGGTGCTGGACTCCCGGCCCCGGCCGCCCCGGCGACCCGGGCGCACCAACTGGCTCCAGCACTTCCGGGGCTGGTGGCTGGAGTCCGCCGTGCCGGTCTTCGACCCGGCCCGCGCCGTCCTGATGGACTTCCGCACCCCGCAGCCCGCCCGGGGCGTGTCGTTCGGGTACGTCCTGCCGGTCAGCGACCGGTACGCCCTGGTGGAGTACACCGAGTTCGGCCCCGACCTGCTCACCGACGCCGGTTACGACGCGGCGCTGGCCGGCTACCGGGACCTGCTCGGCCTCGACCCGGCCCGGCTGCGGGTCCGGGAGGTGGAGAACGGGGTGATCCCGATGACCGACGGCCCGTTCGAGGCCCGGCCCTCGCCCCGGGTGGTCCGACTCGGCACGGCCGGCGGGGCCACCCGACCCTCCACCGGCTTCACGTTCTCCGCCATGCACCGCCAGGCCGAGCAGGTCGCCCGGGCCCTCGCGGCCGGCCGCCCGCCGGTGCCCGCTGCCGCGTACCCCCGTCGGCACCGCTGGATGGACGCGGTCGCGCTCCGGGCGCTGGACGGCGGCGGCGTCGGCGGGCCCGACTTCTTCGGCCGGCTCTTCGACCGCAACCCCGCCGAGCGGGTGCTGCGGTTCCTCGACGGCGCGACCACCCCGGCGGAGGAGGTGGCGCTGATGGGCACCACCCGGCTGCGGCCGATGGTCGCCGCCACCGCCGGGGACGCCGTGGCCCGGCTCCGCGACCGCGTCGACCCGACCCGGCGGGCGGCGACCTGGACGGTCCCGCGACCGGTGGTCGGCGACCGGGCCGACGCCGACGGCTGAGCCGCCTCAGGCGGCGCAGTGGAAGGTCGGGAAGGTCGTCCACGCCGCGCCGCCGCCCGACGGCGGGGGAGGCCGTGCGGATTCGGTAGGTTGCCGGCATGGTGGACGAGACGGCCGGCAGGGTCGTGCAGATCTGGACCGACGGGGCGTGCAGCGGCAACCCCGGCCCCGGCGGGTGGGGCGTGGTGCTGCGCTACGGCGCGCACGAGCGGGAACTGTGCGGCGGCGAGGCGACCCCGACCACCAACAACCGGATGGAGCTGATGGCGGCCATCCAGGCCCTGGAGAGCCTGACCCGGTCGGTCACCGTCGAGCTGCACACCGACAGCACGTACGTGCGCAACGGCATCACCAGCTGGCTGGCCTCGTGGAAGCGTAACGGCTGGCGGACCGCCGCGAAGCAGCCGGTCAAGAACGCCGACCTGTGGCAGCGGTTGGAGGCCGCGTGCGCCCGGCACGAGGTCACCTGGCTGTGGGTGAAGGGGCACAACGGCCACCCGGAGAACGAGCGCGCCGACGCGCTGGCCAACCGGGGCATGACCGAGGCCCGCGCGTCGGCGGTGCCCGCCGGCCGCTGATCGGACCGGCGGGCGGGCCGGCGCTCAGGTCACTCGGTGCGGCTCGGGTCGGTGGTGCCGGAGACGGCGTCCACGTCGTAGCCGGCGCGGCTGACCTCCCGGGCCGACCGCCGGTCCTCGGCGGGCAGGTCGGCGAAGTCGTCGCCGGTGTCGTCGGTGCTGCGCAGGGACTCGCCCGGTGGACGCAGCGACGCCTGCATGGCGGTGGCGCCGTCCGGCTCGTCGGTGGCGGCCCGGTCGGTACGGTTCTGATCGGTCATGCCGCTCTCCTGCCCCCGTGGCCTGCCCGCAAACGTGCCCCGCGCCGGCGCTCAGCGAGCCGCGTCCGGGTGGCCTGCCCGCAAACGTGACCCGCGCCGGTGCTCAGCGAGCCGCGTCCGGGTGGCCCGGCATGCCGGAGCCGCCGCTGGAACTGCCCGACGCGCCGCCCGCCATGCCCGACCCGTCGTCCTCGGTGACGATGTCGGGCTTCGTCGTCGTGTCGTCCGGCGCCGGGACGTCGGTGTCTGCCTCGACCTGCACCAGCCGGGCCTGGCCGGCCTCGTCCTCGGCGTGCGCCGGATCGACCGGCAGCTCCCCGTCGCGCGCCCGATACCCCACCACTGCCTCCCCGTGCCGTCGCACCGCCGCGTTCCGCCGATGCCGTGTCCGCCCCCGGCTACCCGAAGCCCTCCACCCAAAACCCGCCCGCCTCCGACCCCCGCGCCGCGCCTCGTCTGCCCCGTCCCGCGCTGCCCGCCCGGCGGGGCGATCATGCAGTCGTGGTGCCCGTTATGGCCGGGTTGCCGCCGGTATGCGCAGCATCACAACTGCATGATCGCGAAGAGCGAGAGGTGGGGTGGGAGTGCGGGCGGGAGGTGTCGGACCAGGGAGCCGGAGGGGTGAGGATGCAGGGGAAGAGCGGGGTGGGAGGGGAGGCGGGGGTGGGGTCAGCGGGGGCGTGATGGGCGGGTGGTGCGGGCGGGGGAGCGGGGTGCGCGGGGCAGCGGGGTGAGCGACAGCGGTGACCAGTGCCCGGGGCGCGTCCGGGCGGGCGGCAGGGCGGTGTGCCGGTCGCCCCGGGCCGCGTCGAGCTGGGACTGGTGCAGGAACAGGGCGCCGGAGAGGTCCGCGCCGCGCAGGTCGGCCCCGCGCAGGTCGGCGCCGGTGAGGTCGGCCAGGCCGAGGTCGACGCCGCGCAGGTCGGCGCCGATCAGCAGCGCCCCGCGCAGGTTCGCCCGGCGCAGGTCGGTCCGGCGCAGGTCGACGCCGAACAGGTGGGCGCCCCGCCGGTCCACGCCGGGCCGGCCGCCCCGGGCCCGGGCCGCGTCCCCGGCGCGGGACAGCAGCGGGTTGACCCGCCCCCGGTACGCGTCCACGTCGAGACCCAGCAGCGTGTCGGCGGGCTCCCGGGTCAGCCGCCCGGTCTCGTCGAGCGCGACGGACAACTCGTCGCGCAGCGGCTGCGGCGGGCGCGTCGCGAGCGCCTCGGTCAGGTACCAGAGCAGCTCGTGCAGGGGCCGCATCACCGCGAACGTGTCGAACATGCGCGCTGCGGTCTCCGGCGCGTCGCGCCAGTCCCGCCCGCCGAAGGTGACCTGGGCCACCCGCTGCCCGGCGCCAAAGCAGTCGAAGACGGTGCAGCCGGGGAAACCCCGGTCGCGCAGGTCGGCGTGGATGCCGCACCGCGAGTCGGCCCGCAGGTTGGGGCAGGGCTGCCCGGCGGGCTTGTCGATGGCGAAGTCGGCGGACGCGGCGAAGGCCGGCGCGACGCAGCAGAGCCCGAAGCACCGGGCGCAGTCGCCGCGCAGCCCGTCCGCCGGCGACGTCGCCCCGGGAGTTTCCGACACGCTGACCGTTCTCCTGCCGATCGGGGGATCCCGCCGGCGGCCTCGCGGGCGGAGGCCCCCATTGTCCCGCCGCCGCGACGGTCACCGGGCCCCGGGGTGCCGAGCTGTGCGCCCGGCGGGCGGGACCGCGCCGGGGTGCCGAGCTGTGCGCGCCCGGCGGGCGGGGCCGCGCCGGGGCGTCCCGGCGCGGCGGCGCCTCACCCCCGCACCGAGCGCCAGTCGTGCGACTCCAACGAGTTGGCCTGCGGGCCCATCATCAGCATGCCGCCGTCCACCGGCCAGGACGCGCCGGTGACGTACGCGGCGGCGGGCGAGGCGAGCAGCGCGACCACGGCGGCCACCTCCCGCGCGTCGCCGGGCCGCCCGACCGGCACCCCGGGCCGCTCCTCGGTGAACGGGTCGACGTCCTCCTGACCGGTCATCGGGGTGGCGATCTCGCCCGGGGCGACCGCGTTGACGGTGATCCCGTCCGCCGCCAGCTCCTGCGCCATCACCTTCGTCAGCAGACCGAGCCCGCCCTTGGCGGCGCAGTACGCGGCCGAGCCGACCCGGGGCGCGTGCTCGTGCACGCTGGTGATGTTGACGATCCGTCCGCCCAGCCCCGCGGCCCGCATCCGCCGCGCCGCCCGCTGCCCGCACAGGAACGGCCCGTCGAGGTCGACGGAGAGCACCTCGCGCCACTGCTCCCAGCCGGTGTCGACGAAGGGCGTGGACGCCCCGGTGCCGGCGTTGTTGACGAGCACACCGAGACCGCCGAGCCGGTCGGCCAGCTCGTCGACGACCGCGTCGGCGCCCGGCAGCCGGGTCAGGTCCAGCTCGGCGACCTCGCAGCGCCGGCCGGCGGCGCGTACCTCGGCGGCGGTCCGCTCGGCGCCGTCGGCGTCGCGGTGCCAGGTGACGCCGACGTCGAAGCCGGCCTCCGCGAGGGCGACGGCGCAGGCCCGGCCGATGCCGGAGTCCGCGCCGGTGACGATGGCGATCCTCGGGTAGTTCTCGTAACGCGATGGCATGCCGGCGCACTACCCACTCCGCGCGGATGCAACCCCGCACTCGATCCCGTCGCTACCGGGGGTTGTCTGCGTCGATGCGCTCTGTCATTCTCCACCGTGGACGCTGCCAGCGGCGGTCGGCATTCCGGAGGGTCGCGCTGAGTGGCGCCGTCATCTGCCGGAGGGACCTCGTGAAGCGCAGACGTCGTCATCTGCTCGCAGGACTGGCGGTCGGTGCCCTGGTGGCGTCGACCGGTCTCATCGGAATCCACTTCGCCGGCGCCGAGGTGCCGACCCCCGTCGCGGCCGCCGGCGACGGGGAGATGCCGGGGGCGCTCGGCGCCCACATGGAACGGCTGCGCCAGGCCGTGCCGGGCAGCGACGGCATGTCGCCGGACGGGCCCGGCAACGCCGCGCAGCAGGAGTTCCTGGAGCGCGCGTACCCGGCCGACACGATCAGCATCGCCCAGGTCGACCGCTCCAAGTCGGCGTACGCCGCCGCCGAGCGGCGCACCGGCGGCACCCGAGGCTGGACGAACATCGGCCCCAGCGAGGCGCTCTACCCGTTCACCGAGTTCCGCAACGCCGGCAACTACGTGCCGAACGCGTACGTCGCGGGCGGGCGGGTCACCTCCATCGACATCGCCCCGGACTGCAACGCCCTGCTCTGCCGGGCGTACGTCACGCCGGCCGGCGGCGGCGTCTGGGGCACCCTGAACGTCCTCGCCGCCGAGCCGAAGTGGTTCTACCTGGGCGGGCCGCTGGGCATCAACGCGGCCGGCTCGGTCAAGATCGACCGCAACGACAAGACGGGGCTGACCATCTACGTCGGCACCGGCGAGGCCAACACCTGCGCCTCCGGCTGCGTCGCCGGCGTCGGGCTCTACAAGTCCACCAACGGCGGCGTCACCTGGAAGGGGCCGCTGGGCAAGAATGCCCTCGCCGGCAAGGGCATCGGCGAGATCACCGTCAAGCCCGGCGACCCGAAGACGCTCTACGTCGCCACCACCACCGCCCTGCGCGGCATGTCCGGCTCCTGCTGCACCGGCGTCACCCGGCCCGTGCCCGACGCGGAGAAGTGGGGCCTCTACAAGTCCACCGACGGCGGCGCGAACTGGAAGTTCATCCACAACGGCTCGGCCGACGCCACCCAGTGCACGGGCAGCGCCGCCGAGTACGGCAACACCGCCACCTGCTCGCCGCGCGGCGTGCGCTACGTCAAGCTCGACCCGCGCGACGCGAACACCGTCTACGCCTCCTCGTACGCCCGGGGGGTCTGGCGCTCGACGGACGCCGGCGCCACCTGGACGCAGATCAAGCCCTCGCTCAACCCGGCGGTCTTCCAGACCCGGGCCGCGATCGACGTGACCGCCCTGCCGAACGGCAAGACCCGCATGTACGTCTACGAGGGCAACCTCGGCAACCCGTACTCGCGGCTGTTCCGCAGCGACGACGTGGCCGGCGGCGCCCCCGCGTTCGCCGACCTGAGCAGCGCCAACCCGGCCGACCCGGGCTACGCCACCTACAACCAGTGCACCGGCCAGTGCTGGTACGACGTGTTCGTGCACACCCCGGCCGGGCACCCGGACATCGTCTACACCGGCGGTTCGTACGTCTACGGCGAGACCGTCGCCCACAAGCGGGCCGTGGTGCTCTCCACCGACGCCGGCTTCAGCGGCACCGACATGACCTTCGACGGCACCGACGAGCTGCACCCCAACGGCCTGCACCCCGACCAGCACGCCCTGGTCACCAACCCGCGCAACCCGTACCAGTTCTTCGAGGCCAACGACGGCGGCGTGATGCGCTCCAGCGGCCAGTTCGTGGACCGGTCGGCCTGGTGCGACAACCCGGACCGCAACCTGACCACGCAGGCGCAGAAGGACCGCTGCCGGCAGATGCTGTCGAAGATCCCGTCGAAGCTGGACGGCATCAACAAGGGCATGAACACGTTGCAGTTCATCAGCCTCTCGGCCAGCCCGCACGACCACCGGCTGCTCCAGGGCGGCACCCAGGACAACGGCACCTGGGAGAACAAGGGCGAGCGCCGGCGCTGGGTCAACACGATGATCGGTGACGGCGGCGCGTCCGGCTTCGACGTCGGCAGGCCGGAGTTCCGCTTCCACACCTTCTACGACGCCTCGCCCGAGGTGAACTTCAACAACGGCGACGTGGGCAGCTGGATCTCGATCTCCGACCCGGTCTTCGGGCACCCGGGCACCCTGTTCTACGCCCCGGTGACCACCGACCCGAAGGTCAGCGGGACGATCTTCGCCGGCACCTCGCGCACCGTCTACCGGACGAAGACGTTCGGCCTGGGCGACCGCAGCCTGGCCGAGGCCGACCGGATCTGCAACACCTGGACCGGCACCTTCGAGGCGCAGTGCGGCGACTTCGCGCCGCTGGGCACGGTCAACCTGACCGACGCCGCGTGGGGCGACCGGGCCGGCGGGGCCGTCTCGGTCGTCGAGCGCGTCGCCTCCGACTCGTCCACGGCGTACGCGGCCACCAGCACCGGCCGGGTGTTCGTGTCCCGCAACGTCGACGCCGAGCCGGCGTCGGCGGTCACCTGGACGCGCATCGACACCGCCGCCACGCCGAACCGCTTCGTCACCAGCGTCCACGTCGACCCGGCCGACCCGGCGCGGGCGTGGGTCTCCTACAGCGGCTTCAACTCGAACACCCCGGCCACCCTCGGGCACGCGTTCGAGGTGCGGCTGGCGGGCGCGGGCGCGACCTGGACCGACCGGTCGTACGACTTCGGCGACCAGCCGATCACCGACCTGGTCCGCGACGACGTGACCGGCACCCTCTACGCGGCCACCGACTTCGGCGTGCTGCGGCTGGCCAAGGGCGCCACGACCTGGGTGAAGGCGGCCCGGGGCATGCCGAACGTGGAGGTCGCCGGGCTGACCGTCGTGCCGGGCGAGCGGGTGCTCTACGCCGCCTCGCACGGCCTCGGCGCCTGGCAGCTCACGCTCTGAGGCAGGAGACCATCGGCGACGACAGGGTGCGGGGCCGCGTGCGCGGCCCCGCACCGCTGCCCGGGGCGGCCGGGCGTGCCTGGCGGACCCTCGGCGCGGCCTTCGTCCTGCTCGTCTTCGTCCCACCGTTGCTGCTGCTGGTCTCCGGTTCGCTCACCGAGCCGGGCCTGCCGCCGCCGCCCACCCCGCAGTTCGTGCCGGAGCCGGTCTCCACCACCGGCTACCGGCAGGCCGTCGAGCTGGGCGGGCTGCTGCGCGCCTCGCTCAACTCGGTCCTGGTCGCGGTCGTCGCCGTGCCGCTGAGCGTGCTCGTCGCCTCCCTGGCGGGCTTCGCGCTGACCCGGATCGCCCCGCGCGTCACCGGCGTCGTCGTGGCGGCCTCCCTGGTGGCGCTGATGGTGCCGGCCACGGCGCTGCTCGTGCCCCGCTTCGCGATCTTCCGGATGCTCGGCCTGACCGACACCCTGGTGCCGCTGGTCGCCCCGGCGCTGCTGGGCACCTCGCCGCTCTACGTCCTGGTCTATCACCTGGCGTTCCGGGCGCTGCCGACCGATCTCTACGACGCCTGCCTGGTGGCGGACCTGTCGCCGCTGCGCACGTGGTGGCGGGTCGCCCTGCCGCTGGTGCGCCCGGTCACCGCCGGCCTCACCGCGCTGACCTTCGTGCTCACCTGGTCGAACTTCCTCGACCCGCTGGTCTACGTCTACGACCGCGACCTGTTCACCCTGCCGCTGGCGCTGCGCTCCCTGTCGGTGCTGGACCCGACGAACTTCCCGGTGTTCCTGGCGGGCGCGGTGCTGGCCACGGTGCCGGCGCTGGCCGTCTTCGTGCTCGCCCAGCGGCGCTTCCTCCACCACGACGACCCGACGGGACAAGACTGACGATGCGACCGACGACGCGACCGAAGGCGCTGCTCGCGCTGCTGCTCACCGCCGTGCTGGCCGCCACCGGGTGCGGCTCCGGCGCCGGGTCGTCCGCCGACGGGCCGGTGCGGCTGCTGGTCTTCGGCGCCCCCGAGGAACTCGCCGCCTACCGCACCCTCGTCGAGGCGTACGAGAAGGCCCGTCCCGGCTCCGACGTGCAGCTCGTCGAGGCCAGCGACCGCAAGGACCTGCTGGCCCGGCTCGCCACCTCGGTGGCCGGCGGCGCCCCGCCCGATCTGTTCCTGATGAACTACCGCTTCTACGGCCAGTTCGCCGGCAAGGACGTCATCGAGCCGCTGGACGACCGGCTGGCTGCCTCCGCGGCCGTCGACCCGGCCGACTACTACCCGGTGGCCTGGAACGCCTTCCGGTGGCAGGGCCGGCAGCTCTGCCTGCCGCAGAACGTCTCCAGCCTGGCCGTCTACTACAACCGCACCCTGTTCGCCAAGCACGGCGTGCCGGAGCCGAGGGCCGGCTGGACCTGGAACGACCTGGTCGCCACCGCGACCGCGATGACCCGCGACTCGCGGGGCGTGGTGGTCAGGGCCACCGAGAGCGAGGGCGCGGCGCTGCGCCCGGCCGTGCACGGCCTCGGCGTCGAGCCGTCGATCATCCGGCTCGCCCCGTTCGTCTGGTCCGGCGGCGGCGAGATCGTCGACGACCCGGCGAAACCGACCCGGCTGACCCTGGACACCCCGGCCGCCCGGGAGGCGCTGAAGAACCTCGTGGACCTGCGGCTGGCGTACGGGGTGGTGCCCACCGACGAGGAGGTGGAGGCCGAGGACGACGAGTCGCGTTTCGCCAACGGCCGGCTCGCCATGCTGATGAGTTCCCGCCGCTCCACCACCACGTTCCGCTCGATCACCGGCTTCGAGTGGGACGTCGCGCCGCTGCCCGTCTACAAGGAGCAGGTCGGGGTGCTGCACTCCGACGCGTACTGCATGACCCGGGGCGCGAAGCACAAGGACGCCGCGTGGCGGTTCCTGGAGTTCGCCATCGCCGAGGAGGGGCAGCGGATCATCGCGGCCACCGGCCGTACCGTCCCGTCGCACATCGGGGTGTCGCAGTCCCCGGCGTTCCTCGGCCCCGCCCAGCCGCCGCGCAGCGCCAAGGTCTTCCTCGACGCCATCCCCACCGTCCGGGCGTTGCCGACCGTCTCCACCTGGCCGGAGATCGAGGACGTCACCTACGGCATCCTGGAGAACGCCATGCACCGGGGCGACCGGCTCGACGACGTGATTCGCGACCTCGACCGGCAGACCCGGCCGATCTTCGCCCGCGGGGAGCACGGGTGAGCGATCCGGGCCTCTCCCTGGCCGGCGTCTCGGCCGCGTACCGGGGGGCGACCGTGCTGCACGAGGTGGACCTGGCCGCCGCCCGGGGCGAGCTGCTGGTGGTGCTCGGCCCGTCGGGGGCCGGCAAGTCGACAGTGCTGCGGGTCGTCGCCGGCCTGGAGCCGGTCACCGCCGGCCGCGTCCGCATCGCCGGCCGGGACGTCACCGCCGAGCGCCCGGGCCGGCGCAACGTGTCGATGGTGTTCCAGTCGTACGCGCTCTTCCCGCACCTGAGCGTCGCGGAGAACATCGCCTTCGGCCTGGAGGTACGCGACACGCCCCGCGCGGCGGCCCGGGAACGCGCGCGGGCGGCGGCGGAGACCGTCGGTTGCGCCGGACTGCTGGACCGGCGGCCCGGGCAGCTCTCCGGCGGCGAACGGCAGCGGGTGGCGCTGGCCCGGGCGCTGGTGCGCGAGCCGGACGTGTTCCTGCTCGACGAGCCGCTGTCCAACCTCGACCAGGCGCTGCGGGTGCAGATGCGCGCCGAGCTGCGGGCCCTGCACGACCGGCTGGGCGCGACGATGGTGCACGTCACCCACGACCAGACCGAGGCGCTGGTGCTCGCCGACCGGATCGCCGTGCTGCGCGACGGGCGCATCGAGCAGGTCGGGACCCCCGACGAGATCTGGCGCACCCCGGCCACCACCTTCGTCGCCCGCTTCGTCGGTTCCCCCGCGATGAACCTGCTCCCGGCCGACGGTCCGCTGCGCCCCGACGGCGCCCCCGTCCCGGGGGCGGACCACGACGGGATGGAGCTCGGCTTCCGGCCCGAGGCGGTCGTCCTGGGCGCGACCGACGGGACGGACGCCACCGTCGACCGGGTCGAGGTGGTCGGCGAGGACGCGTACGCGTACCTGAGGCTCGCCGGCGGGCACCCCGTCGTCGCCCGGGTGCCCGCCGCCCGCCGGCCGGGTAGGGGCGCGCCGGTACGCGTCGGCGTGCGCTGGGCCGACGTGCACGTCTTCCACGCCGGCTCCGGCCGCCGGTACGCCCCGTGACGACGACGGACCGCCGCTCGCGTCGGCAGTTGGCGCTGATGCTGGCGCCGTACCTGGTGGGGCTGGTCGGACTGGTGCTGCTGCCCGCCGCGGTCACCCTGGCGCTGGCCTTCACCGAGTACGACCTGCTGCGCCCGCCACGCTGGGTGGGGCTGGACAACTTCGCGGCGCTGCTGGACGACCCGGTGTTCCGGGTGTCGCTGACCAACTCGCTGGTCTTCGCGCTGGTGGCCGTACCGCTGCGGGTGTTGTTCGCCCTCGGCCTGGCGCTGCTGCTGCACCGCCGCGCGGTCGGCGTCGGCGGCGCCCGCACCGCGGCCGTGCTGCCGACCGCGGTGCCGGAGATCGCCTACGGGCTGCTCTGGCTCTGGCTGCTCAACCCCCTCTACGGGCCGATCAACCAGCTGCTGCGCACGGGCGGGGAGAACGGCCTGACCGCGCTGGGACGCACCCCGCCGCAGTGGCTCACCGACCCCACCGACGCCCGCGCGGCGATCGTCCTGATGAGCCTGTTCACCATCGGCGAGACCTTCGTGGTGCTGCTGGCCGCCCGCCGCGCGCTGCCCCGCGACGTCTACGAGATGGCGGCGATCGAGGACGCCACCGGCTGGGACGTGTTCCGCCGGGTCACGCTGCCGCTGATGGCGCCCGTGCTGGGGCTGCTGGCGGTGCGCGACGCCATCCAGAGCCTGCACTTCTCCTTCGTGCCGGCCTTCGTGGTGACCGACGGCGGCCCACCCCCGTACGCCACCACCTACCTGTCGCTGTTCGTCTACCGCACCGGCTTCGAGTACCTGCGCTACGGCTACGCCGCCGCCGCGACCCTGGTGATGATCCTGCTGACCGTGGCGGCGGTGCTGGTGCAGTGGCGGCTGATCCGCCGCTACCGGGCGTTCTACCGGCTCTGAGCACCCGATAATCCCGGGCGCCGGCCCCGGGGGCCGTGGCATGATCGCGCACTGCGCCGGCCGGGCGGCGGCGCGCGAGGAGGACGGCATGGAGTTCGACGTACGCCGGATCGGGCCGGAGTCGACAGCCGAGGCGGCCGACGTGCTCGCCGACGCCTTCGACGGGTACCCCTGGATGGCCTGGACGGTCGCCGCCGACCGGCACCGGGAGCGGCTGGGGGCGATGTTCGCCGGCACCGTCGCCGCCGTCGGGCTGCCCTACGGCGACGTCTGGGCGGCGGCGGACGCCGACGGCCGGCTGGCGGCGGTGGCGGTCTGGCTGCGCCCGGACCGGCCGGTGCCGGACGAGGTCTGGGCCGCCGTCGCGGCCCGCAACGCCGAACTTGCCGGCGACCGGCAGCCGGCGCTGCACGCCGCCGACGCGGCCTGCGCCTCCCTGCGGTCGGCCGAGCCGGCGTTCCTGCTCGCCACCGTCGGCGTGCGCCGGACCGCCCAGGGCCGAGGGCTGGGGGCCCGGGTGCTGCGGCCCGGCCTGGTCGAGGCCGACCGGGCCGGCCTGCCCGCCGTGTTGGAGACCTCGTCGGAGCCGAACGTGCGGTTCTACCGGCGGCTGGGCTTCTCGGTGACCGGCCAGACGCGGGTGCCCGACGGCGGGCCCGACGTCTGGGCGATGCGGCGGCCGGCGGCCGGCGAGCGGGTGTAAGGGCCGTCCGCCCGGGTAGCCGCCGGGAATGGAGCTGGTCGAGGAGTCGCCGTACCGCTTCCGGATCGACCGGCACGACCCGATGCGGGTGCCGGGGGTGGTGTTCGCGTCCCGGTCCCTGCTGCCCGACGCCGGGGAGGACAGGTCACTGGAGCAGGTCGCGAACGTCGCCACGCTGCCCGGCATCGTCGACGCCTCGTACGCCATGCCCGACGTGCACTGGGGCTACGGGTTCCCGATCGGCGGGGTGGCCGCCACCGACGTCGCGAACGGCGGCGTGGTCTCGCCCGGTGGGGTGGGCTTCGACATCTCCTGCGGTGTCCGGCTGCTCGCCGCCGACCTCGACCGCGACGGGCTGCGGCCCCGCCTCGACGCGCTGATGGACGGGCTGGGCGAGGCGACCCCACGCGGCATGGTCCGGGGCGCGGTGTGGCACCTGTCGAATCGCGCGGAACTCGACGCGGTGCTGCGCGGCGGCTCCCGCTACGCCGTGGAGCGCGGCTTCGGCGTCGAGCGGGACCTGCACCGCTGCGAGGACGCCGGGGCCGTCGGCGACGCCGATCCGGCGCGGGTCAGCGAGCGGGCGATCGAGCGCGGCGCGCGCCAGGTCGGCAGCCTCGGCTCCGGCAACCACTTCCTGGAGGTCCAGGCCGTCGAGGAGGTGTACGACGACACCGCCGCCACCGCCTTCGGGCTGCGCCCCGGCCAGGTCTGCGTGATGATCCACTGCGGCTCCCGGGGGCTGGGTCACCAGATCTGCACCGACTACGTGCGGCAGATGGAGAAGGTGATGGCCCGCCACGGCATCGAGGTGCCGGACCGCCAGCTCGCCTGCGCCCCGGTCTCCTCCGCCGAGGGCCGCGCCTACCTGGGCGCGATGGCCGCCGCCGCCAACTACGCCCGGGCGAACCGGCAACTGCTGACCGACGCCGCCCGGAAGGTCTTCGCCCGGGTCACCGGCAGCCGGCTCGACCTGGTCTACGACATCTCGCACAACCTCGCGAAGATCGAGACGCACGGCGTCGACGGCGCGCGCCGCGCGCTGTGCGTGCACCGCAAGGGGGCCACCCGCGCGCTGCCGCCCGGCCACGACGACCTGCCCGACGACCTGCGGGACGTGGGCCAGCCGGTGTTGATCCCCGGCTCCATGGGCACCGGCTCGTACGTGCTCACCGGCGTGCCGGGGGCGCCGGCCTTCGCGTCCACCTGCCACGGGGCCGGCCGGGTGCAGAGCCGCAAGCAGGCCGTGCGGTCGGAGCGCGGGCTGGACCCGCGTGCCCAGTTGGAGGCGCGGGACATCGCGGTTCGCGGGGCGTCCCGGCGCGGCCTGGCCGAGGAGATGCCGGCGGCGTACAAGGACGTCTCGGCGGTGGTGGCCGCCGCCGAGGGCGCCGGACTGTGCCGCAAGGTGGCCCGGCTGGTCCCGCTCGGCGTGGTGAAGGGCTGAGCGGGCGGCGCGGGTAGGACCGGGCGCGGGGGCTCACACGTCCAGCGTCACCGCGCAGCACCAGCCCCCGCGGTCGGGGCCGAAGCGCAGCCCCTGCAGGGAGACGGCCTTCGGCACCGCGCCGACCAGCTCGACGGCGTCGGTGTCCGCCGTGCGCCAGCGCACCACCAGGCCGCCGGCGCCGTCGTCGGCCACGTCGGTGCGCAGCGGCAGCTCACCCGCCGTCTCCATCCGGAAGATCACCTCGTCGAGTACGCCCACCAGCAGGTCCGCGTCGTCGTCACCGGCCGGCGCACGGAACTCCCGCTGCGGGCCCGGTGGCGCCCCGGCGGGGTCGACGAACGTCCCGACCAGCGCGGCGACCGCCTCGGCGACGCACTCCTCCCGGCTCGGCGCCCACGCCTCGATGCGGACGTCGGCGGTGTGCGGCAGGCGGCGGTGCCCCCGCCCGGGTGGTCGCGGCATGCCCCGATCCTCCGCCACGCCGCGCGACGGCGGGCTCGGTTCCGATCCGCCGGCACGCCGTGGGGCGGCGGGTTCAGTTCAGGCCGAGCCGGGCGATCGGCTCGACGAGCTCGCGTTCCTCGTAGGCGAGGTGGGACAGCAGCGTGTCGCTGAGCAGGTCGACCGCCGCGCGCAGCTCGGCCATCCCGTCGGCGACGGAGACGAACGCGACCAGCGCCCGGTCGACGCGTTCCAGCACGTCGTGGATGGCGTGGTGCTCCTGCTCCAGTCGGTCCAGCACCGGGCCGAGGCGGTCGTCGCCCCGGCGCAGGTGCGGGAAGATCCCCCGGTCCTCCAGTGTGTGGTGGGTGGTGACGACCCGGCAGTACGACTCGCAGTACGTGCCCAGGGTCCACTTGTTCTGCCGGATGGTCATGGTGTTGATGTGGGAGCGGGCCGTGCCCGCGTCGACCAGCCCGGCGCCCACCTGCTCCACCAGGTCGTACAGCCGGGTCAGCTCGGCGCGTAGCCCGTCGTGCACGTCGATCAGGTGCTGGGCGCCGGCCTGGTCGTGCGGGCTGTAGGTGCGTGCCGGGTCGGGCGCGGGGCCGGTGGGGCGCGTGGCCTCGTCCCAGACCCGGATCGCGCTGCGGCGCACGCCGTCGTCGGGCGTCGGGACGACGGCGAAGGACCCCGCGCCGGCGGGCGGACGGGGAGCGGGCGGCGGCTGCGCCCCGGCGCTCCCGGGTGTCGCCCGCGCCCCGCCGGCTTCGGGCGTCGCCGGGGTCACGGCGGCAGCGGCGCCGGCCGCGCGCTCGCCGGCCACGAGTTCGCGTACGGCGGGGGCGACCTCGGCGGCGAAGCGCCGCAGGTCCTCCGGGTCGTCGCTGCCCAGGATGAAGGTGCTGATCCCGTCGCTGAGCGCGAGGTCGGCCAGTTCCTCGGCCCACTGCTCGGCGGGGCCGTCCAGTGGTCCCCGGCCGACGGGGGCGAAGCGACCGGTGACGTTGAGCAGGCGGCGCACGTCGGCCGGATCGCGGCCGGCCTCCCGCGCGGCGTCGTCGATGATCGTGTTGCCCCTGCCCAGGTCGCCTGGTTGCAGGTAGCCCAGCGACGGCAGCCACCCGTCGGCCCGGCTCCCGGTCAACGCCAGCATCCGCGGCTTGTACGCGCCGAGCCAGATGCCCACGTCGTGGGCGGGCGCGGGGCCCCGCTTCGCGCCCACCACCCGGTGGAACTCGCCGTCGACCCGGACGCCGCCGCGCGCCCCGACGTCCCAGACCTGGCGGATGACGTCGATCGCCTCGGTCAGGGCCCGTACGCCCTGCCCGGGGGAGAGCCGGCGCCCGCCCATCGCCTCGATGGCCTCCCAGAACGCGCCGGCGCCCAGGCCGAGCTCCACCCGGCCACCGCTGAGCAGATCGAGACTCGCCACGCTGCGGGCCAGGACGGCCGGCGGGCGCAGCGGCAGGTTCGTCACGTTGGCGGCCAGCCGCACCGTGCCGGTCCGGGCCGCCACGAAGCTCATCAGCGTCCACGTGTCGAGGAACGCGGGCTGGTACGGGTGGTCCTGGAAGGTGACCAGGTCGAACCCGACCTGCTCGGCCAGCACGGCGAGGCCCACCACCCGCCCGGGCTCGGCGTTGCCGGGCGTCAGGAACGCCCCGAAGGCCAGCGGGTGGCCGTAGTCGCCCATCTCGGTACTCCCTTCCGCCCCGCAGCCTCTCACGTGGCCCGGGACGGTCTCCGGGCCGTCCGGCGAAACCGGCCGGGAAGGCGGGCCGCCGCCACCCTCCGGCACGGCCCGTGCCGCCCGCCGCCGGGCACACGGGGCGCTGCCACCGGCGTACGGTCGCCGGATGCGGCTGACCAAGTTCACCCACTCCTGCGTCCGGCTGGAGCACGACGGCGGCGTGCTGGTCATCGACCCCGGCACCTGGAGCGAGCCGCGGGCCCTGGCCGGCGCGGACGCCGTCCTCGTCACCCACGAGCACACCGACCACGTCGACGTGCTCCGGTTGGCGGGTCTCGGCGTGCCGGTCTTCGCCCCGCAGGGCGCCGTCCTGCCCGACCTGGCGCCGCTGTCCGTGACCAGGGTCGGCGCCGGCGAGCGGTTCACCGCCGCCGGCCTCACCGTGACCGCGCTCGGCGGTCGGCACGCCGCCATCCACGGCGGCCAGCCCGACTGCGCCAACCTGGGCTACCTCGTCGGCGACGCGGTCTACCACCCGGGCGACTCGCTGCACCGGCCGGACCGGCCGGTCGAGACGCTGCTGGTCCCGGCGCAGGCCTCCTGGCTGAAGCTCACCGAGGCGATCGACTTCGCCACCGCCGTCGGGGCCGAGCGGGTGTTCCCGATCCACGACGCGCAGCTCAACGAGCGCGGCCTGACCAGCGTGAACGGCTGGTTCGCCGAGACCGTGCCCGGCTACCGCCACCTGGCGCCGGGGGAGTCCGCCTGACCGGTGACCCCACCCAGGGGTGGTCTTGACCGACACCGGCCGTGTCGTCCACGGACGAACTGCTATACGGTCGCGGGGTGAGGGTCGAAGAACACTGGTGGAACGGCGACACGTCGCAGCGTGGGCGTCGGGACGTGTACATCCGTACCGACGGGCAGCGATGGGACGTACAGGTACGGATCGGCGGCGAGTCAGGCCGCTCCCGGGTGCAGGAGTGCCCCGGTCGGACGTCGGCGGTCATTCTGGCCGGCGCGTGGCGCGGCAACCACCCCGCCTGGCGCGAGGTGTCCGACTGACGGCGATCGCCGGCCGCGACCGGTGACAACCGGTCGCGGCCGGCGATGACCGGCGGCTCCCCGCGACAGCGGTTACGCTCGCCTCACCGTGAGCCTGGGGGAGCAGCATGAGCAGCGAGACCGTCCCGGCGGTGATGCCGGCCGCGTTCATCGGTCACGGAAGCCCGATGAACGCGCTGGAACTCAACCGCTACACGCAGGCGTGGCGCGCCTTCGGGCGGGCGGTCCCGCGGCCCCGGGCGATCCTCGTCGTGTCGGCCCACTGGTACATCGGCGCCACCGCCGTCACCGCGATGCCCCGGCCGCGGACGATCCACGACTTCTACGGCTTCCCGCCGGAGCTGTTCGACGTCCGCTACCCGGCGCCCGGCCTGCCGGAGCTGGCGGAGGAGATCGCCGACGTGGTCCACCCCACCTGGGTCGGGGCGGACGTCGACTCGTGGGGGATCGACCACGGCACCTGGTCGGTGCTCACCCACGCGTTTCCCGACGCGGACATCCCGGTCGTCCAGTTGAGCATCAACGCGTTCAAGGGCCTGGACTACCACCTGGACCTGGGCGCGCGGCTCGCCCCGTTGCGCGAGCGCGGGGTGCTCGTCGTGACCAGCGGCAACGTGGTGCACAACCTGCGGGGGGTGGACCCGCGCATGGTCGACGAGGGCTTCGACTGGGCGCGGCGGTTCGACGAGGCGGCGAAGGACGTCATGCTCGGCGAGCCGACCGAGGCGGCCGCGCTGGACGCCCACCGTGACTTCGGCCGGGCCGTACCGACGCCGGACCACTTCATTCCGCTGCTCTACCTCGCCGGCCTGGCCGGCGCCGCCGGCAACGGCGCGGAGGTGCTGGTGGACGGGTACGCGTACGGGTCGCTGTCGATGACCGCCTACACCGTGGGGTCGTCCTGCCGCACGGAGGCCCCGCTGGCCGGCGCACCCGCCCTGCCGACCGACGTGCCGGCGGACTCCGCCAACATCTGACGGCCGCCGTCGCTGTGGGCCGCCGCCTGGCGGCTTGCGCGGCCGGCCCCGGCGGGGCGACGGGATGCGGGACCAGCCGGTCGTGCCGCCGGTCCGCACGGCGGGGCCCGCATCCGTCGCCGCGTCCGTCACAGGCCCTTGACGACCTCGACCAGCTGGTCCAGCGCGGCGCTCCAGCCCTCGGCGAAGCCCATCTCCTCGTGCGACTTCTTCGCCGCGGCGTCGGCGTGGATCGCGGTGGCCGTGTACTTCGTGCCGGTGCCGGTGGGCTCGAGCTTGATGATCGCGGTGAACGGGAGGTCGTCGCTGACCACCTGGGGGCGGAAGCCGGGGCCCAGTCCCGAGGTGAAGATCAGCGTCGAACCCTCCTCGACGACCAGGATGCAGCCGGTGCTCGGGTACTCCTCGCCCTCGGGCGAGCGCATCACCGTGTTGAACCTGCCGCCGGGCTGGAGGTCGATCTCGCAGGACGAGGTCGACCAGGGCCGCGGAGCGAACCACTGCACGATCAGCTCGGGCGTGGTCCAGGCCTTCCAGACCAGCTCGGGCGCGACGTCGACGGTGCGCTCCAGGACGAGGTCGAGATTCGGGTTCACGCTCGGGTAGGCGGTCATGTCTGCTGCTCCTTCAGGTCGTGGAGAAACGAGTCGAGCTGGTCGAGGCGCCGGGACCATGTCGCGCGCTGACCGGCGAGCCAGGTGTCGACGTGCTCGAGCGGCTGGGGGGCGAGCCGGTAGGTCCGCACGCGCCCCTTCTTCTCCGACGTCACCAGGCCGGAGCGCTCGAGGACGCCCAGGTGCTGGGTGAACGACGGCAGTGCCATGTCAAACGGACGAGCGAGCTCGCTGGTTGTCGCGGGCCCCCGGCCGAGCAGCTCGACGACCCGGCGGCGGGTCGGGTCCGACAGCGCGTGGAACACGCCGTCCAGGGTCCCGTCGTCGCTTCCGGCTCCGCCGCCCGATTGCTTAGGCATGCACCTAAGTATGCCCGCGACGAACACTTAGGTCAAGCCCTAAGCGAAGTCGTCGGCCGCCCCGGACGGTCGTCATCGTGGTTCCCGGTCGGGGCTGCCGGGTGGCGCCGCGGCGGACAGCAGCGCCACGGTGAGGTCGGCCAGCCGTCGGCCGGGCGCGACCGGCGATCCGTCGCCGACCATCACCACCGGGCAGCCGGCGGCAATCGCGCTGGAGACTCCCGTTGGTGAATCTTCCACGACAACGCATCGAGACGGTGGAAATTGCAGCCGGTGCGCGCCGAGCAAATAGGGATCGGGCGCGGGTTTCGCCCGAGTCACGTCGTCGCCGCAGACGATGGTGTCGAATTGGGGAACGTCATTGTGAGTCAGCAGCACGTTCACGATCTCCCGGCTGCTCGACGTGACGAGCCCGACCGGCACGCCGTGCCGTCGCAGGTCCGCGACGAGGCAGAGCCCGAAACCGTCCCATCGCGCCATGCCGTCGAGGTGGCGCCGTCGTACGAACCGCTCCACCCAGGCCGTGTCGTTGGTGGGATCCGCCTCCGACCAGCCCAGGCGGCGATGCACGGTGCGGACGGCCTCCAGCGCCGTGAGTCCGCGCAGCCCGTCGAGCGCCCCTGCCGGCACGGCCTGCCGTCGACCGATCAGCGCGGTGAACGCGGCCCGCCACAGCGGTGCCGTGTCGACCAGGGTGCCGTCGAGATCGAAGAGTACGGCCCACTTCCTCACCACTGCCATGCTCCATTCCTCGACGTTCCCGGTCAACATTCGGACATGGCGGGAACGGTGATTGCCGATAGGATCGGTAATCCGCAGCGGAACGGAGGTCCCGGTGATGTACCGGGTCGAGCGCGCCATCGCTTTCGTGCTCGGTCGACGCGATGCCGAGCGCGTCGGGCTGGCATTCCTGGTCGGGGAGCGTTTGATGATCACCTGCGCCCACGTGGTCAACGCGGCCCTCGGTCGGCCGGCGCGGCACGCGGAGCCCGTGCCGAGGAACATCCGCGTCTCCCTCCACTTCGCGCTGCTCGGGCCGCCGAACAGTTGGATCGAGCGCAGTGCCGAGGTGGTGGCGTGGTTGCCCACCGGCGAGAGCTTCGACGTCGGGGACGTGGCGGTGCTCCGGCTCGGCGAAGGGCTGGGCGGCAGCGGCGCGGAGCCGCTGCGCATCAGGGCTGACCTGAACGACCGCTACAACGCCGCCGTGCAGATGTGGGGGCCGGGTCACGGCCGTGACCTCGGACGGCACGTGCGGGGCAGCCTGCTCGGCGCGGTCGGCAAGCACCGGCTCCAGGTCGACGAGACGGTGCTCCGGGTCTTCCGGGTGCAGTCCGGGTTCAGCGGGGGGCCGGTCTGGGACCCGGCCACCTCGCTGGTGTTCGGCATGCTCCAGGCCATCACCACGGACGGTTCCGCCGAGGTGCTCGTGCTCGACGGCGCGCTGCTGGAACGGGCACTGGCGGCGGTCGCGACCGCCCGCCCCGGTCTGGCGCTGCTGCACGACCACGGTGAGGTGCACTACGACGGCAGCCACTACGCGCTGCGACAGCGCCGGCTGCTGCGCCACGGCGGGGGTAGTCCCCGCGCCAAGTACGAGATGAAGGTGTCGGTGGCACGCTTCCTCAACGACGAGGCGTCCCGCAACCTGCGCCACCACGCCCGGCATCCGCTCAGCGTCGGCGACCCGGTCCGGGACATCGGGCTCCAGGCCTGGTGCACGGTCGACGACCGGACCAGGCCGATGGACGTCAAGGCGACGAAGGTGCGCCATGAGGAGATCAACTTCGACCTCTGCTTTCCCGGATCGGGGCTGCTGACGCCCGGCCAGCAGGCGGTCATCGAGTACCGATACCGGGTCAGCGACGAGATCTGGGGGCAGTGGTACAAGCGCAACGTCAAGCCCAACACCGACCGGCTCTCCATCGAGGCGTACCTGCCGGCCGAGCTGGAGCCGGAGTGCTGGGGCATGACCTCGCTGCCGTCGGAGACGGATCTCGAACCGCTCGCCGACGTCGAGACACGGGTGGAGGGTGACCGGATCGTCTACTCCTGGGACCGCAGCGCCGAGGAGGAGAACCTCGCCGAGGAACGCCGCGTCCGACTGGACTGGTTCTTCTGGCGCCGCATCCCCGACAGCAGCGAGTGCGACGACGCGGCACGCGTGCTGCGGCAGTTCGGCATCCGGCAGCTGCGCGAGCCGGCCCGTGGGCGCGAGTCGTCGAACCTGCCGACGAGGACGCGGCTCATCGACTTCGACTCGCCCCACGACCGGCAGTTGGCGGTGCGGGTCCTTGCTCATCTGCGCCGGGTGGCCGGCTGGGTCAACCGCTACCACGCCTTCAAGCCGCAGGTCAGCATGGGGATAGCGGCGCCGCAGCTCGGCATGGCGTACGCCATCGCGATCGTCCGCCAGCCGGGGTCGAACGACTACCTTGAGCTGGTCAATCCGAGCGTCGTCGAGCGGACCGACGAGGAGGTGCTGGACTTCGAGGGCTGCCTCAGCTTCTTCGACGTGCGGGGCCGGGTCCGGCGGCCCTACGGCCTGCGTGTGCGGCACCGCACCGCGCAGGGAGCCGACCGGGACGTGGTCCTGACCGGGGCCCTGGCCCGCAGCGTGGCCCACGAGATCGACCACCTCGGCGGCAAGCTCTACACCGACGCCGACCGGATGCCGAGTGACGAGGCCCCGATCGGCGTGCGCCAGTACCGGCAACTGCGCGACAGCGACCGCTTCACACCGCTGGCGCCTCCGCGGCGGCTGACCTGGCGGGCGCAGGAGCATCGGGACGGCGCCAGGTCAGGCTGACCTTGAAGGTCGCCTCGGCGGTCCCCTTCGTGAAGATCAGACCCGTCTCCCCGCCCACCGTCAGCCCCAGCTCGACGGAGATCTCGTCGGGGGTGGACGCCGCCGCCCGCAGCCCGGCGACCACGGCGCGCACGGCGGGCAGCACCCGCTCCAGCGAGTTGGTCAGCGTGACGCCGGCCCACGGGGCGCCTCCGTCGCCCGTCGCCACCAACTCGATGTTCCCGAGGTCCCGACGCTCCGCCTCGACCTCGACGTACTCGTCGCCGCCGTCGGCGACCGGAACCTTGAGGATCAGCGTGGTCATGTGACCTCCGTGCGTCGGCGGTGCCAGGGGCGCCGAGGGCAGTGAGCCAAGGTGTAGCAGCTCGCGGTGCCGAGCGGTAGGCATCCGACGGCTTTTTCGCAGCAACGCGTCCTGCCCCCCGGAAACGACCCGGTGCCGGCCGCGCGGCCGCTGGCGTTTCTCATCGGTGGCGCGTGGGTCATGCTGGTGCGGTGACTGACGTCGACGCCCCCGAACCGCTCATCCTCAACCTGTACTGCCGGCTCACGGTGGCCGTGACCGACCCGCAGGCGCTCACCGACCACGCGGTCGCCGACCTGCGGGCCGCGGACATCGACTGGTCGGCGGAGGAGGACGACCTCGACACGGCGGTGGCGGACCTACGCAACGACGTCGTGATGTCGCTGGCGTCCGTGGTGGACATCAGCCGGATGGTCGACGGGGTGCCCGGCGTGGTGGCGAAGGGCGGGCTGTGCTGGGCCGAGCCCGGGCCGCCCCGCGAGGCCGTCTGGCGTGCCGAGTGACCGCCCCGCGTGGGGCCCCCGCCGTCGACCCCGCTCAGGCCGGCGCGTCGCTGCCCACCAGGCGGGCGTCGGCCGCCGCCTGACCGTCGGCGTCCCCCGCCTCCTCGCACACGCCCGCCGCGTCCGCCCAGTGCCGCCGGGCCTCGTCGGCGTCGTCGAGGGCCGCCGCCGCGTCGCCCAGGTGCAGCAGGGTCCGCCCCAGGCCGGCCGTCGGCCGCCCGTCGCGCAGCCGCAGGCTCTCGGCCAGCAGCTCGTACGCCTGCCGGGCCTGGGCCGGCGTGGTGGACAACAGCGCGGCACCCGCGTTGAGCAGCGCGGCGGCCCGGTTGGTCGGATCGGCCACGGACTCGTACTCCCGCAGCGCCGCCCGCCACGACTGCGCCGCGTCGAGGTGCTCGCCGAGCCCGGCGTGCACCAGCACCAGATTGGTCAGCGCCGCCGCGTAGCCCCGGGCGTCGCCGAGCGCGCGGAAGGCGTTCGCCGCGCGGACCAGGTGGCGGTGTGCGACCTCCAGCTCCCCCCGGGACAGCCGGGCGGCGCCCAGGCCCAGATCGGTCAGCGCGTGCCCGGCCCGGTCCGCCGCCGAGCGGTGCCGCCGCGACAGCTCCAGGTGCTCCACCGCGTCGTCGAACTGCCCCAGGTCCAGCAGCACCAGGCCCAGGTTCATCCGCGCCTGCGCGGTGCCGCGCCGGCCCCGCTCCGCCACCGCGAGGCTGAGCGCCGTCGCCGCCGCCTGCGGGTCGCCCCGGCGGCGGCGCAGCACCCCCAGTTCGTTGTGCGCCCAGCCGGCGATCTCCGGCCGGTCGTCGGCGGTGGGCGTGGCGAGCACCGTGCGGCACACCTCCGCCCACTCGTCGAGGCGCTCGGCGTGGGCGAGCCAGCCGCACAGCGCCACCGCCAGGCGGAACCACCAGCGGCGGACCCGGCGCGGCAGGGTCTCCGCCGCGCCCGCCGGCACCCTGACCACGGCCAGCAGCAGCTCCTGGTGCAGGTCGAACCAGCCGTACGGGTCGTCGTCCAGCGCCAGCGTCGGCTCCCGGTCCGGCGGCGAGCCGACCACGGCGAGGCTCGCGGCGTGCCGCTCGGCCCGCCGGGCCAGGTGTCGGGTGAGCCGGGCCTGCGCGGCGACCCGCCGCCGCGCCGGCTCCGCGTCGCGCAGGTGCATCCGGGCGTACGGGGCCAGCAGCGGGCGCACCTCGTAGCGGTCCCCGGGCGCGCCGGTGACGAACCCGCCGGCGGCCAGCTCGTGCAGCAGGGCGGCCACCCGGTCCGGGCGGCGGCCGGCCAGCGCCCCGATCGTCGGCCGGTCCAGCGGCACCGGGCTGAGCGACATCAGCCGCCACAACCGCCCTGCCTCGCCGCCCAGCGCGTGGTACGCGGTGTCCCGCGCGGTCACCAGCAGGGTCGCCGGGGAGGCGGCGACGTGCTGGTGCGGGGGCGTGTCGACGGCGCGGCGCAGCGCGTCGAGCACGTCGCTGTGCCGCCACCCGTGCTGCGCCGTACGCCGGCCGAGCTCCGCGACCGTGCGGGGCTGCCGCCCGCAGAGTTCGACGAGGTCGCGTACCGCCGGGTCGGTTCGCGGGTCCGGGCGGTGCGGCCGGGCGACGGGCGCGGCGGCACCGGCGGCGGCGAACAGCTCGACGGCGTCGTCGGCGTCCGGCTCGGCGATCCCGTGCGCCACCACCCCGTCCACCGCGGCCAACGCTCCCGTGCCGGCCAGCAGCAGGCGGCACGTCCGCGCGGTCGGCGGCAGCAGCGGCCGGACCTGGGCCGGGTCGTCCACGTTGTCCAGCACCACGAGGGTCGCCCGGCCGTCGAGCTGGCCGCTCAGCTCGTCGACGGCGTCGGCGAGGTCGTCGGCGCGCCCCGACGCCGGCGGCCGGGTGCCGAGGATCCGGGCCAGCGCGGTCAGCACCTGCCGGGCGTCGTGCCGCCGCCCGCCCCGGCGCAGGTCCAGGTAGTACTGGCCGTCCGGGAAGTCGTCCCGGCACAGGTTGGCGGCCTGGATGGCGCAGGCCGACGTGCCGACGGCCCGCCGGCCGACCACCGCGACCGCGTGCTCCTTCTCCAACAGGTCGATGATCGCGTCGACGTGCCCGGCCCGCCCGGTGAACCCGGCCGGCCACGGCAGGGTGGGCGCGCCGGCGACGGGCGGCGGTTCGGTGTCGTCCGGCGTCGCGGCCTGCTGCCGCTGGCGGCGCCATTCCACGATCATCGCGGCGGCGAGGCCGAGCACGATCACCCCGGCGCTCGCCGAGCCGAGCTGGGCTACGGACAGCTCGGAGAGCAGGTTGCCGGTGACGTTGCCGAGGACCGCGCTGACCGTGCCGCCGACCACGCCGCCGATCGCGAGCAGCAGGCTCAGCCGCCGGGGCCGCCGCGAGCGGCGAGCCGGCCCCGTCACCGCACGCCCCCGGCGACCAGGCCGGCGACGAGCTGGCGGCGGGCCAGCACCACCAGCAGCACCGGCAGGACGGAGGCGATGACCGAGCCGGCGGCGAGCGCCCCGCTGTTGGCCGCGAAGCCCCGGGTCTGGCCGGCGAGGAACAGCCCCAGCGGCAGCGCGCCGGGACCGCTGAACAGCAGACCCACCACCAGGTCGTTCCACACCTGGACGAACTCCAGCACCGCGACCGCCACCACGGCCGGGCGGTTGTGCCGGGCGAGCAGCCGCAGGGTGCCCCACCAGTGCCGCCCGCCCACCCGGGCCGCGCGTACCTGCTCGGCGGGCAGGTCCGCGAACGCGTTGCGCAGCACCAGCACGGCGAACGGCACGCCCAGCGCGACGTGCACCAGCGCCAGGCCACGCGCCGTGCCGGAGGAGAGCACCACGCCGAGCACCTCGTTGACCGGCCCGGCGATGACCTGCACCGGCACGATGCTGGCGGCCATCAGCAGCAGCCCGGTGGCCTGGGCGGGTGGCCCGGTCAGCCAGGCCAGCGGGTACGCGGCGAGCAGCGCGACGCCCAGCACCACGGCGGTGACCACGGTCGCCAGCACCAGCGTGAAGCCCAGCGTGCGCCACAGCTCCGCGCCGGTCAGCAGGTCCCGGTAGGAGTCGAGGCCGGGCGGGCTCCACCACCAGCCCCGGGCCGCCGCGTCCACCGTCCCGTGCAGCGAGGTGGCGAGCAGCACCCCGAGCGGCACCAGCCAGGCGACCGCCGCGCCCGCCACCAGCAGCCGGATCGTCCGGCGTGGCGCGGGCGCCACCGGTTCGGGCGCGACGGGCACCGGGTCCCGGGGCGGCGGCCACGCCTGCCGCACGAACAGCGCGGCTACCAGCATGCCGGCGGCCACCGCCACCAGCCACACCACGCCGAGCGCGGCGCCCTCGCCGGTGGTGGCGCCGTTGGAGGTCTGCCAGACCCGCAGGGCGAGCACCGACGCCTCGTCGCGCACCGAGCCGGGCGTCATCACCAGGATCAGGTCGAACGTCCGGGCGGTGCCGAGCGCCGCCAGGGTGAACACCACCGCCACGGTGCGCAGCAGCAGTGGCCGCCACTGCGCGTCCCAGAGCACGTCGCGGCGGTTGCCGCCGTAGGCGCGCACCGCGTCGGCGAGGCTGGGCGGCACCGCGTCGAGGGCGGCCCGGAACACCAGCACGGCCAGCCCGACCCACGCCCACACGAACGCCGACATCAGTGCCACCGTGACCAGGCGGGGGCCGAGCAGTTGCGGGGCGTCGGCCGCCGACCGGCCGGTCAGCGTCGCCGCGACCAGCGTGGCCAGCCCGCGTTCCGGGTCCGGGTCGTACATCAGCCGGAAGGTGACCCCGGTGACCACCAGCGGCAGCGCGGTGGGCACCACCAGGATGAGGCGGACCAGCCCGCCCTCCTGCGAGCGGCGCGAGGCGGCGGCGAGCAGGTAGCCCAGGACGGTGACCACCGCCGGCACCAGCAGCGCCCAGAGCAGCGTGCGTCCCACCACGGCGCCGGTGCCGGGCGCGGCCAGCGCGGTGCGGAAGTGCTCCGCGCCCACCCACCGGCCGTCGGTGGTGACGCTGGCGTGCAGCGTACGCAGCACCGGCCACGCCACCAGCCCGCCGAGCAGCAGCAGGGCGGGCAGCAGCAGCGCCGAGGTGGCCCCCGCCGCCGGGTAGGCCCGCCCGCGCCGGGGCGGCCCGACGTCGTCGAGGACCGCCAGCTCGCCCAGGACCCGGCTCATCGGCCGCCGCCCGCCGACCGGGCCGCCGCCGCCAGTTGCCCGACGGCCCGCCGGGTCGCCCTGCCGGCGGGGACCCCGTCGGTGACGTCGGCGAAGAAGTCCTGCATGATCCGCCAGATGCCCACCCCGTCGGAGCCGGTGAACGGGCCCGGCAGCCGGTCGGACAGGTCGAAGCGCACCGCCTCGGCCGTGCGTAGCTCGGCGGCGAGGCGGCGGCGGACGGGATCGCGGTAGTCGCCCAGCGGCACGGACACGTTGGGGGAGAGGTAGCCGCCGGCGCGCAGCCACGGCTGGAAGGCGGAGCCGCCGCTGAGCCAGCGCACCAGCTCCGCCCCACGGGCCGAACCGGCGAACGCCACGGCGGCGTCACCGCCGACGATCAGCGGGCCGTCGGCCACCCGGGCGCCCGGGAAGCGGAAGGTCTCCGGCTGCTCCGGGCCCCGGCGGAACCGGCGGCTGACGTCGTCGACGAAGTCGGCCTCGAAGAGCATCGTGGCCCGCCGGTGGTGCACCACCTGGATCACCGACTCCTCGTACTGGGTGAGCAGGGCCCGGCGACCGCCGCCGGGGAACGCGCCGTCGACGCCCCACAGCTCGGCGAGCCGGTCCAGCGCCGTGTGCACCGACGGGCTCCGCCAGTCGGCCTCGCCGCGCGCCAGCGCCTCGTAGTGGCCGGGCGGGGCCACGTCGGCGAGCACGTTCTCGAACCAGTCGGTGAGCACCCACCCGTCGGCCGCGCCGACGGCCAGCGGCGCCGGGCCGTCGCCCGAGCGGGCCCGCGCGCCGAGCCGCCGGGTGAGCGTCACGAGCTGGTCCCAGGTGCGCGGCGGCGCGGGGAGCATCGACGGGAAGTACCAGAACAGCGACTTGTGGGCCGCCTTGACCCAGACGCCGTAGCGGCGCCCGTCGGCGGAGAGCAGGTCGGCCATGCCGGGCGGGAGGGCGTAGCTGGTGGCGGGGGTCAGCTCGCGCAGCCAGCCGCGCCGGGCGTACTCGACGACCAGCCCGGACCGGGGCAGGATCGCCACGTCGGGGCTGGTGCCGGCCAGTTGGCGGGCGCGCAGGAACGCGTCGATGTCGTTGCCGGCGCTGATCACCTGCACGTCGGCGCCGTAGTTGCCCACGACCTCGCGGAAACGGGCCAGCTCGCCGCCGCTCCACACGACCGCGACCTGGACCGCCGGCGGCGTGGCGGCACAGCCCGCGCCGGCCGTCGCGGTGAGCGCGGCGGTGGCCCGCAGCAGGGTGCGGCGGCTCAGCCGCGCCGCCGGCGCGGCCCGGCCCACCGGCGTCACCCGCCCACCTCGGCGACGACCGGCACGTCGGCCAGCGAGCCCGGGTCGGCCGTGCACACCAGCACCGCCACCCCCGGGGTGTTCGTCGGGGAGAGCCTGCCGACCAGGTCGGTCAGCCGCCCACCGCCGGCCGGTCCGGTCGGCAGGTCGATCACCAGCACCTCGGGCAGGCAGGCCACCGCCCGGGCGAGCGCCACCCGGAACCGCTGCGCCTCCGACAGCAGGTGCGGTCGCAGCTCCAGCGTCGGAGCCAGCTCCAGCCGGTCGACCACCGTCGCCGTCCACGCGTCGGCCATGTCCCGCACCCGTTCCCGTCGGCGCTGGCCGTAGGCGATGTTGCGGCGCACGCTCAGGTGGGGCAGCAGCGCGCCGCCGGCCGGCACGTAGGCGATGCGGCGCTGCGGCGGTGCCAGGGTGGTCACCTCCCGGTTGCCGACCAGGACCCGGCCGGCGACCGGCGGGGCCAGCCCGCTCACCACCCGGGCGACGGCGGTGCCGATCGGCGGGGCGGCGGCCAGGGCGGCCGTGGCACCGGCGGCGACGTCGAGGGTCACCGCGGCGGCGCCGGGCACGGCGACGAGCTCGCACAGTCGTAACGTGGCCATCACCTCCGGTGACCCGGGCAGTCGATCCCAGGGTCGCACAATCCGGCGACGACCGGCGCCCCGCCACCGTCCCCTGTGGAGTGCCGCGTGGGACCGGCCGCGCCGCCCACCGGTCAGCGCGACGCCGCGCCGAGCCGGTGGGGCATCTGCCAGCCCTCCGCGAGTCGGGACGGGTGCACGTGGTGCCCGCCGCCGAAGAACTCGCAGAACTTCATGATCAACGGATCTCAGCGCAGCGGGTCGACGTGGCTCGTCCCGGGGATGACGAGGTCCTGCTCGACGTACGCGCGCAGCACCTCGACCTGGAAGGCGCGTGCATCCGTCCACCTTCCACCGAGTGCGCGACCGTGCGTCGCGCCACCGGAGCCGACTATCCGGGAGCCGGCCGGCCGGCGCTGGCGGCGATCGGACGTGGCGTTGCGACCGCCGGTCGGTCAGCCGGCCGGGCGCGGTGGGAGGCCGGACCGCTGGCACGCCTCCCGGTACATCCGCACCACCTCCTGCCGGATCTGGGCGCGTTCGCTCAGCCGGTGGGCGAACGGCACCCGCACCGGGACCTCGATGTCGTCCACGGTCACGGCGAACTCCATCCCCTCGGCGTCCAGGCCGGTGGCCCGGGCCCGGGTGGCCGCCGGCTGCCCGCCGAGCGTGCGGCAGATGAGCAGCGAGTCCCCGGCGTGGTCGTCGTTCATGTGCCGGCAGACGGCGGCGACCACGTCGGCGCCGAACGGGGCGGTCACGCGGCCACCTCCACGTCCGTGGCCGGCACGAGGTGGGACAGGGCGGCGAGGACCTCGGTGTTGTGCCGGTACGCCACGAGCACCTCGGCCCGCAGCGCGGCCCGACCCACCTCGTCGAGCGGGAGGGCGTCCAGCCTTGCCCGGTAGGCGTCCTTGTACGCCTTCGGGCTGGGGATCTGGTCGAACCGGTAGAACGCCGCCCCGGCGTCCCCGGTCAGCCCGTAGTGCCGGGCGAGGGACCGTCCGATGTGCAGTCCGCCGGAGAGGTCGCCGAGGTAGCGGGTGTAGTGGTGGGCGACGAACCGCTCCGGTGAGCTGGCGCAGACCGCGCCGAGGCGCCCGGCGTAGGCGACCGTCGCCGGGGTCGGGTCGATCCATCGGCGCCAGTCGGGCCCGAGCAGGAACTCCAGGTCCGCGGCGAGGGCGGGCAGCCGGGTCAGCGCGTCGTCGACGAAGGGGCCGGCGAGCGGGTCGTGGCGCATCGCCTCGGCGGCGCCCTCCAGCGCCTCGTAGATCACGTGGTGCTGCCCCACCAGCGCGGCGTAGCCGGCGCGGTCCAGCTCGCCGGCCACCAGGGCGGAGACGTACCGCTGGGACTCCGCGCCCTGGTGGGCCTCGGCGCTGGCGGCCCGCAACTCGGCGGAGAACGGGGTGCTGGTCGGGCGCAAGTCTCCTCCAGGGGGACGAAAGGCCGGGCGGGTCGCCGACGGGAGAGATCAACGGTAACCGGGCACGTGGGTGGGGGCACGACCTCGAGGTCGTGCCGGCACACCCCGCCGTCCGGCGTGGTCAGGCCGGCGGGGGAGCGGTGCCGCGGTAGATCGCGGCCAGCCACACGTCGCGCAGCACCTCGACCACGTCGCGCTCGGCCACCGCCGGCCCGTCGCCGGCGAAGGTGGCGTACCAGACGCGCTCGTTCATCGAGTTGAGCGCGATGGCGAGGTCACGGGCCGGCACGCCGTCGGGGGCGGCCCCGCGCCGCCGTTCGGCCACGATCGCGGTCTCGATCGCGTGCACCCAGCGCTCCAGCACCCTCGCCCAGAGCCGGCGCACCTCGGCGTTGGTGCCGCGCACCTGGGCGCAGGCCAGCACCACCGCGCGGTGCGCGCCGAACGTCTCGTGGAACCGGTCGATCAGCTCCCGCCAGCGCGCCGGCGGGTCCTCGGCCAGCCGCTCCAACACGTTCCCGGCGGCGGCGTCGGCCTCCTCGATGACCCGGTCCAGCAGCGTCAGCAGCACCGCGTCCTTGGACGGGAAGTAGAAGTAGAAGGTGGGCCGGGAGATGCCCGCCCCGCGCGCCAGGTCGTCGATCGAGATGTCGGCGAAGGCCCGCTGCCCCAGCAGCCGCTCGGCGGTCGCCAGGATGGCCAGCTCCCGCTCGTCACCGACGGAGCGCGCCGCGCGCCGTCCGCGCCCGGTCGCGCTGCCGGTGGCCGTACGGGCGGGTGTCATGCCCGGGGACTCTACACCGGATCAACACCGTGTCGATCCGACTCGACAGGGTGTTGACGAGCCTCGACAGCCGTGGCTAGTGTCCGGTCACACCCGCGGACGGAGACGAGATGGCCACCGAACACGTCGACGTGCTCATCGTCGGCGCCGGCCTGTCCGGCGTGGGTGCCGCCTGCCACCTGCGCCGCAACTGCCCGGAGAAGACGTACGCGGTGCTGGAGTCCCGCGACGCGATCGGCGGCACCTGGGACCTGTTCCGTTATCCCGGCGTTCGGTCGGACTCCGACATGTTCACCCTCGGCTACTCCTTCAAGCCGTGGACCGACCCGAAGGCCATCGCCGAGGGCGACTCGATCCGCGACTACGTCCGCCGCACCGCCGACGAGTACGGCGTCACCGACCACATCCGCTTCCGGCACCGGGTGCTGCGGGCCGACTGGGACAGCGCGAGCGCCCGCTGGACGGTGCACGCCCAGCGCGACGACACCGGCGAGACGGTCGCGCTGACCTGTTCCTTCCTGTTCACCTGCGCCGGCTACTACCGCTACGACGCCGGGTACGCCCCGAGGTTCCCCGGCACCGAGCGGTTCGCGGGGCGGATCGTGCACCCGCAGCACTGGCCCGCCGACCTCGACCACACCGGCAAGCGGGTGGTGGTGATCGGCAGCGGCGCCACCGCAGTGACCCTGGTGCCCGCGATGGCCGAGCGGGCCGCCCACGTCACCATGCTCCAGCGCTCACCCACGTACGTCCTGGCGCTGCCGTCGCGCGACGTGCTGGCCGACGCGCTGCGGCGCTGGCTGCCGGCGAAGGCCGCGTATCCGGTGGTGCGCTGGAAGAACGTCCTGCTCTCCACCGCCAACTTCCAGCTCAGCCGGCGCGCCCCCGCGTTGGTCCGGCGGCTGCTGCTGCGCGCCGCCCGGGGCCGGCTGCCGGCCGGCTACGACGTCGACCGGCACTTCTCGCCCCGCTACGACCCCTGGGACCAGCGGCTGTGCGTGGTGCCCGACGGCGACCTGTTCACCGCGGTGGCGCGGGGGAGGGCGTCGGTGGTCACCGACACCGTCGACACCTTCACCGAGCGGGGCGTCCGGCTCGGCTCCGGCGAGGAGCTGGCCGCGGACGTCGTCGTCACCGCCACCGGGCTCAACCTGCTCGCCCTCGGCGGCATGACGCTGACCGTGGACGGCGCCGAGGTGGAGCTGCCCGACACCGTCGCCTACAAGGGGATGATGCTCTCCGGGGTGCCGAACTTCGCGATGACCCTCGGCTACACCAACGCCTCGTGGACGCTGAAGGCCGACCTGGTGGCCACCTACGTCTGCCGGCTGCTGCGGCACCTGGACCGCACCGGCCAGCAGGTCGTCACCCCGCTGCCGCCGCCCGACGGCGAGCTGGAGCCGATCATCGATTTGACGGCTGGCTACGTGCTGCGCAGCGTCGACGCCCTGCCCAAGCAGGGCGCCCGGGCACCGTGGCGGCTGCACCAGAACTATCCCCGGGACGTCCTGCTGATGCGGCACGGCCGGCTCACCGACCCCGGCGTGCGGTTCTCCCGCGCCGTCCCACCGGAACGGAGGACCGCCCGTGCGTAGGTTCGTCTTCATCGGCGGCACGGCTGTGGTGACCGGCGCCGCCAGCGGGATCGGCGAGGCCCTCGTGCACGGGCTGGCCCGCCGGGGCAGCGACCTGGTGCTGGTCGACCGCGACGCCGGGCGCCTCGACGCCGTCGTCGCGGCGGTCCGCGCCGCGCACCCCGACCGGCAGCTCACCGCCTACGTGGTCGACCTGGCCGACGCCGCCGCCACCGCGCGGGTGGCCGAGGAGATTAGGCGGCGGCACCCGGCGCTCCGGCTGCTGGTCAACAACGCGGGGGTGGCGCTGGGCGGCCGGTTCGACCAGGTGAGCCTGGACGAGTTCAGCTGGGTCGTCGACGTCAACTTCCGGGCCGTGGCGCAGCTGACCCACGCGCTGCTGCCCACCCTGCGGGTCGAGCCGGGCGCGCACCTGGTCAACGTCTCCAGCCTCTTCGGGATCATCGCCCCGGCCGGGCAGACCGCCTACGCGGCCAGCAAGTTCGCCGTCCGCGGCTTCACCGAGGCGCTGCGCCAGGAGCTGGCCGGCGAGGGGATCGGGGTGACCTGCGTGCATCCGGGGGGCATCCGCACCCGGATCGCGCAGAACGCCCGCGTGGGCGCCGGCGTGCCCGCCGAGGAGTTCGAGACCGGCCGCCGGCAGTTCGAGAAGCTGCTGACCATCGACCCCGCGAGGGCCGCCGAGGTGATCCTGCGCGGCGTGCACCGCCGCCGGGGCCGGGTGCTGATCGGCTGGTCGGCGAAGCTGCCCGACCTGCTGGCCCGGGTGGCGCCCGTGTCGTACCAGCGGGTCGTGGCCTTCGCGCTCGACCGCGTCGCGGGCGACGCCACCCGCCGGCTCACCACCGGATCGCCCGCCCCGGCGCAGCGGCAGCCCGAGGCGCCCCCGGCGGCCGACCCGGCCGGAGGACCGGCGTGAGCGCCCCGGCCGGACGCCGGCACGTGAGCGTGGACGGCCGGCGGGTGTGCCACCGCGTCGACGGCGAGGGGCCGCCGGTGCTGCTGCTGCACGGCATCGGCCGCACCCTGCGCGACTTCACCGAGCTGCACGAGCTGCTCGCCGGGCGGTTCCGGGTGCACAGCGTCGACCTGCCCGGCTACGGCGGTTCGCTGCCGATGGCCCGCCCCTGCACCCTGCCGGCGCTGGGCGAGTTCGCCGCTCACTACCTCGACGCCGTCGGCGTCGAGGAGCCGGCGCACGTGGTCGGCAACTCCCTCGGCGGCGCGGTCGCCATGCGCCTCGCGGCGTCCGAGCCGGCCCGGGTGGCCAGCCTGACGCTGGTCAACAGCGCCGGCTTCGGCCGGGAGGTGACCATCGCGCTGCGGCTGCTGGCGCTGCGCCCGCTGGGCCGGCTGCTGCTGCGGCCCACCCGCTGGGCCGCCCGCCGCGCCGAGCTGTCGCTCTTCCACGACCCGGCCCTCGCCACCGCCGAACGCGTCGCCCACGCCCTGGCGGTCGCCCGCCAGCCGTACGCCGCCCGGGTGATGCTGGAGACCGCGCGCAGCCTCGGCACCTTCCGGGGCGTCAGCCCGCAGTGGCGCGAGGAGCTGCTGGCCGAGGTGGAACGGCTCGACGTGCCCACCCTGGTCGTCTGGGGCGACCGGGACCTGATCCTGCCGGCGGCGCACCTCGACGCCGCCCGGTCCCGGCTGCCGCGCGCCCGCACCCACCTGTTCGCCGACTGCGGGCACATGCCGCAGATCGAGTGCGCCGAGGAGTTCCACCGCCTGCTCGTCGACTTCTGGGCCGAGGCCGGCGCGGACGCCGCCGGCAGGTGAGCCGGCGGCGCGACGGGGAAAGCGGGCCGGGTGCCCGAGCTGACCCTCTTCCTCGGCGGCGACGTGATGACCGGCCGGGGCGTGGACGCGATCCTGCCCGCGCCGGGTTCGCCCGAGCTGCGCGAACCGGCGGTACGCGACGCCCGCGACTACGTCGACCTCGCCCTGGACGCCAACGGGCCGGTCCCGCGCCCGGCGCCGCCGACCTGGCCGTGGGGCGAGGCGCTGCACCTGCTCGACGAGCTGCGGCCCGACGCCCGCGTGGTCAACCTGGAGACCGCGGTGACCGGCCGGGGCGAGCACGCACCGGCCAAGGCGATCCACTACCGGATGCACCCGGGAAACCTGTCCTGCCTCGCCGCGGCCCGGCTCGACGTCTGCGCCCTGGCCAACAACCACAGCCTCGACTTCGGCCCGGTCGGGCTCACCGACACCCTCGACGCGCTGGCCGACGCCGGCATCGCCACCGCCGGCGCCGGCCGGGACGCGGCGTCGGCCTGGCGGCCCGCCCGGGTGCCGCTCGGCCGGGGCGGCCGGCTGCTCGTCTGGTCGGTGGCCGTACCGTCCAGCGGGGTGCCCCCGCCCTGGGCGGCCACCGCCGGGTCGCCCGGGGTGGCGTACCTGCCGGAGGTCTCGGTCGCCTCGGCGGACGCGTTGGCCGGATGGATCGCCGCCGTGGCCGGGCCGGGGGACCGGGTGCTGGTCTCCGTGCACTGGGGCACCAACTGGGGGTACGAGGTGCCGCCCGCGCACGTCGACTTCGCCCACCGGCTGGTGGACGCCGGCGTGGACGTGGTGCACGGCCACTCGTCGCACCATCCCCGCCCCGTCGAGGTGTACCGCGACCGGCTCATCCTCTACGGCTGCGGCGACCTCGTCGACGACTACGAGGGCATCGGCGGGCGGGAGGCGTACCGCCCGGAGCTGCGGCTGCTCTGGCTGCCGACCCTCGACGCGGACACCGGGGCGCTGCGGCGCCTGCGGGCGGCCCCGGTACGGATGCGCCGGATGCGGCTGGAGCGGGCCGCGCCCGACGAGGCCGGCTGGCTGGCGGGGCTGCTCGGCGGCTTCGGCCCACCGTTCGCGCGCGGGTTCGCCGTCGACGGCGACGGGCTGCTGACGCTCGATCCCCGCTGACGGTGGCCCGCGCCACCCCCGGCGGGGGCGCGGGGCGCGGCGAGGAGGCGGAGCCCACCATAGATACATGACGCATCCCACCCCGTCGGGCCGGACGGCCGCGCCCTCGGCCGCCGAACGCGCCTACCGGCACCTCAAGCGCGAGATCCTGGAGCAGATCCACCCGGGCGGGTCGCTGGTCAGCGAGGGGGAGATCGCCGAGGCCACCGGGGTCTCCCGCACCCCGGTCCGGGAGGCGCTGCTCCGCCTGGAGGCGGAGGGACTGGTCCGCCTCTACCCCAAGCGGGGCGCCCTGATCCGCCCCGTCTCCGCCCGCGAGATCACCGACGTGATCGAGGCGCGGCGGCTGGTCGAGCTGCACGCCGCCGAGCGGGTCTGGCCCCGGCGCGCGGCGCTGCGGGGCGACCTCGCCGCCCGGCTGGCCGAGATGCGGGACGCGCACGCCGCCGGTGACCTGGCCGCGCTGATGCAGGCCGACCGGGCGTTCCACGCCACCGTCGTGGACGCCGCCGGCAACGAGATCCTCGCCGAGCTGTACCAGCGGCTGCGCGACCGGCAGCTGCGGATGGGGGAGGCCAGCTTCCGGCTCTCGCCCGGCTGGGCCGAGACGGCGCTCACCGAGCACGCCGACCAGCTCGCCGCACTCGACTCCGACGACCCCGGGCGCTGGCTCGCCGCCGTCGCCGCGCACATCGACAACGCCGCGGCCGTGCTGCGGTCCCTGCGGTGAGGGTGCTGCCCGCGCCGCTCGCCCCGCTCCGCTCGGCGGGCGGCCTCGTCTGGGGCGTGGCCGTGTCCGCGTACGTGGCCGCCGTGTTCCACCGCAGCTCGCTCGGCGTCACCGGCGTCGACGCGGCACACCGCTTCGAGGTCAACGCCTCGGCGCTGGCCACCTTCTCCGTCGCCCAGCTCGCCGTGTACGCGGCGATGCAGGTGCCGGTCGGCGTGCTGCTCGACCGGTTCGGGTCCCGCCGGCTGCTCATCGCCGGCGGCGCGCTGATGGTCGCCGGCCAGCTCTGCTTCGCCCTGGCCACCGACGTGCCCCTGGCGATCGCCGCCCGCGTGCTGATCGGCCTCGGCGACGCCATGACGTTCATCAGCGTGCTGCGCATCGTGGCGCTGTGGTTCCCGGGGCGGCGCTACGCGATGATGACCCAGCTCACCGGCACGCTCGGCCAGCTCGGGGCGATCCTCGGCGCCGTACCGCTGGTGGCCCTGCTGCACTCGGCGGGCTGGACCCCCGCCTTCCTCACCGCCGGGGCGGTCGGGGCGACCGTGCTGCTGATGGTCGTCGTCGCCGTCCGGGACACCCCGGGCGGGCCGGTCCCGGCCGGCGCGGCGCCCACCCTCACCGACGTCCGCCGGGAACTCGCCGCCGCGTGGGCCCAGCCGGGCACCCGGCTGGGGCTCTGGACGCACTTCGTCACCCAGTTCTCCGGCGCCGTGTTCGCCCTGCTCTGGGGGTACCCGTTCCTGGTGCAGGGGCAGGGGCTCAGCCCGACCAGGGCGGCGTCGCTGCTCACCCTGATGACTGCCGCCATGCTGCTGACCGGGCCGGTGGTGGCGCACCTCTGCGCCCGGCACCCGTTCCACCGTTCGGTGCTGGTCTTCGCGATCACCGGCGCCACCGCCGTGGTCTGGGCCGTCGTGCTCGCCTGGCCGGGACGCGCGCCGGGCTGGCTGCTGGTCACGCTGGTGCTGGTGCTCGCGGTCAACGGCCCGGCCTCCCTCATCGGCTTCGACTACGCGCGCAGCTTCAACCCGGTCAACCGGATCGGCAGCGCCACCGGGGTCGTCAACGTCGGCGGCTTCGTCGCCTCGATCGTGCTGGTGCTGGCCGTCGGCGTGGTGCTCGACCTGGCCACCCCGGCCGGTCGGGCCACCCCGGACCTGACCGCCTTCCGGTGGGCCTTCGCCGTGCAGTACGTCCTCTGGGCGCTCGGCGCGGTCCAGGTGCTGCGCTACCGCAACGCGGCCCGCCGCGAGCTCGCCGCGCGGACACCCGCCGCGACGCCGACCTGACCCGCCGCACCGGCCGTGTCACGCCCACCGCCCTCCCGGGGCGCGGCGCGATGCGGCGCGGGCGTGGTCCCGCGCCGCCGGCGCAAGACCTCAGTGCCGTCGGCGGCCGTGGGTGAGGTCGTCCAGCACCAGGGTCAGGCCGGCCCCGAGCAGCCAGACGTCCTTGGCCAGGCCGATGCCCTGCTGGGTGGGCCGCAGGCTGCCCGCCTCGCGCATCCCCGGCGTCCGCAGGTAGAGCTGCACCAGGCCCGCGCCGAACGCCGCCAGCCCCAGACCGGCCAGCGCCGACGGTACGAACGGCGCGAGCAGCGCGGCGCCCAGGGCGATCTCGGCCCGGGAGAGCAGCCGGGCGAACCGGTCCGGATCGAGCTTGCCGAGCTGCGGGACGGCGCCCACGGCCATCCCGTGCATGCCCTGCGCGGCCTCCCCCTCCAGCGACCGCTTGCCCATCCCCGAGTTGAGGACGAACGCGCCGATGCTGACCCGCAGCGGCAGATGGCTGATCCTCATGGCGCACTCCCGTCCGAGCGTCGAACCGTGCCCCCGCCTACCCCTCGCCGCCCGCGATAACCGCCCGACGGCCCCGGTCGTCCGCGACGATCGGGAGTAGGTTCGGCCCGAGGAACGTGATCGGGTGCCGCGTCAGGGCACCGACGGACGGCGGCGCGACGCGTCGGCGTGGAGCAGGAGGAAGCGTGAGCCAGGAGGTCAGGGGAGTCATCTCCCGCAGCAAGGGCGCGCCGGTCGAGGTGACCACGATCGTGCTGCCCGACCCGGGGCCGGGCGAGGCGATCGTACGGATCCAGTCCTGCGGGGTCTGCCACACCGACCTGCACTACCGGGAGGGTGGCATCAACGACGACTACCCGTTCCTGCTCGGCCACGAGGCCGCCGGCGTCGTCGAGCAGGTCGGGCCGGGCGTCGACGGCGTCGCGCCGGGCGACTTCGTGGTGCTCAACTGGCGGGCCGTCTGCGGCGTGTGCCGCGCCTGCCGCCGGGGCCGCCCGTGGTACTGCTTCGCCACCCACAACGCGGCGCAGAAGATGACCCTCACCGACGGCACCGAGCTCACGCCCGCGCTGGGCATCGGCGCCTTCGCGGAGAAGACCCTGGTCCACGCCGGGCAGTGCACCAAGGTCGACCCGGCGGCCCGACCCGCCGCCGTCGGACTGCTCGGCTGCGGCGTGATGGCCGGTCTCGGTGCCGCCATGAACACCGGCGGGGTCACCCGGGGCGACTCGGTGGCCGTGATCGGCTGCGGCGGCGTCGGCGACGCGGCGGTCGCCGGTGCGGTGCTGGCCGGCGCGACGACGATCGTCGCGGTGGACACCGACCCCCGCAAGCTCGACTGGGCCCGCAAGTTCGGGGCCACGCACACCGTCAACGCCCGCGACGACGACCCGGTCGAGGCGATCCGCGCCGCCACCGGCGGCTTCGGCGCCGACGTGGTGATCGACGCGGTCGGCCGCCCCGAGACCTGGAAGCAGGCCTTCTACGCCCGCGACCTGGCCGGCACCGTCGTACTGGTCGGCGTGCCGACCCCGGAGATGACCGTCGACCTGCCGCTGCTCGACGTCTTCGGCCGCGGCGGCGCGCTCAAGTCGAGCTGGTACGGCGACTGCCTGCCCAGCCGCGACTTCCCCATGCTCACCGAGCTCTACCTGCAGGGCCGGCTCGACCTGGACGCCTTCGTCACCGAGGAGATCGCCCTGGACCAGGTCGAGGAGGCGTTCGCCCGGATGCACCGGGGCGACGTGCTGCGCTCGGTGGTGGTCCTCTGATGGCGGCCCGCGTCGACCACGCCGTCACCTCCGGAACGTTCTCCCTCGACGGCCAGACCTTCGACGTGGACAACAACGTGTGGGTGGTCGGCGACGACGCCGAGTGCGTCGTCGTCGACGCCCCGCACGACGTCGACGCGATCCTGGCCGCCGTCGGCGACCGACGGGTCCGGGCGATCCTCGCCACCCACGCGCACGACGACCACGTCCGGGTGGCCCCGGCGCTGGCCCGGGCCACCGGCGCTCCGGTGCTGCTGCACCCCGCCGACCGGGTGCTGTGGGACATGGTGCACCCCGACGAGGCGCCGGGCGGGGAGCTGCGCGACGGGCAGACCGTCGAGGTGGCCGGGACCGCGCTGACCGTGCTGCACACGCCCGGCCACAGCCCCGGCGCGTGCAGCTTCCACGCGCGGCAGCTCGGCGTCGTGTTCACCGGCGATACGCTCTTCGCCGGCGGGCCGGGGGCGACGGGACGCTCGTACAGCGACTTCGGCACGATCGTCGCCTCGATCCGGGACCGGCTGCTCACCCTCCCGCCGGAGACGGTCGTGCACACCGGGCACGGGGAGAGCACCACCGTCGGCGCGGAGGCTCCCCACCTCGACGAGTGGCTGGCCCGCGGGCACTGACCTCCGCCCAGCCACCAGCGGTCCCGGCAGCCGCTCAGCGACTGTCCGGGGCCGCTTCGCGTCCGGCGCCGCCGCGTGCGGTCACGCCGGCGCTCTCCCGGCCGCCGTCCGAGGTGACGGCGTCGAGCGCAAGGTCACGCCGGGTGCCGCACGTACATCCGGACGGTCGTCCCGGCGGCGGTGGTGTGCACGCGGACCAGATCGCATAGCGCCTGCACGATCACCAGCCCCCGGCCGCCGATGCCGTTCGCGGCCGGGGTCAGCCGCCCGGCCAGCGGGTCGGCCAGCCAACCGTCGTCGCGGATCTCGCAGACCAGGTGCTCGGCGGTACGCCACACGCGCAGCACACCGGTGCCACCGGCGTGCGCGACGCTGTTCGTCGCCAGCTCGGTCACCGCGATCTGCAGATCGGCCAGCCGGTCCTCGTCCAGCCCCACGGCCGCGCCGTGCCCGGCCACGAACCGGCGCACCGCGGACAGCGTGTCGACCTCGTAGACCAGCGCCGAAACGGGCTCCGTCGGGCTCGGCAGGGGCTTGTTGTAGCGGGCGACCACGTCCGCCGGGGCGTACCGGGCACTCGGCCGTCGCCCGGCGTCGTCGACGAGGATGGGGTGCGTGGCGTACGCGTCGGCCAGCACGTCGGCGTCGAGCCCAACGGTGTCGTACGGGCAGAGGATGGTCGCCTCGCGGCCGGCGAACGCCATGTTGATCAGCGCCTCGTGCTGGGCGCACGCCGGATACTCCGTGTCGCTGCGCCCGGCCCAGATCGGCTCGCCGATGATCCGTGCGCGGCGGCCGGCGTGCTGCTCGATGAACGCCTGCAACACCCAGGGGATGATCCGTCCCGGGTTCCGGCCGGCCTCCGACATGTCCGCCCAGCGCACCGCGTCCGTGGGGCCGACGGCGGCGCGGACCAGCCGCAGGTTCGCGCCGGGCATCGCGACCAGCACCGGCTCCCCGGCGGCGAGACCGTCGGTGATGAACGGCACCGTGCCCGCGAGCAGACCGTCCCGATCGTGGTAGAAGAGCCCCTCGTGTACGAAGGCGCCCGCCGCCTGCGCGTGCCGCGCCCCGGTCACGCCGGCTGTCCCAGGGCGGTGGCGAACCCGGTCTCGCGTAGCCGCCGGTGGTGGCGGCACCGCGCGACCATCCGGTGGGGCACCTGCTCGACCACCGCACCACCAGTCATTCGTCGCCTTCCGCTTCGGGCCCCACTGTAATCGCCGGTCCCGGTGCCGGCCCACCGGGTGAAACGACGCCGCCCATCCGGCCCGGCACGGGCCGGGCACCGCCCGCCCACGGCCGTGACCAGGGGTCACCATCGCTCGTCTGGTGGCGACCTCCGGGTGGCCCTGGAGGGTGGACGACAGCCGCGACGCCTCGCCCTCCGGAACCGAAAACGGGGTGCGTCCCGGCCCGCTGATAAGGGAGATTCGTCGCCGTGCGACCCACCACCGAACCGGCCGCCACGCACGCGGCGCCGGCACTCACCCCCGCCCAACGCGCCGCCCTCGCGCACGTACGCGAGACGGCGCTGCGCGAGCGTCCCGCCGCCCTGGCCGCCATCGCCCGGGCGCTCGCCGGCTCGGGTGTCGCACACGGGCCGGAGCACCTGATCGCGGCGGTCGGCGCGAACGGGCGGCTCACCCTGAACTTCCACCCGGACCGGCTGCTCGCCGACGGGCGTACGGTCGCCGACGCCCTCACCGCCGAGGGCGTCTACCGCAGCCAGTTCGAGACCGGCATCTCCAACGGCGGCCTGACGGCCTTCCCCGGCGGCGACCGGGACCGCTGGGAGGAGACGCTCTTCGGCGGCGCCTACCAGACGGCCGGCGTACGCCCCGCCGACCGGCCGAAGTACGGCGGCCTGAACCTGCTCGACCATCCGGACGGCGCGTGCCCCCGGTTCGGCTCCTGCCACCTGCGGCTGCGTCCGCAGGTGCTGGCGCGGGCCACGTTCTGCTTCGGCGACAGCCACCTCGGGCCCCGCGACCTGGGCACCGTGGACGTCTTCGAACCGGTGCTGGCGGCCCTGCTGGCCGCGACCGACGGCACCGGGGTCAGCCTCGGCGTGCCGGGCGACGTGGTGACCCTGACCCGGGCGCTGCTGCGCCGGCGCGAGGACGCCGCGTGGGCCCCCGGCGCGGCGGGCCGCGCGCTCGACGACTACATCGAGGCGCAGGTCCACGGCGAGCTGAGCCTCGCCCGGGACGTCGCGGCGATGGTCGTCGACCCGTCCTTCCGGGGCACCGAGACCGGGGCGACGCTCGCCGCGCTCGCCCGGCGGCACGGCTTCGCCCTGCGCTGGCACGCCGGGTTCGCGCTGCCCGTCGACCGGATCGACGCGGAGTTCCGGGGACCGGCCATCCCGCCGCTGGCCGCCCGGGTGCACGCCGAGTTCGCCCGCCCGGGCGAACTCATCGACGCCGCCCTGATCGGCCGCGCGGCGGTCTCGGTGGTCACGGAACCGTCCCACTGGGCCGACCGCGGGCCGACGGAGGTCACCCTCCAACACCTCAAGCAGCTCTGGCACGTCCTCGTGCGCTTCGGCGCCCCCCGCGCCACCTAGGACGACCGGCCCCCAGATCCTGCGCGCCTGTCGTCGGGTGAGCCGCCGCCTCGACCGGGTGGATCGTCCCGGCCGTCCGGTTGCGCCGCGAGCCTCCGGGACATCACCGTCCGTGCCTGCCTGTCACGAGTGTCGAGTGACCCGGATCACAGCCGACCGGCACCCGCTCATATCCGGAATGACCGACAGGGTCGGGCTGGTTGTGTCCCCCGTACCGCCGGAACCGAAACCCCGTCCGGCGCGGAAGTTTCCCCCGAAGGAGTGCTCATCCAGGGAGCGCTTCGCCTGACCGAAAGGGCAACCATCGTGAAGTACGACTTCACTCGATGGCTCCCGGCCATCGCGAAGGACTCGAAGGACTCGAACCGCAGGATCGCGCTGAGCGTGGTGGGTGTCGCCGCTCTCGGCGGCCTGGCCCTCGGGCCGACGGCCGTGGCCGCCCCGGTCACCACCGCACCCCACGAGGGCGCCGTGGCGGCCATTGAGCAGGCCACCGGCAAGGGCAGGCCGGGCGCGGCCGACGAGTCGGCCCTGACCACGGGCGGTACCACCACCAAGCCGTCCGCCGATAAGCCCAGCCGCGAGGAGCTGGTCCCGCACGGCGTGCAGGGCGCCCAGTCGCGCATCCCGCTCGACGACGCGCAGCTCGCCAACGCCAGGGCCATCATCGAGGAGGCCAAGGAGACCGGCGTGGGGGAGCGGGGCGCCGTCATCGGGATCGCCACCTCGCTGCAGGAGTCGAAGCTCTACAACCTCGGCCACCTGGGCGCGTACAACGACCATGACTCGCAGGGCCTGTTCCAGCAGCGTCCGTCGTCGGGTTGGGGTTCGCCCGACCAGATCACCGACCCCGAGTACGCCTCGCAGGCGTTCTTCAGCGCGCTCAAGAACGTGGGCGGCTGGCAGGACCTGCCGCTGACCTCCGCCGCGCAGACGGTGCAGGTCTCGGCCTACCCCTTCGCGTACGCGCAGTGGGAGGAGCAGGCGGCGGACGTCGTCTCCCAGCTCTGGTGACACCCGCGTGACACCGGCCGGCCCTCGCCTCGGGGGCCGGCCGGTCGCGTCCATGCCGACGACGCCCGCATCTGAACCGCTGTCCGGCCGCAGCCGGCGCAGCATCTCGTCGTGATGGATCAGCCGGGCCCTGTCGAGCTGCCCCGTTCACGAGACCACCTCCCAGCCCCCTGGCTCGCGCCGCCGTCCGAGGTCACCGGTGGAACACCACGGGTGTCACCGGTGCCGGGAGACACCCATGGTGTTCCACCGGTGGTATTCGTGGGCGTCCCTGCTCTTGAATACGTCCGCTGCGCCTCGGCCGGCCAGTCGCCGATCTTGGAAGCAACAGGCCCCGCCAGGGGCCCGTATCTGCCAAGGTCTCCCGCAGCCGCCGATGAGGGGTCCCCGCGCGTGGCGTCCGACCCGCCGGAGAGCCGCCGATGAGGCGTCCGCGCACGGCGTCCGGTTCAGGCCCCGGCGTCCCGGATGGGCTTCGTTGCAGGCTGCGTGCCCGTCGGCACGTTTGCTGCGGCCCCGGTCTGTGGTCGTCGGGGTCGCCCAGTGATGAGATGTCCGGTTCGGGGGTGTGACCGGGGGCATCGTGGGGGCGGAATCGTGGCGGGGGCGGGGTCGTTACACCCTGCGTACGACCGAGCAAGACCCACGCCGCCGAGGTCACGCCGCCCGACAGATGGCGGGCCCGGGCCCCGGAATGATGGCGGGCCGGCGGTGGTTACACATGGTCCGGCCGAGGTGAGGGCGTCCCCCGCCCCGCACGACAGCCCGGCCCCGCACGACAGCCCGGCCCCGCACGACAGCCCGGCCCCGCACGACAGCCCGGCCCGCACAGGGTTGGACATTCGGCCGGCACGGCCGATCTGATCTTTCGTCTGGTCTTTCCTTCGGCTTGATCGCTTGATCGTCGGAGATTCTCTCCAGGTTTCGCTGGAGATCCCCCTTGAGTTTCGTATGAGCCCCGTGAGTTCGTATGAGCGCCGGACGGTGCTTGCACCCGCGTGAAGCCGATCCCCCTTCGGTGTGGGTGCCAACCCCCGAATGGAGCGTTTCTGATGAACACGATCATTCGTAAGAGCGTTCTTGGTGTTGCTGGTCTCGCGTTCGCCGGTGGCGTGTTCGCCGGTCCCGCGACCGCGCAGGCGGTCCCGTCGGTGGAGTCGACGCCGGTGGCAGTCGTGCAGGCCGACAAGCCGTCGGTCGACAAGGGCAAGCTGATCCCGCACGGTGTGCAGGGCGCCCAGTCGCACGTTGACCTGTCCGATGAGCAGGTCGCCAACGTCAAGGCGATCATCGCGGCGACGAAGAAGGCCGGCATGGACGAGCGCGCCGCGGTGGTGTCGATCGCGACGGCGTTGCAGGAGTCGAAGTTGGAGAACCTGGGTCATCTGGGTGACCGCAACGACCATGACTCGCAGGGCCTGTTCCAGCAGCGTCCGTCCTCGGGTTGGGGCACGGTGGAGCAGATCACCGATCCGGAGTACTCGACGATGGCGTTTCTGAAGGGTCTGAAGCAGGTCGACGGGTGGCAGGACATGCCGCTGACGAAGGCCGCGCAGACGGTGCAGGTGTCGGCGTACCCGGACCATTACGCCCAGTGGGAGCAGCAGGCCGCTGACCTGGTGGCCGAGCACTGGAACAGCTGACAGCAGTAGCCGAATCGCCGCTGGCCGGCACCCCAACCGGGGTGCCGGCCAGACGCATGTCGGGCCACGATGACCGGTGGCAGAGCAGGGCGAGCGCGGCGACCTGGCGTCCCACCGGCGGGTGCTGGCCGGGGGCGTCGGCCGTCGTGGCGGCTGGCCCAGGCATGGCTCGACGCCCGGCTGGAACTGCTGGAGACCGTAGTCACCGGCGGTGGCCGAAGGCGACGTCGACCAGGGCCGCCACCAGCGCGAGTGCGATCACCCCGGCGGCCAGCAGCAGCGAGTGCCGGAACGCGAGCGAGAAGTCCCCGCCGCTGGCGGCCAGCGAGGAGAAGAAGACCGAGCCGACGGCGGCGATCCCGGCGGCGGACCCGATCCGCTGGCCGGTCTGGAGCATGCCGGCCCCGCTGCCCGCCTGCCGCACCGGTACCTGGGACAGGGTCAGCGTCTGGTTCGGCGCGATCACCAGACCGCTGCCGAGCCCGGCCACCAGCAGGGGGGCCGCGGTCAGCCACGGCACGGCGGCGCCCCTCGGGGCCAGGTTCAGCACGACGACCACCGCGACGAGTCCCACCACCACGGTGAGCAGCCCGACCGCGACCAGGGGACGCCCGAAGCGGTTGACGATCCGGCCGCCGAGCGCGGACGCTGCGGCCGAGCCCAGCGCGAACGGGGTGATGGCCAGACCGGCGACCAGTGCGCTGTAGCCGAGGCCGTTCTGCAGGTAGAGCGTGAAGATGAAGAAGATCGCCGTGAACCCGCCGAAGTAGAGCAGCGCGATGAGCGATCCCAGGGCGTACGACCGGAAGCCGAACAGCCCCAGGTCGAACAGCGGTTCCTGGCGGCGGCCGTACCACCGTTCCCACGCCCCGAAGACGGCCAGGGCGAGCAGCCCCGTCGGAACGAGCAGCCACTTCGCCGGGCTCCGCCATTCCTGCTGCACCAGCGGCAACAGCACGGCCAGCACTCCCACGCCGAGCAGCAGCACCCCGACGGGGTCCAGCCGCCGGTGGTCGCGTGGGCCGGCGGGTCGGCCGGGGAGCAGCCGCCAGCCGAGGACCACCGCGAGGATGCCGACGGGCACGTTGACGAAGAACACCCACCGCCAGCCGTGCGCCTCGCCGCCGACGGCGATCAGCAGGCCGCCGAGCAGCGGGCCGACGGCCGTGGAGATGCCGATGGTGGCGCCGAGCAGCCCGAACGGGCGACCCCGCTCCGGCCCCTGGAAGAGCTCCTGGATGAGCCCGGTGACCTGCGGGTTCACCACCCCGGCGGCGGCGCCCTGGATCAGCCGGGCCGCGATCAGCCACCCGGGCGAGGCGGCCAGCCCGGCCAGCGCGCTGGCCAGGGTGAACAGGGCGATCCCGAAGACGAACGCGTTTCGCCGGCCGCGTGCGTCGCCGAAGCGGCCGGCGGAGACCAGCACCAGCCCGAACGTCAGGGCGTACCCGGAGAGCACCCACTGCAGGTCGCTGGGGGAGGCCCCGAGGGCGCGGTCGATGGACGGGACGGCGACGTTGACGATGCTCACGTCGAGCAGCGTCATGAAGGCGGCGACCAGCCCGACCCCGAGGGCCTGCCAGCGGCGCCGGTCGTCCGGCGGCGCGGTCGTGTCGGCCGGGCTCATCGTGCCTCCCGTGGACCAGTGATCGGGCATCGTCGAGCGCTACCCCGGTCCCCGGGAGGCGAACCATCGCGAGGTGCTCGGGGGCTCACGCCATCTGGCGGGCGCAGAACCGGGGACCGAAGTCCAGCCCGGCCATTGGCGAGTCCTCCCGGTGCAACAGGTTCTTCTCGGTGAGCTGGTGCAGCGGCGCCCGCAGCTGCTCCTCAGTGAGACCGGCCTCCTCGGCGATCAGGTCCGGGTACGGCACCTGTCCCCGGGCCTCCAGCGCCGCGACCGCGTCGTACACCCGCTCCTCGACATCCGACAGTTGCACCTGCCGCATGGCCTTTCCTCCTTCGCCTGTCCCGCCCCTGCGCGGGCGGTTACGCCGCTGCGGTTACCCGGTGGACGGGCGAAGATGCCCACCCGATCGGGCGGTGCCGGTGGCCGCGCCGTCGGCGCCGCGGGCTGCGGTTTGCCCTAGGCTGCACCAGTGATCGTCTGGGATCTCGCCGTCGTCGGCGCCGGCCCCGCCGGGCTCTCCGCCGCCCACGCCGCCGCCCGAGCGGGCGTGCGCACACTGGTGGTGGAGCGCGCCGCGCACCCGCGTTACAAGACCTGCGGGGGCGGTCTGATCGGCACCTCGCTCGCGGCCGTGGCCGACCGGATCGAGGTGCCCGCGCACGACCGGGTCGACCGGGTGACGTTCACCCGGGACGGGCGTCGCCGGTTCACTCGCCGCCATCCCGCCGGGCCGCTGGTGAGCATGGTGCGCCGGGAGGAGTTCGACGACCGGCTGCGGGCGGCCGCGGTCGCCGCCGGTGCCGAGGTGCGCGAGCGCGTCGCGGTCCGCGCGGTCGAGCAGGACCCCGACGTCGTACGCCTCAGGCTGGCCGACGGGGACACGGTCCACGCGCGGGCGGTGGTCGGGGCGGACGGCTCCTCGGGAGTGACTGCCCGGCACGTGGGGGTCACCCACCGGCAGGTGGACCTGGGGCTGGAGCTGGAGCTGCCCGTGCCGCCGGAGGAGCAGGCCCGCTGGCGGGGCCGCCTCCTGCTGGACTGGGGTCCGCTGCCCGGCTCGTACGCATGGGTCTTCCCGAAGGGCGACCGGCTGACGGTCGGGGTGATCGCCGCCCGGGGCGAGGGGGAGCGGACCAGGGCCTACCTGCGCGGGTTCGTGGACCGGCTGGGCCTGTCCGGGGTGGAGCCGGCGCACGACTCCGGCCACCTGACCCGCTGCCGGGCCGAGGACTCGCCCCTGCGTCGGGGCCGGGTGCTGGTCGCGGGCGACGCTGCGGGGCTGCTGGAGCCGTGGAGCCGGGAGGGGATCAGCTACGCGCTGCGTTCCGGCGAACTGGCCGGCGCGGCGGTCGCCGCCGGTGACCTGGCGGGTTACGACCGCGGGGTCACCCGGGACCTGGTGCCGTCGATGCGCGCCGGGCACCGGCTGCTCGACGTGTTCGCCCGGCGGCCGGGGGTCTTCCACACGCTGTTGGCCACGCCGCCTGGCTGGCGGATGTTCGTGCGGTTCTGCCAGGGCCGGGCGAGCTTCGACGAGACGTTGCGTCGTGCCCCGGTCCGGGCGGCGCTGGCGCTGCTGGACCGGCCGCCGAGCGGCTGAACCCGGCTGCGGAGGCCCCCACGTCCTGGCCGCGCACGTCCTGGCCGCGCACGTCCTGGCCGCACCTTCTGGCGCGCAGGCCTGGGCGCACGTCGTCGGCGCGCGCCTGGCCCGCACGCCGATCGGGCTCGCCGACGTGCCGCACGGGCACCCCGACCCTCGCCTTTCACCCAGGATCCTAGGATGCCTTAGCGGTGGTGTCCGACGTCACCACCGCACGCAATGATGACGTCGAGGGAGGGAAGTCATGGCAGAAGACCGCTCCGGACCGTCGTTCACCGACGAGGAGTACTGCTTCCTGCGGCACGTGCGCTTCGGCGAGCTGCCGCCCGCGGTCCGCCCCGAGGAGCGGACGGCGCTGACCGAGACCGATCCGCGGCGGGACCAGCCGGATCCGGGCGACGAGCGCGACCGGTGGGACCTGCGGCACGGGGCCTGAAGCCCTGCCCGGGAACGGGGGCACAGCTCGATCACCGTTCCTGCCGGTTCTTCGTACGGCCCGCCCGACGGAGCGAAATCCAGACGAGCGGGAGCGCCCGCGCTGCTAGCCTGGTCGCCATGGCACGAGGTATCTGGTCGCAGAAGATCCGCTCCGCCCGCTGACGGCGGCGCCTGCTCTCTGCTGATCCGCGCTCGCCGTCCCGGTTCCCGCCGGGCGGCCGCTTGCTGCTGCCCGGCTCCACCACGAGCTGCGGAGCACCCTTGAACCTCACCCCGACCACCGAAACCCTGTCCCTGCCCGTCGCGGCGGGCGGCGCCGCGCACGTCCGCGCCAACGGCGTCGCCGTCGTCCGCGGCTCCCGACGGGTCCTCGCCGACGTGTCGGTGACTGTCTCCGCCCGGTCCCGGATCGCCGTCGTCGGCGAGAACGGCCGCGGCAAGACGACGCTGCTGCACGTTCTCGCCGGCCTCATCCCGCCCGACGAGGGCACCGTGCACCGGGCGGGCACGATCGGCCTGGCCCGACAGGAGCTGTCCGCGCGTGACGGTGAGACCGTCGGCACCCTGACGTCCGAGGCGCTGGCCGCGTCGTTGGCGGCCCTCGCCGCGCTGGACGAGGCGTCGCTCGCCGTGGCCGCGGGCGATCCCGGCGCCGGGGACCGCTATGCCGTCGCGCTGGAGGCCGCCACGGGGCTCGACGCGTGGGACGCCGAGCGCCGCATCGATGTCGCCCTGGAGGCCCTGGGTGCGTGCACGGACCGCGACCGCGCGTTGTCGGAGCTCTCCGTCGGGCAGCGCTACCGGGTACGGCTGGCGTGCCTGCTCGGCGCGCGGCACGACGTGCTGCTGCTCGACGAGCCGACCAACCACCTCGACGCCGACGGGCTGGACTTCCTGACCCGCAGGCTGCGCGAGCACGACGGCGGACTCGCCGTCGTCAGCCACGACCGGGCGCTGCTGCGCGACGTCGCGGACCGGTTCCTCGACCTCGACCCGACGCGCGACGGGACGCCGCGCCTGTACGCCGGCGGCTACGACGCCTGGCAGGACGCCCGGCGCCGCGAACGTGAGTCCTGGGAGCAGGACTACGAGGAGCAGCAGGCCGAGCACCAGCGGCTGCAGAACGCGGTGTCCAGGGCCCGCGACCGGCTTTCCACCGGCTGGCGGCCCGACAAGGGGACCGGTAAGCACCAGCGTCAGTCCCGCGCGCCGGGCGTCGTGCAGGCTCTGCACCGGCAGCAGGACGCCCTCCAGGCGCACCGGATCGACGTGCCGGAGCCGCCGCCGACCCTGCGGTGGCCCGACCTGAGCGTCCGGCGGGGTGCGCCACAGTTGCGGGCGTACGGCGTCGCCGTCGACGGGCGCCTGGCCGACCCGGTCGACCTCACCCTCGACGGCGGCGACCGGCTGCTGATCACCGGGGCGAACGGTGCCGGGAAGTCCACGCTGCTCGCGGTGCTGGCCGGCGCGCTCCAGCCGACGGACGGACGCGTGTGGACGGCGAAGGAGGCACGGATCGCCCTGATCGACCAGGAGACCGCCGCGCACGACCCCGGCCGCACCGCCCGCGAGGTCCACGCCCGTCACGTGGGGCGGCTGGTGGCCCGCGGGGCGCTCCGCGACGCCGAGGCCGTCCCGCTCGGGGCGCTCGGGCTGCTCGACTCCGATGCGATGCGCACCCCGGTCGGGCGGATGTCGCAGGGGCAGCAGCGGCGCCTCGACCTGGCGTTGGCGCTGGCCGGGCGGCCCGGGCTGATCCTGCTCGACGAGCCGACCAACCACCTGTCGTCGGCGCTGGTCGACGAGCTGACCGAGGCGATCCGTGACACGAGCGCCGCCGTCGTGGTCGCCACGCACGACCGGCAGTTGCTGCGGGACCTCGCCGACTGGCCGCGCCTGGAGATCGGAGGTCGCGTCACGGGTCGCGAACGACGCTGACCCGGCTCGCGGCGCCGGCCCGGCCCGGTGTCACGTCGCGTACGTGGCACCGGGCCGGTCGTGCCGCCGGGCGCCGGACGGGCCGCAGGCGATCAGCCCACGGCCCGTCCGGTGGTGCGGGGATCAGAAGACGGGCACGCCCTCGCGCACCAGCCGCCAGTTCGGCTGGTAAAAGTCCGCCGGGTCGATGGTGCCCTTGGCCTGCGCCCAGTCGATCAGCAGCTGCCGGATCTCCTGCTGCTCGTTGTAGACCTGGGTCTTCACGATGCCGGGGAAGTTGCCGCCGCCGCTGCGCCGGTAGTTGTTGACCGCCACCACGAACTGCGCGTTGTCCGCCACCGGCGTGTCGGTGCCGGGCAGCACCAGGCGGGTGACGCGTTGCCCCACCGGCTTGGAGATGTCGATGTCGTAGTCCAGGCCGGAGAAGACGTCGTAGTTGTAGTCCGGCACGGCCGGGTCGCTGATCGTCGCCGGGTCGACCGGGGCGCTGGGGGCGAGGGTCCGGAAGTACTTCGCCGAGTACTCCAGGTAGGCGCGCACCTCGGCGCCGCTGAGCACGACCGCCTCGAGGGTGTTGTCGAAGACGTACAGCCCGGCCACGTCGCGGATCTTCACGTCGCCGGCGGGGAAGACCGCGGTCCGGCTGAACGGTGCCGCGATCGACAGCACGGGCAGGTCCGCGTACGCCGTGCCGGCCAGCGCCTCACCGACGACCTGGGTCTGCACGTGGTTGATGAAGTCCAGGATGGGGGTGTCCCTGTAGCGGCTCTCCGCCGCCGACAGCTCCACCGTGGAGCGGGCCACGACCTGGTTGACGTACGCGACGGTCTTCTGGTGCTGCGCCCGTACGGCGGCGAGGACCTTCGGGTCCTCGACCACGGTGTTGGTGTTCAGCAGGGCGGCGGACTTCTTGGTGATCTTCCAGCGGCCCCGATCGCGGGCCAGGGTGAAGTCCATCCGGCTCAGCCGCTGGCCCCACTTCGACGGCTCGGTGAGCAGCACCTGCTCGCCGGTCCGCTCGTTGGCCACGAACTTCTCGGCGACCTCGGCGTGGGCGTGGCCGAACAGGATCGCGTCGATGCCGGGGACCTGCTGGGCGATCAGCGCCGTCGGGTTCTCGATCGGCAGCTCCGGGCCGTAGCTGGAGGTGCCGCTGTCGCCGCCGTGGGCGGAGATCAGCACGATGTCGGCGCCGCGCGCCCGCATGATCGGCACGTACTTCGCGGCGGTGGCGATCATGTCGTCGAACCGCAGCTTGCCCTCGACGTTGGCCCGGTCCCAGATCGCGCTGCCCGGGTTGGTCAGGCCGAGGATGCCGACGCGCAGCGGCGGTGCGGCGAAGCCGACGTCGACCTTCTTGATGACGTACGGCAGGAAGGCCGGCTTGCCGGTGGCGACGTTGACGGCGTTGGCGGCCAGCGCCGGGAAGCCCAGCTGCGAGATCCACTTCGCCAGCAGCGGCAGGCCGTAGTTGAACTCGTGGTTGCCCAGCGTCACGGCGTCGTAGCCGAGCACGTTCATGGCGTTGGCCATCGGGTGCGTCGCACCGGTGGTGGTGATCGGCTCCTGCTTGGCGTAGAAGGTGGCCAGCGGGGTGCCCTGGATGGTGTCGCCGGCGTCGAGCACCAGCGTCGCCTTGCCGCGCCGCTCGGCGCGGATCTGCTTGACGAGGGCGGCCAGCTTGGCGACGCCCACGTCGTTGTGCTTGCTGTCGTCGTACTCGGCGTCGGAGTAGTAGTCCCAGTTGTAGACGTTGCCGTGGGTGTCCGACGTGCCGAGGATCGTCAGATCCCAGGTCCGCGACCGGGCCGGGCCGGCCGCCTGGGCGGGGGCGGCGGCGATCAGCGGGACGCTCGCCGCCGCGGCCGCGGCGGCGAGCACCGTCCGACGCGACGGGCCGGAGGGAGAGGTCATGAGGTGCCCTTCCATGGGGGTTCGGGACGCCCGGTGAGCGCCGAGCGCACCATAAACGAGCGGCGGTCACTCCTGCCACAGCCGCCCGAGGTGTTTCATCACACCGGCGCGCAGGGGCATGGTCATGTAACACGGCGACGGCCGTTTCCGCTTGCCGCCGCAGGGTAGGGCGTGGGAGACCCCAGACCCGACCGGTGCGCGAGGAGACGTCGGTGAGCGAGGACCAGCACACCCAGCAGGACCCCACCAGCCAGTACGGCCAGCAGGAGGGACAACCGAAGCAGCAGCAGACGCCACCCGGCTCGACGGAGGAGATGACCCCGAAACCGGACCACGGCGAGGAGTCGTACCGCGGCAGCGGCAAGCTCGACGGCCGGCGGGCGTTGATCACCGGTGGCGACTCCGGCATCGGCCGCGCGATCGCCATCGCGTACGCCCGGGAGGGCGCCGACGTGCTCATCTCCTACCTCAGCGAGGAGGAGGACGCCGACGCCCGGGAGACCGTCCGGCTGGTCGAGGAGGCCGGCCGCAAGGGCATCGCGGTGCGCGGCGACATCACGGACGAGGGGCACTGCCAGCAGTTGGTCGAACGGGCCCTGCACGACCTCGGCGGGATCGACATCCTGGTCAACAACGCGGCCTACCAGATGGCACAGGACAAGGGCATCCTCGGCATCAGCGGCGAGCAGTTCGACCGGGTGCTGAAGACGAACCTGTACGCGATGTTCTGGCTCTGCCGGGCGGCCGTGCCGCACATGCCCGAGGGCTCGGCGATCATCAACACCTCGTCGATCCAGGCGTTCGACCCCTCGCCGCAGCTGCTGGACTACGCCACCACCAAGGCGGGGATCGCCAACTTCACCAAGGCGCTCGCCGCCGACCTGGCCGAGCGGGGGATCCGGGTGAACGCGGTGGCGCCGGGCCCGATCTGGACGCCGCTGATCCCGGCGACGATGCCGAACGAGAAGGTCGAGAAGTTCGGCCAGGACACCCCGGAGGGACGCCCCGGCCAGCCGGCCGAGCTGGCCCCCGCGTACGTCTTCTTCGCCTCCCAGGAATCCAGCTACGTCACCGGCGAGATCCTCGGCGTAACGGGCGGCCGCCCCACGAAGTAACCCCACCCTCGCTGCCCCGCCCCTCGCTGCCCCGCCCCTCGCTGCCCCGCCCCTCGCCGCCCCGCGCCCTCGCTGGCCCGCGTCGATCATGCAGTTGTGGTGCCCCGCAAAAGGGAAGGATCAGTACTTCCCGCCCACCAGAAGTGCGTGATCGGCGCGAGAGGTGCGGGGTGCGGGGCGCGCGAAGAGACGGGGGGCGGGTGGGTGGTCAGCGGGGCCAGGGGGCCAGGCGGGTACGGACCTGGGCGACGGCGGCGGGGTCCAGGCCGTAGCGGGCGAACCGGCGGTCGGGCAGCCGGTCCAGGTAGCGGCCGGCGGCCCGGACGTCGTCCTCGTCCAGGGCCGGGTCCAGCTGGCGGGCCAGTTCCAGCAACTCCGCCACGTCGTGGTGCTCCAGGGCCGCCGCGACGTCGATGTAGTCCCGGACCTCCCGCCGGTTGACCAGGGCGGCGGTCTTGTTCGCCATCAGGTCCCGTACGTCCATCACCGGGCCGAGGTCCATCACCACCGGGCTCCGGTGCCGGTCGAGGCGGGCCAGGCTGAGCCGGATGAGCCGCCCGTCCCGGCTCACCACGAAGTCCCTCAGGTCCCGGTCGAAGCCGTCGAACAGCTCGGCCAGCTCGCTGTCGGGGTCGGCGTCGGTCACCTCGAACCCCGCTCGCTCCAGTGCCGTGCGTACCCCGTCCGCCGCCGCGGCGGCGGCCCCCTCCACGTCCGCGAACAGGTCCACGTCCTCCGTCGGGCGGGTCACCAGCCCGTGTGCGGCCCAGGCCACCCCGCCGCCGAGCACGAACCGGTACGGCCCGGCGGCGGACAGGGCCACCCGGGCCACCTCGCGGTAGAACTCGTGCGGATGGGGCGTGCTCACGCCGTACGCAGCCCCCGGTGCCGGCTCTCCCACGCCTGGCGTACGCCCCGGGGCAGGTTGAGCAGTCGCCACACCCGGCGCAACGCGCGCCCGTTGATGAGCAGCCGGAGATCCTCCGCGCGGGTGGTCTCGCGCAGCACGTTCTCGTACATCCAGAGCAGTTCGTCCGGATCGCCCAGGTCGAAGGTGCGGTCGGAGTTCCACATCAGCCGCACCGGCAACTCCACCACGCCACGGGTGGGGCCGGTCAGCTCTGTGAGGGTGCGGGCCACCACGGTGGGCCGGCCCGGACGGGCCAGGTGGGCCGCGCGGGTCGGAGCGGGGGAGAGGGCCTGCATGGTGTCAGGGTAACCCCAGGTCGGGCCGCTGGGGATCGCGGTTTCGCCGGTGTCGTGGCTGGCGGGGCGTGGTCGGGATGGTTTTTCGTGCTCCTGGCCGGCGGTGAGCGCGGGTCGCCGGGGCTGGGTTCTGCATTCTCGGCGTGGTGGTTACTGCCAGTGTCGGATGGTTTCGTGGGGTGCGGTGCGTCGTGGCGGGCCACACCCCGTCGGTGCTACTTCTCGCGTCCGTCCGCCGGGCTGCTGCCGGAGATCTTGGCAAGAAACGGCCCCTCCAGGGGCACTCTCGTACCAAGATCTCCACCGGCGCCTCGTGACCCCGGTGACCAGGGTCTGCCGGCGCCCCGGGTGACCCCGGTGACCAGGGTGAGCCGGATCATCCGGGTCCACTCGGATGCGCCGGATGAGTCGAGTGCGCCCCTTGTTGAGCCAGGTGAGCACGGTTGAGCTTGGTGCGCCGGGTGCGCCCGGCGCGCCGGCTGAGTCAAGGTGAGCCGGGTGAGTAGGGAGTCGGTGACCCGTGGACCCGGGTGTGACCGGGTGTCCGGTTTTGTGGTGGCTGGCCGGGGCGGGTTGAGCCGGTGAGTCGTCGGTGGGTGGCGTGATGGTGCCGGGTGTGCGGTTTGTGGGTGTGACCGGGGGCATCGTGGGGGCGGAATCGTGGCCGGGGTGGGGTCGTTACACCCTGCGTACGACCGAGCAAGACCCACGCCGCCGAGGTCACGCCGCCCCGATGGGATGGCGGGCCCGGCGCCCCGGAATGATGGCGGGCCGGCGGTGGTTACACATGGTCCGGCCGACGTGAGGGCGTCCCCCGCCCCGCACGACAGCCCGGCCCCGCTCTTCGGCCCGCACGGGTCGGACATGCGGCCGGCACGGCCGATCTGATCTTTCGTCTGGTCTTTCCTCCGGCTTGATCGCTTGATCGTCGGAGATTCTCTCCAGGTTTCGCCGGAGCCCCCTTGAGTTTCGTATGAGCGCCGACGGTGCTTGCACCCGCGTGAAGCCGATCCCCCTTCGGCGTGTGGGTGCCAACCCCCGAATGGAGCGTTTCTGATGAACACGATCATTCGTAAGAGCGTTCTCGGTGTTGCTGGTCTCGCGTTCGCCGGTGGCGTGTTCGCCGGTCCCGCGACCGCGCAGGCGGTCCCGTCGGTGGAGTCGACGCCGGTGGCAGTCGTGCAGGCCGACAAGCCGTCGGTCGACAAGGCCAAGCTGATCCCGCACGGCGTGCAGGGCGCCCAGTCGCACGTCGACCTGTCCGACGAGCAGGTCGCCAACGTCAAGGCCATCATCGCGGCCACGAAGAAGGCCGGCATGGACGAGCGGGCCGCCGTGGTCTCCATCGCCACCGCCCTGCAGGAGTCGAAGCTGGAGAACCTGGGTCATCTGGGTGACCGCAACGACCACGACTCGCAGGGCCTGTTCCAGCAGCGCCCCTCCAGCGGGTGGGGCACGATCGAGCAGATCACCGACCCCGAGTACTCCACCACCGCGTTCCTGAAGGGCCTCAAGCAGGTCGACGGATGGCAGGACATGCCCCTGACCAAGGCCGCCCAGACCGTGCAGGTGTCGGCGTACCCCGACCACTACGCCCAGTGGGAGCAGCAGGCCGCCGACCTCGTCACCGAGCACTGGAACAGCTGACACATAGACTTTCCACCACAAGGGGGATCGCTGGCTGGCACCCGAACACGGGGTGCCGGCCAGCGGCACATCCACCGCCGGTGGAACATCGCAGCCCGCCGGCTGGTTGAATGAGGTGTCGGTGTGTCCAGTGTCCCCGGGCCTCACCTAAATTGCCTTCGCGGAATACCGTCCGGCTGGAGCCGCGTCGCGCCACTCGCCGAGAGGCGACCTGCACACCGACACCGGCGCCGCCCCCGAGCCTCCGGGCCCGGGGGCGGCGCTGTCTTCGCCGGCCCCGCAGCCGACATCGAGCGGACCGCCGCCGGGACACCGGTCGCGTACGGCCATGGGCGACGCCGTGGGAAGCGGGCGGTGACCGTCGGGGTGGTGATCCCGCGGCACGGGTCGCGGTCCCGGACGGCCTGGCCTATGTTCATGGTGGCTGTGTCGGACGGGCCGGGAGGGGGTGTCGCGCGTGGGCCTGCGGACTTTCATCCAGGGCTGGCCGGTGTACCGGCAGCTCACCGGGACCGACCCGCTGGGCCGGGGCGCCGCGGCGCAGTCGGGCCGCTCGGCGGAGCTGACCGCCCGCACCGAGACCGCCGACAGCGTGGCGCGGTCGGTCTGTCCCTACTGCGCGGTCGGCTGCGGCCAGCGCGTCTTCGTCACCGACGGAGCGGTCACCCAGATCGAGGGCGACCCGGACAGCCCGATCTCCCGGGGGCGGCTGTGCCCGAAGGGGTCGGCCAGCAAGAGCCTCGTCACCAGCCCCCTGCGGCAGACGAAGGTTCGCTACCGGCGGCCATACGCCACCGAGTGGGAGGATCTGGAGCTCGACGTCGCGCTCGACATGATCGCCGACCGGATCCTCGCCGCGCGGGCGGAGACCTGGGAGGACGTCGACGCGCAGGGCCGGCCGCTCAACCGCACGCTGGGCATCTCCAGTCTGGGTGGGGCGACGCTGGACAACGAGGAAAATTACCTCATCAAGAAGCTTTTCACGGCGATGGGGGCGCTCCAGATCGAGAACCAGGCGCGCATTTGACACTCCGCCACCGTCCCCGGTCTGGGGGCCAGCTTCGGTCGCGGCGGCGCGACGGACTTCCAGCAGGACGTCGCCAACGCTGACGTCATCGTCATCCAGGGCTCGAACATGGCCGAGGCCCATCCGGTGGGCTTCCAGTGGGTGATGGAGGCCAAGCGGCGCGGCGCCAAGGTGTTCCACGTCGATCCGCGGTTCACCCGCACCAGCGCGGTGGCTGACACGTACCTGCCGATCCGCGCGGGCTCCGACATCGCGCTGCTCGGTGGCGTGGTGCGCCACATCCTGGAGAACGGGCTGGACTTCCGGGAGTACGTGCTGGCCTACACCAACGCCGCGACGATCGTCAGCGAGCGCTTCGTCGACACCGAGGACGGCGACGGCTTCTTCTCGGGGTTCGATCCGGAGACGGGCAGCTACGTGCAGGACTCCTGGCAGTACGCGGGCCACGAGTCCGACTCCGGCAGCGGGCACACCGCGAAGGAGCGGGACACCGCCGCCGGGCTGCGCCACGAGTCGCACGGCGCCGACGTGGGCGGGCAGGTGGAGCGGGACGAGACGTTGCAGCACCCGCGCTGCGTCTACCAGATCCTCAGGCGGCACTTCGCCCGCTACACCCCGGAGATGGTGGAGCGGGTCTGCGGCATCCCGCGCGAGAAGTTCCTGGAGTTGGCCGAGGCGTGGACGGCCAACTCGGGCCGGGAGCGCACCGGCGTGCTGATCTACTCGGTGGGGTGGACGCAGCACAGCGTCGGCGTGCAGTACATCCGTACCGGCGCGATCATCCAGCTGTTGCTGGGCAACATGGGCCGCCCCGGCGGGGGCATCCTGGCCCTGCGCGGGCACGCCAGCATCCAGGGCTCCACCGACATCCCGACGCTGTTCAACCTGCTCCCCGGCTATCTGCCGATGCCGCACCACGCCGACCACCCCACCTTCGACGAGTGGGTGGACAGCATCCGGCACCCGGGTCAGAAGGGCTTCTGGGGCAACGCCCGCGCCTACGCGGCGAGCCTGCTCAAGGCGTACTGGGGCGACGCGGCGACGCCGGAGAACGACTTCTGCTACGGGTACATGCCCCGGATGACCGGCGACCACGGGACGTACCAGCAGGTGCTGAACATGATCGACGGGAAGGTGCGGGGCTACTTCCTGCTCGGCCAGAATCCGGCGGTCGGCTCGGCGCACGGCCGGGCGCAGCGCCTCGGCATGGCGAACCTGGACTGGCTGGTGGTCCGCGACCTCTTCATGATCGAGAGCGCCACGTTCTGGCGCAACAGCCCCGAGGTCGCCACCGGCGAGATCGTGCCGGAGCAGTGCAAGACGGAGGTGTTCTTCCTGCCGGCCGCCTCGCACGTGGAGAAGGAGGGCACCTTTACCCAGACCCAGCGGCTGCTGCAGTGGCGGGAGAAGGCCGTCGACCCGCCGGGCGACGCCCGCTCCGAGCTGTGGTTCTTCTACCACCTCGGGCGCCGGCTGCGGGAGAAGCTGGCCGGCTCCGACCTGCCGCGCGACCGGGCGCTGCTCGACTTGGCCTGGGACTATCCCACGCACGGCCCGCACGCCGAGCCGAACGCCGAGACGGTGCTGCGCGAGATCAACGGGTACGAGGTGGCGACCGGCCGCCCGCTGTCCGCGTTCGCCGAGGCCCGCGACGACGGTTCCACCGCCGTGGGCTGCTGGATCTACTCCGGGGTGTACGCCGACGGCGTCAACCAGGCGGCGCGGCGCCGGTCCCGCCACGAGCAGGACTGGGTGGCCGCCGAGTGGGGCTGGGCGTGGCCGGCGAACCGGCGCACCCTCTACAACCGGGCCTCGGCGGACCCGCAGGGCCGGCCGTGGAGCGAGCGCAAGCGCTACGTGTGGTGGGACCCGGACGCCGGGGAGTGGACCGGCTACGACGTGCCGGACTTCGAGCGGACCAAGCCGCCGACGTACCGGCCGCCGGAGGGCGCGTCCGGCCCGGAGGGGATCGCCGGCGACGACCCGTTCGTCATGCAGGGCGACGGCAAGGGCTGGCTGTACGCGCCCAGCGGCGTGCTGGACGGCCCGCTGCCGACGCACTACGAGCCGGCCGAGTCGCCGGTGCGCAACCCGTTCTACCGGCAGCAGGCCAACCCCACCCGCAAGGTGTACGCGCACCCGGTGAACTCGGTGAACCCGAGCCCGCCGCAGGAGCACAGCCAGGTCTTCCCGTACGTGTTCACGGTCAGCCGGCTCACCGAGCACCACACGGCGGGCGGGATGAGCCGTACGGTGCGGCCCCTGGCGGAGCTGCAACCGGAGATGTTCGTCGAGGTGTCCCCGGAGTTGGCCGCGGAGGTGGGCCTGGCGCACCTGGGCTGGGCGCACCTGGTCAGCGGGCGGGCGGTCATCGAGGCGAAGGTGCTGGTCACCGACCGGCTCAGCCCGCTGCGCGTGGACGGCCGGGTGATCCACCAGGTGTGGCTGCCGTACCACTTCGGGTTCGAGGGCCTGGTGACGGGCGACTCGGCCAACGACCTGTTCGGGATCACCCTGGACCCGAACGTGCTGATCCAGGAGAGCAAGATCGGTACCTGTGACGTACGGCCCGGTCGGCGGCCCACCGGCCCGGCCCTGCTGGACCTGGTGGCCGACTACCAGCGGCGGGCGGGCATCGTCCCCGGCCAGCCGGCACCGACGCTCACCCCGGGGGCGCTCGCCCCGCCGGAGCCCGCCGACGGCGCCGGGGAGGGCACCGATGCTTCCTGACCCGCACAGCCTGTCCGGGCCGCTGGACCCGGCTCCGGAGGCCGGCTGGACCGACGCCCCGCCCCGGATGGGCTTCTTCACCGACACGAGCGTCTGCATCGGCTGCAAGGCGTGCGAGGTGGCGTGCAAGGAGTGGAACGACGTCCCCGGCTCGGGGCTGGACCTGCTCGGCATGTCGTACGACAACACCGGCGCGCTGACCGCGAACTCGTGGCGGCACGTCGCGTTCGTCGAGCAGCCCCGCCCGGCGGGGCACCGCAGCCCGCCGTTCGCCGGCACGCCGACGGGCGGCTCGGTCAGCGCCTCGTCGGCGGCCGTGGCCGCCGGCGTCGGCAACCCGACCGGCACCGAGCCGGGGGTGCCGCCGGGCGCGGCGGACGCGGCCGCGCGGATGGCCACCGGCACTGGGGCCGGCCCGGGGACCGACGCCGGCGCGACCAGCACCGGCACGAGCACGGGCCCCGCCGGCGGGCCGGAGTTCCTGGGGATGCCCGGGGCGCAGCCGCCGGGGCGCGCGGGGGGCGCGGAGGGGCGCACCGACTTCCGCTGGCTGATGATGTCCGACGTCTGCAAGCACTGCACCCACGCGGCCTGCCTCGACGTCTGCCCCACCGGCTCGCTGTTCCGCACCGAGTTCGGCACGGTGGTGGTGCAGGAGGACATCTGCAACGGCTGCGGCTACTGCATCTCCGCCTGCCCCTACGGCGTCATCGACCAGCGCAAGGGCGACGGCCGGGCGTGGAAGTGCACGCTGTGCTACGACCGGATCGGCGCGGGCAACACTCCGGCCTGCGCCCAGGCGTGCCCGACCGAGTCCATCCAGTACGGCCCCCTCGACGAGCTGCGGGAGCGGGCCGCGGCCCGGGTGGCGACGCTGCACGAGCGGGGCGTGCCCGAGGCGCGGCTCTACGGGCACGACCCGGGCGACGGGGTCGGCGGTGACGGCGCGTTCTTCCTGCTGCTCGACGAGCCCGAGGTGTACGGGCTGCCGCCGGACCCGGTGGTCGCCACCCGGGACCTGCCGAAGATGTGGAAGCGCGCCGGCCTGGCCGCGCTGGCGATGGCGGCGGCGGCCGTGGCCGCGTTCGTGGGAGGTTCCTCATGAGTCCGGAGCGCGGTGGGCGCAGGCGGCGCGGCGGCGAGGAGCTGAGGGTCCCGGAGGCCGAGTTCACCTCCTACTACGGCCGGCCGATCCTCAAGGCGCCGGTCTGGAAGTGGGACATCGCCGCGTACCTGTTCACCGGCGGGCTGGCGGCCGGTTCGTCGCTGCTCGCGGCGGGCGGGCAGCTCACCGGCCGTCCCGCGCTGCGCCGCGCCGGCCGGGTCGCCTCGCTGGCGGCGGTCACCGCCAGCACCGTCTTCCTGATCAAGGACCTGGGGCGGCCCGCCCGCTTCCACCACATGCTCCGGGTGGCCAAGCCCACCTCGCCCATGTCCGTGGGCACCTGGATCCTCGGCGCCTTCGGCCCGGCCGCCGGGCTCGCGGCGGTCGCCGAGGGCGCGGCATGGCTGCCCGGGCGCGGCCTGCCGGGGCTCGTCCGCCGGGCGCTGCCGCCGGTCGGGCACGCCGCCGGGCTGGCCGCCGCGGCGACCGCGCCGGCGCTGGCGACGTACACGGGGGTGCTGCTGGCCGACACGGCCGTGCCGTCGTGGCACGAGGCGTACCCGGAACTGCCGGTCATCTTCGCGGGCAGCGCCCTGGCCAGCGGCGCCGGCGTCGGGCTGATCGCCGCGCCCTGCGCGCAGGCCGGGCCCGCCCGGCGGATGGCGGTGGCGGGCGCGGCCCTGGAGCTGTACGGCGCGCACCGGGTGGAGACCCGCCTCGGGCTGCTCAGCGAGCCCTACCGCACCGGCCGGCCCGGTCGCCTGCTGCGCGCCGGACGGGCCCTGACGGCGGTCGGGGTGGCCGGCGCGTTGCTGGGTCGGCGCAGCCGGACGCTCTCCGCGCTGTCCGGGGTGGCGCTGCTGGGCGCCTCGGTGGCGACCCGGTTCGGCATCTTCGAGGGCGGCGTGGCCTCGGCGAAGGATCCGAAGTACACGGTGGTGCCGCAGCGGGAGCGCCTCGAGCGGCGGCGCGCCGCCGAGGGCTGACGCCCTCCCGCGCACGCCCGCCGGGCCTGTGGTTCACTGCTGCGTGGAGGCGTTCAGGCGGCTGGTGCCCCTCCCGGTCTTCAAAACCGGTGTGGTCCGGGATCCGGGCCAGGCGGGTTCGATTCCCGTCCGTCTCCGCCATGCTGCGGAAGTGGGGATCATGGGGGACGTCGCGGCCGATCCGCGCCGGCGGGTGCCGCGCACCGACGCGCTGCTCGCCGACCCCCGGCTGGCCGCCGCGGCGGGCACCCTGGGTCGGGAGCGGGTCAAGGCCGCCGTCCACCGCGCCCAGGAGCGCGCCCGCCGGGGCGAGATCACCCCCGAGGCGGTACGCGACGCCGCGCTGGCCGCCCTGCCGGCGCCGGCGCCCCGGGCGGTGCTCAACGCCACCGGCGTGGTGCTGCACACCAACCTGGGTCGCGCCGCGCTGTCGCCCGCCGCCGTCGCGGCGGTCGCCGCCGCCGCCGGGCACACCGACGTCGAGTTGGACCTGCGCACCGGGCGGCGGGCCCGGCGCGGACGCGACGCCCTCGACGCCCTCGCGGCGGCGGTGCCCGACGCGGGCGCGGTGCACGTGGTCAACAACGGTGCCGCCGCGCTGGTGCTCGTCGCGACCGCGCTGGCCGCCGACGCCGAGATCGTCGTCAGCCGGGGCGAGCTGGTGGAGATCGGCGACGGGTTCCGCCTGCCCGACCTGCTGGAGAGCACCGGCGCCCGGCTGCGCGAGGTCGGCACCACCAACCGCAGCACGCTGGACGACTACGCCGCCGCCATCGGTCCCCGGACCGGCTTCGTGCTCAAGGTGCACCCGTCGAACTTCCAGGTCACCGGCTTCACCTCCGCGGTGCCCGTACGGGCGCTGGCCACCCTCGGCGTCCCCGTGGTCGCCGACATCGGCTCCGGGCTGCTGGCGCCCGATCCGCTGCTGCCCGCCGAGCCGGACGCCGCCAGCACCCTGCGGGCCGGGGCGGCGCTGGTCACCGCCAGCGGCGACAAGCTGCTCGGCGGGCCGCAGGCCGGGCTGCTGCTCGGTGCCGCCGACCTGGTCGAACGGCTGCGCCGGCATCCCCTCGCCCGGGCGTTGCGGGTCGACAAGCTGACCCTCGCCGCGCTCGCCGCCACCCTTGCCGATCCGGCGACCCCCACCCGGGCCGCGCTGCACGCCGACCCGGGCGCGTTGCGGGCGCGCACCGAGCGGCTGTGCGCCGCGCTCGCCGCCGACGGGTGCGAAGCACGGGTGGTGCCCGCCGGGGCGGTCGTCGGCGGCGGTGGCGCCCCCGGCGTCGAGCTGCCCTCCTGGGCGCTCGCCCTGCCCGAGCGGTACGCGTCTCCGCTGCGCCTCGGCGACCCGCCGGTGCTGGGCCGGGTGGTACGCGGGCGGCTGCTGCTGGACCTGCGCTGCGTGCCCGCCGACGCCGACGCGGCGCTGCGCGCCGCCGTGCTGCGCGTGCCCGGGGAGGGCTGAGGCGTGTTCGTGGTGGCCACCGCCGGGCACGTCGACCACGGCAAGTCGACACTGGTCCGGGCGCTGACCGGGATGGAACCCGACCGGTGGGCCGAGGAACGCCGCCGGGGCATGACCATCGACCTCGGCTTCGCCTGGAGCACCCTGCCCTCGGGCGCGACGGTGGCGTTCGTCGACGTGCCGGGGCACGAGCGGTTCGTGCCGAACATGCTCGCCGGCGTCGGCCCGGTGCCCGCCGCGCTGGTCGTCGTCGCCGCCGACGAGGGCTGGATGCCGCAGTCGGCCGAGCACCTGGCGGCACTGGACGCGCTCGGGGTGGCGTACGGCCTGCTGGTGGTGACCCGCGCGGACCTGGCGGATCCGGGGCCGGCGACGACCCGGGCCCGGGCGGAGCTGGCCGCCACCTCCCTCGGCGCGGTGGACGCGGTGGCGGTGAGCGCGGTGACCGGCGCCGGGCTGCCGCAGCTGCGCGCGGCGCTGGACCGGCTCGCCGCCCGGCTGCCCGCCCCGCGGGCCGACGCCCCGGTGCGGCTGTGGGTGGACCGCGCCTTCACCGTCCGCGGCGCCGGCACGGTGGTGACCGGCACGCTCGGCGCCGGTCGGCTCCGGGTGGGCGACGAGCTGGAGCTGGCCGGCAGCGCGGAGACGGTGCGGGTACGCGGCCTGCACTCCCTCGGCGTGGCCCGGCCCGAGGTCGCCCCGGTCGCCCGGGTGGCGGTGAACCTGCGCGGCACGCCCCGGGACCGCCTGGGGCGCGGCGACGCGCTGCTCACCCCCGGCCGGTTCCACCGCACGGACCTGCTGGACGTGCGGCTGGCCGGCGACCCGGCCGGGGAGCTGCCGGCCACCCTGACCCTGCACATCGGCGCGGCGGCGGTGCCGGCCCGGGTCCGGCCGCTCGGCCCGGACACGGCCCGGCTGCGGCTGGCCCGGCCGCTGCCGCTGCTGGTCGGGGACCGGGCGCTGCTGCGCGACCCGGGCCGGCACCACGTCGCGGGCGGGGTGACCGTGCTGGACGTGGCTCCGCCGCCGCTGACCCGTCGGGGCGCGGCCGTCGCCCGCGCGGCGGTGCTGGCGACGGTGGACGGCCGCCCCGAGCTGGCCGGCGAGCTGCGCCGGCGGCGGCTGGCCCGGGCCGCCGACCTGATCCGCATGGGCGTCGAGGCCACCGGCCGGCCGGTCGCCGGCGACTGGCTGGCCGACCCGGAGCACTGGCGGGGCCTCGGCACCCGGCTGGTCGAGGAGGTCGCCCGGCACGCCCGGGAGCACCCGCTGGAGGCGGGCGCGCCGGTCGAGCTGCTGCGCCAGCGCCTGGACCTGCCCGAGCGGGCGCTGGTCGAGGCGCTGGTCCGGCCGCCGCTGCGGCTGCGCGCCGGCCGGGTCACCGCGTCGGCGGTCGACGCGCTGCCAGAACCGGTGGCCCGGGCCGTGGCCCGGGTCCGCGCCGAGTACGCCGACCGCCCGTTCCGCGCCCCCGAGGCCGAGCACCTCGCCGACCTGGGGCTGGGTCCCCGGGAGATCGGCGCGGCCGTACGCGCGGGGGCGCTGCTGCGCCTCGCCGAGAACGTGGTGCTGCTGCCCGGCGCGGCCGACGACGCCGTGCGGGTGCTGGCCGGGCTGCCCCAGCCGTTCACGCTCAGCGCCGCGCGGCGGGCGCTGGACACCACCCGCCGGGTCGCGGTGCCGCTGCTGGAGCTGCTGGACCGTCGCGGCGCCACCCGCCGGCTGCCCGACGACGCGCGGGTCGTGGTGACGGCCCGGTCCTGAAGCCGCCCCGGCGGGGTCGGCGGTCGCCTAGCGTGGCGCCATGGACCCTTCCGCGGTCTGGCGGGACAGGCAGCACAAGTGGCGGATCGAGGCGTACCGGGCGCCGGACCTGCGTTTCGCGATCTTCGCCACCAACGGCACCACCGAGTCCGCGCCGCTGTGGCTGTTCGGGATGTCGGCGCTGGCCCGGTGGCTGATGACGCACAAGATCTCCCTCGACGACCTGGAGGTCGACTGACATGGGGGCGCAGCTCGGTCAGCTCGCGCTGGTGGCGGTGCTGGTGCTGGTCAACGCGGCCCTGTCGGGCAGCGAGATGGCGCTGGTGACGCTGCGCGAGGGGCAGGTGCGGCAGTTGGGCCGGCGCAGCCGGTCGGGGGAGCGGCTGGCCCGGCTGGTCCGACCCCAACCGGTACCTGGCGACCATCCAGCTCGGCATCACCCTGGCCGGGTTCCTCGCCTCCGCCGCCGCCGCGGTGTCCCTGTCCGAGCCGCTGGTCGGGCCGCTGGGCTTCCTGGGCGGGGCCGCGCGCGGGGCGGCGGTCGTCCTGGTCACCGTGCTGCTGACGTTCGTCACCCTGGTCGTCGGCGAACTGGCCCCCAAGCGGCTGGCGATGCAGCGCGCGGAACGCTGGGGGCTGGTCAGCGCCGGGCCGCTGGACCTGCTGGCCCGGCTGTCGCGGCCGGCGGTCTGGCTGCTCAGCAAGGCCACCGACGTGGTGGTGCGGCTCGCCGGCGGGGACCCCCGCGCCAGCCGTACGGAGATGACCGAGGACGAGCTGCGGGAGATCCTGGTCAGCCAGCGGGGCCTGTCGGCACAGCAGCGGGAGATCCTCACCGGCGCGTTCGACATCGCCGGCCGGACGCTGCGGGACATCCTGGTGCCCCGGCTGGACGTGACGGTGCTCCCCGAGACGATGCCCGCGGCCGACGGGCTGCGCCGGCTCGCCGCAGCCGGCCGCTCCCGCGCCCCGGTCGTGGGGCCGGGTGGGCTCGACGCGGTGCGGGGCGTGGTGCACATCCGCGAACTCGTCGGGGCGGACGCGGCGACGGTCGCCGACCGGGCCCGTCCGCCGCTGCTGCTGCCCGGCACCCTGCCGGTCTCCGACGCGCTGCGTGAACTGCGGCTGTGCCACCAGCAGCTCGCCCTCGTCGTCGACGAGCACGGCGGGGTCGACGGCATCATCACCATGGAGGACCTGCTGGCGGAGGTCGTCGGGGAGCTGTACGACGAGACCGACCGGGACGTGACCGGGGTGACCCGGGAACCGGACGGCTCGCTGCTGATGCCCGGCGACTTCCCGCTGCACGACCTGGCCGACGTCGGGGTGCGCCTGCATTTCCGGCCGTCGCGGGAGTACACGACGGTGGCCGGGCTGGTGCTGGCCGGGCTGGGGCACCTGCCGAGCGGGCCGGGGGAGACCGTGCACCTGCCGGGGCTGACCGTCGAGGTGGTGGAGGTGGCCGGCCGCACGATCCGCCGGGTCCGGCTGCGCGGCTTCTCCGCGGGCCCCGACCCGGTCGGGTGACGGCGGCGGGAACCGCCACGAATGGCGTGGATCAGGACGTACCGTCCGGTACGTGAAGGACCGAGGGATGCGGACGTTCGTCACCGTGCTGGCCGGGCTCGCGGTGATCTACTTCGGCACCACCGGCCGCAGCGAGGAGGACGGCCGAGGCGTCTCCGGCGGCCTCGTCGTGCTCGCGCTGCTGGCGGCGCTGCTGGTGTGGCACCTGACGAAGCCGGGCGACAAGACGGCCAAGTAGCCCGGTCAGGTGGCGGCGGCGCGGGTGACCTCACCGGCGGACTCCTCGCCGAGGGCCACCCGGACCAGCGCCGAGGCGAGCCGGCCGAAGTCGCCCGGGTCGACCAGCCCGGCCAGCCGGTCCGCCGAGCCGGGCAGGCCGAGGCGTTTCGCGCCGGCCAGGGCCCGCCGGTCGGCGTACGGGCGCAGGTCGGCCCAGGCCACCTGCGCCTCGCGCAAAAAGATGTCGGCGCCGGTGGGGCCGATGCCGGGGAACTCGGTCAGCAGCCGGCGCAGCCCGGCCGGTTCACCGCCGCCGTCGCGGTGCAGCCGGCGCAGGTCGCCCCGCCAGCGGTCCAGGCACAGCCGGGCGCCGGTGCCGAGCATCGTCGAGGTCCGCTCGTCGTAGCGGCGGTAGTGGCCCCGGCCCAGCGCGTCGACCCGGTCCTGCCAGCTCGCCGCCTCCATCGCCTGCGGGGTCCGGTAGCCGGCGGCGAAGAGTTCCCGGGCGGCCGCCACGGCCACCCGGGCCCGGATCCGGGTGCTCAGCAGCGTGGCGAGCACCAGCAGCTGGTAGAGCGGGGCGGGCCGGTCGGCGAGCGTGATGCCCGCCTCCTCGGCGTACGTGCGGCCCCGCCGCTCCAGCAGGACCCGCGCCACCTTCCGGTCGTCGCCCATCCTCGGGGTGTACCCGCCCTGCGCCCGGCCACCCCTGCGACCGTCCGCCCCGGCGGGTATGCCGCCGGGGCGGACGGGTAACCGACGTCGGACACGGCCGGACCCCGGAAGGAGAAACCCGTGGTGAATCCGCAGCAGGAGGAATTCCGCCGCAACAACAAGGGCGCCACCAGCCAGGACAGCAAGGGCCCCAACCCCGCGGGGCACCCGCGCAACCGCGGCTCGTCGCACGGCGACGAGGGCCGCCCGGTGCCCCGGGGGCAGGTGTCGCCGTACGGCCCGGCCACCGAGCCGGTCGCCGACGACGAGAGCTAACAGCCCCGACCCGAGACGGGCGGCCGCAGCCGGTTCCAGGTGGCTGCGGCCGCCACGCCGTACGCGAGGTGCGGCACGATGTCGGCCAGCCAGTCCGACCGACGCCACGTGCGCGGATCGGTCACGCCCAGCACGGTCATCGACCCGTCGGACATCGTCATCACGGCACCGCCGAGGACCCCGGCGGCCAGCGGCAGCGGCATCCGGCGGCCCCGGGTGAGCAGGGCGTACCCGACGCCCGCCGCCACGCCGATCCCGTAGCCGAGCAGGGGCCCGAGGCCCGAGCGGCGGTTCGCCGCCCGGTCCTCGGGCCCCAGGTCCACGTGCGCCACCTGGGCGACCCGCCCGGCACTCTCCTCCGGGGTGCTGCTCGCCGGCCGCGCCCTCAGCACCATGTCGAGGTAGCTGACCATGTTCAGGGCGGCGCTGCCGACCGCGCCGGCGATCGCCCCGTCGGCCAGGTTCGCGGCCCTCACCTCGGGTCGCCTGGTTCGCGCTCGCCCTTGGGGCCGTAGACCCGCTCGCCGCGGACGACCCCCCGCTGCCCCCGGTCGGACTGCAGGATCCGGTTGGCCACGTCGTTGGCCTTGTCGTCCGGCACCCGTCGTCCCGAATCGTCGATCGCGTTTCGGATGCGCGCCCGCTGCTTGTCGTACGCGTTGCTGCCCGGCCGTGGTCCTGGCATCACTGCCTCCTCCGGTCGTCGTCGCCGTTGGCGTACCGCGCTCGTCTACCCGCCTGCGCGGGGACCAACCCCGCGACCGGTCCGGCGCGGTGCCCGGCTCAGCGCGGCGCGCGGATCACCGCGACCGGGCATTCGGCGTGGTGCAGCAGCGACTGGCTCACCGAGCCCAGCAGCAGCCCGGTCAGCTCGCCGCGTCCCTGCCGGCCGACCACTAGCAGCTGGGCCCGCCGGGACGCCTCGGCGAGCACGGTGGTGGGGCGGCCGCGCGTGGTCTCCCGGCTGACCGGCACGTCCGGCCACCGCTCCGTGAGCCCTGCCAGCGACTCGGCGACCACCCGCTCCTCCTCGGAACGCAGTTCGGTGTCGTCGTACACCAGTGGTCGCATGTCCCCGGGCCCGGTGGAGGTCGGATGCCGGTAGGCGTGCAACGCGACCAGCGCCGCGCCGCGCACCGACGCCTCCTCCATGGCGAACTCCGCGGCGAGCCGGGCCGTCTCGGAGCCGTCCACGCCGACGACGACGGCCCCGTCGGGGTGGTCGGTGCCCCGGGCGACCAGCACGGGACAGTCGGCGTACGCGGCGACCTGCACCGCGACGGACCCCACCACCAGGGCGGAGAAGCCGCCGAGCCCCCGGTCGCCGAGCACGATCATCGCGGCGGCCGGCGACTCGCCGAGCAGCACCGCGGCGGCCTCGCCGTCGATGATCTCGCCGGAGATCCGCAACCCGGGCACCGCCGCCTCGGCCTCGTCCGTGGCGGCGGCGACGACCTGCTCCGCCTGGTGCCGCAGGCCGGCGCCGGGTGGGCCGGCGGCGGGGGCGTCGACCGGCACGCGCAGCAGGGGCCAGATGAAGGCGTGCACGATCCGCAGTGGCCGGTGCCGGCGGGCCGCCTCGACGGCGGCGAGCCGCACGGCGCGCAGCGACGAGTCCGAGCCGTCCGCGCCGACGACCACCGCCGCGCCGTTCGCCGAGTTCACCGCCCACCTCCCGCCGCTTCCCGGCCAGTATCGCGGCCGGGAACCCGTCGGCGGGCCGATACCGCGCAGGCCGGCCGGTGGGTACGCTGTCCACGCCCACCGGGGAGGGAGCGTCGTCGATGGTTGAGCCGGACCAGCCGAGCACCGCGCGGATGATCGATTTCTGGCTCGGCGGGGAGCACCACTTCCCGGTCGACGTGGCGGCCGCCCGAGACTTCGAGCAGGCGTACGGGCCGTGCGAGCCGGTCTTCCGCGAGCTGCGCGCGTTTCTCGGCCGGGCGGTCCGGGCGATGGCCGCGCGGGGGGTCGACAGCTTCCTCGTCTTCGGCGCCGGGGTGCCCACCATGGGCAACGTGCATGAGGTCGCCCCGGACGCCACCGTCCTCTACACCGACGTCGACCCGGTCACCATCCGCCTCGGCCAGCGCCTGCTGGCCGGCAGCGACCGGGCCGGCTACGGCTACGGCGACGCCACCGACATCGGCACCGTCGACCGCGCCCAGCTGCACCGGTTCGTGCCGGGGTGGGGGAGGAGACCGGTCGGCGTGGTCTTCCTCGGTCTGGCCGCGTTCCTCGACGACGAGACGCTGGCCCGCACCCTCGACGAGCTCTACGGTGCCACCGCGCCGGGCAGCCTGCTCGCCGTCGACTTCGACACGGAGGAGCTGGCCGGCTTCCCGGCGGCCCTCGCGATGATGGGCCCGGCGTTCCGGATGCGCCCGCCGGCCGCGTTCGTGCCGCTGCTGGGCCGCTGGACGCCCACCGAGGACGGCATCGTCCCGATCGCCCGGTGGCGGCCGGACGGCCCGCCCGCGCAGGTGCCCGACGCCTTCCACGGCGGGGTCGCCGTCCACCCGCCGGCGTGCTGACGCCTCCGGACGGCGAGGTACGCGTGTGCGGCCTGCCGTCCTGACCGGCCGTCACCGCGGCACCCGGGTCGCCACCTGACCACCGGTCGTCTCAACACCAGTCGCCGCCTGAGCGCCCGCTGCTGCCGCAGCAACCTGGCCTGACCTGTGCACCCCGCTGCCCCGCAGCACCCCCAACTGCCGCCGGCGCCGGCCGAGGCGACGTGGGCGCCGCGCGCCGGGCCCCGAGCCGGGTGCGAGGCCACGGCGGCTGGCACCCGCCGTGTGCCCGCCCGCCCGGAGGGTGGGGGAGGGGGCTCCGTATGATGCTTGCCCTACGGCAAGCTTCCGGAGGATGATCATGTTGGAGGCACCGGGCCAGGTCTCGCGTGCGCTTCGTGCGGCCCCGCCCGACCAGGTGGTGGAGGCGGCGGACCAGGCTATCCGGTCCGCCCTGGGCGCCTCGCGAACGGACGTGTTCATCGCCGACTACCGGATCACCGGGCTCTGGCCGGTGCTCGACGCGGACCTCTCCGGCGGCGGCTTCCTCGCCTGCCACGACGCGGCGCAGCGCTGCTTCAGCAGCCAGCAGCCGATGACCGACACCGACGACGAGGGCCGGTGCCGGCTCTACCTGCCGCTGTCGGTGTGGGGGGAGCGGCTGGGCGTGCTCCTGGTCGAGCTGCCCGACCAGCCCGAACCGGACGTCGTCGAGCGGGCCGCGGACATCGCCGGCGAGCTGGCCGTCGTGCTGCGCGCGGCGGACCGGGAGACCGACCGGTACCGCCGGGTCCGCCGACGGGAGCGACTCAGCATGGCCGCCGAGATGCAGTGGGAACTGCTGCCGGGACGCGGCGTGAGCCACGCGGCGTTCGACCTCGCCGGCCAGCTGGAACCGGCGTACACGGTCGGCGGAGACCACTTCGACTGGTCCGTGGACGACGACCGGCTCACCGTGACGGTGCTCAACGGCGCCGGCATCGGGCTGTCTGCGGCGCTGCTGACCGCCGTCACCGTGAACGCGCTGCGCAACGCCCGGCGCTCCGGAGGCAGCCTCGTCGAGCAGGCCGAGTTGGCCTCCGACACGGTCTTCTACCAGCACCGCGGTCGCCGGTACGTGGCCACGCTGCTCCTCGAACTGGACACCGTCACCGGCCGGGTGCGGGCGGTGGACGCCGGCTCCCCGCACCTGCTGCGGGTGCGCGGCGGCACGGTGACGCCCATCGACCTGGAGCAGCAGCTGCCGCTGGGCATGTTCGCCGAGGCCCGCTACGACGTCCAGGAGTTCGCGCTGGAACCGGGGGACCGGCTGTTCGTGGTCAGCGACGGGGTGTGGGCCGCCGATCCCGGTGACCGCGGCGCGTACGGCGAACGGACGATGGCGCGGGCGATGCGGTCCACGCGGCTGCAACCGCCGGCGGAAGCAGTTGGTACGGTGATGCGCGAACTGCACGCCTGGCACGCGGACGCCGATTTGCGCGACGACGCGGTCGTCGTCTGCCTGGACTGGCGTGGTTCCGCCGGGCGGGGCGACGGGTGAGAGCCGTCGTCGCACCGGCAGGGCACGAGCGGGACGATCGCAGGGGACACCGGGTGGAGCGACCTCCGAATCTCGCCGCGGCGATCGACGCCGCCGCCGAGGCACTCGTCGGTGTGCTCGACTCGGCGGTGCCCCGGCACCAGATGGCCGTCTCCCCGACGCAGCTGCGGGTGCTGTCGCTGATCAGCGGCCGGCCGGAGACCAACGTCAACGGCCTGGCCGAGTTGCTGGACGTCGTGCCGTCCTCGGCGAGCCGGCTCTGCGACCGGTTGGAGGCCACCGGGCTGCTGCGCCGGGTGCCCGATCCCCGCGACCGGCGGGAGGTGCGGCTGATGCCGACGGCCGCCGCCGAGGCGCTGCTGCGCGAGCTGCAGGAGCACCGGCACCGGGCGGTGCAGGCCGTGCTGGACCGGATGCCCGGTCGGGCGCAGCACGAGCTGCTGCTGGCGTTGATGGCCTTCGAACGCGCGGCCACCGCCGCCCCGACCGAGTCGCCGGCGGACTCCCAGGCCCGCACCGCCTGACGGGTCGTCTCCCGCCGTACGCGCCTTCCCCCCTGCTCCACTAGTGTCCTAGGATGCCTTACGGGGGGTGACGCACCCCACCCGACGACACCGTCGTCGACGGGCCCGGACGCCTGAGGCCGGAGGAGGCGCCGAGGGCCCGATATAGTGGCAGCGCAACCGGCCCGTGATCGTCACGATCGCGGGCCGATGTCAGGCGAAGGTCCCGTATACGGGGGACCGCAGGGGACGCCGGCGGCAGCCGGCCCGACAGCGCCCACGTTCTCCGCGCCGCCGGTCCTCGGCCGGGCGGCGGAGCGTGTCGCGGAGGAGGTTCGGTGTCGCGTCCGCCGGCTCGGGAAGAGCACCCGGGGGCCACCGACGGCACGAGCGGATCGGCCGTCGGCGACCGGATCCTCACGCTGCCGAACGTCATCAGCTTCGTCCGGTTGCTCGGCGTCCCGCTCTTCCTCTACCTGCTGCTCGTCGCGCACGCCGACGTGGCCGCGCTCGTGGTCCTGGCCATCGGCGGCACCACGGACTGGGTGGACGGCTGGGTCGCACGCCGGATGCGCCAGGTCAGCCGGCTGGGGGAGCTGCTCGACCCGCTCGCCGACCGGCTCTACATCCTCGCCACCCTGCTCGGGTTCACCGCCCGCGACGTGGTTCCCTGGCAGTTCACCGCGGCGCTGCTGGCCCGGGAGTTGCTCCTGCTCGGTTCGCTGGCGGTGCTGCGCCGGCACGGGTACGGCCCGCCGCCGGTGCACTACGTGGGCAAGACCGCGACCTTCCTGTTGCTGGCCGCCTTCCCGGTCCTGCTGCTCGCCGCGGCGGTGCCGGGTGCGGCGACCGTCGCCGGGGCGATCGGCTGGGGCCTGGCCTGGTGGGGCCTGGTGCTCTACTGGGTGGCCGGCGCGCTCTACGTCGTGCAGGCCGGCCGGCTGGTCAGGGCGGTTCGGGCCGGGGGAGCGCCGGCATGACGGGCACGCCGGGCGACGGCCGGGGCCGCGGCGACCGGGTGTACGCCCCGGACTTCCTCACCGAGCTGTTCCGCAATCCGCTGGATCCCGGCTACGCCGACGCGGCGGCCCGGCGTCGGGAGCGGCAGACGCCCTCGCCGAGGTGGCGGCGGTGGTCGGCGCGTTCCGTCACCGTGGTGGTGGCGCTGCTGCTGGGTTTCCTGTTCGCAGTGGCGTACCGGCAGACGCTGGAGGCCGAGCCGGGGCGCAGCCAGGCCCGGTCCGGCCTGGTCGAGCAGATCAAGCAGCGGGAGACCGAGACGGACCGGTTGTCGGTGCGGGCCGACGAGCTGCGGGCGGAGGTAGCGCGGCAGCGGGCGGCGGCGCTGGGTGGCTCGGAGGCGGCGCGGCTGCACAACCTGGAGGCGGGCACCGGCCTGGGGCGGGTGCGCGGTGACGGCGTGGTGGTGCGCCTGGCGGACGCGCCGCAGAACCAGGACGCGGTGACGGGCGCGGACGTGGGGCCGTCCCGGGTGATCTACAGCGATCTGCAGGGTGTGGCCAACGACCTGTGGGCGGCGGGGGCTGAGGCGATCGCGATCAACGGTCAGCGGTTGACGGCGATGTCGACGATCCGTTCGGCGGGGCAGGCGATCCTGGTGGACTTCCGGCCGGTGACGGGGCCTTACGAGGTGTCGGCGATCGGTCCGGGGTCGATGCGGGACCGGTACGAGGACAGCCGCAGCGCGTTGACGATGCGGAAGGTGGCCGAGGACACCGGGTTGTCGTTCGGGGTGCGTGAGGCGGAGGACCTCACCCTGCCGGCCGCTCCGGACCCGCGGCTACGCTACGCGCAGCCCTCGGTGAGCCCGACGCCGTCGCCGTCGGGGGCCGACCGTTCCGTCAGTCCTGGGCCGACCGGTTCGAGGACGTCTCCCAGCCCCTCCGGAGGTGGTCGATGATCGCGGTGCTGGCGTTGTTCGCCGGTGTGGTCCTCGGCGTGTGGCTCGACCCCACGGTTCCCACGGCGTTGCAGCCGTACCTGCCGATCGCGGTGGTGGCCGCGTTGGACGCGGTGTTCGGCGGGGTACGGGCGAAGCTCGACCGGATCTTCGACGACAAGCAGTTCGTGGTGTCGTTCATTTCGAACGTGCTGGTGGCGGGTCTGATCGTGTATCTGGGTGACCAGTTGGGGGTGGGCGGTCAGCTCTCCACCGGCGTGGTGGTCGTGCTCGGGGTGCGGATCTTCGGGAACGTGGCGGCGATCCGTCGGCACCTGTTCCGGGCGTAGGTTGGTGGCGATGAGCAGCGACGAGCACACCGAGACGGGCACGGGTTGGCCGCAGCCGGCGGGTCCGGGGCGGCCGTCGGGTCCGGCGGGGGAGCCCGATCCGCGGCCGGACGCGCCGGACCCGGACGAGTTGAGCCCGTTGGCGCCGGAGCGGTCCGCGCCGCCGGTGGAGCCGCCCGTGCAGGAGCCGGCGGTGGTGGAGCCCGACGACGGCGTGACGGTGGAGCTGAGCCGGGCCGCCGCCGGTGCCACCCCACCCGCGCCGGCAGCGGCCGGGGGTGGCGGGACGCCGCGGCGGCGGGTGAGTTCGGCCGGGGTGATGATCGCGGCGCTGTTGGCGTTGCTGGGGTTCACCCTGGTGGTGCAGTTCAAGTCGACGTCGACGGATCCGACGGTGGCGGCGACGCGGCAGGAGGATCTGGTGCGGATCCTGTACGACCTGAACTCGCGGGAGGTCCGGCTGCGGCAGGACATCGCGACGCTGGAGGAGAGTCAGCGGCAGTTGCGTTCGGGTCAGCAGGGGCGGCAGGCGGCGTTGGAGGAGGCGACGCGGCGGGCCGACGAGTTGGGGATCCTGGCGGGGACGTTACCGGCGACGGGGCCGGGGTTGTCGGTGCGGTTCGAGGCGGGTGAGAAGCCGATCTCGGCGTCGCGGGTGTTGGACGCGGTGCAGGAGTTGCGGGGCGCGGGCGCGGAGGCGATGCAGATCTCCGGTGGTGACCGGGCGACGGTGCGGATCATCGCGTCGACGTTCTTCCTGGACGGGGAGGGCGGGTCGTTGGTGGTGGACGGGCGTCGGTTGACGGGTCCGTTCACGATCACGGTGATCGGTGATCCGGCGACGATGCGTACGGCCTTGAACATTCCCGGCGGGGTGGTGGCGTCGGTGACGGGTGACGGCGGTAAGTTGATCGTCGAGGATCGTGAGGCTGCCGAGGTTTCGGCGCTGCACGCGCCGATCAAGCTGGAACACGCCCGTCCGGTCTCCTGACCGGCGCGGCCCGCACCGGGGTTCCGGTGCGCCGATGGATGAAGGACGCGTCTGGTGATTCCTGAGGATCTGCGGTATACCGCCGAGCACGAGTGGGTGGCGGGTGACGGCGGCGGCACTGTCCGGGTCGGCATCACGCACTTCGCGCAGGACGCCCTGGGTGACATCGTGTATGTCCAGCTGCCCGATGCGGGTGTGGTGGTGGCGGCCGGTGAGTCGTTGGGTGAGATCGAGTCGACGAAGAGCGTGTCGGAGATCTACGCCCCGCTCAGCGGTACGGTGGCGGCGCGCAACGAGGCGCTCGGCGACACCCCTGAGGTGATCAACACTGATCCGTACGGTGCGGGTTGGTTGCTGGAGATCACCCCGGACGATCCGGCGGCGGTCGATGGTCTGCTGTCCGCGGACGCGTATCGTGAGCTCACCGAGAGCTGAGTGCGTCCCCTTCGGGCGTGGCGGGTGTTCCGCGCGTCCGGTTGCCCTGCATTTCGGCGCTGGCTAGGCTCGCCCAGTCGACCGAGAACCAAATAGTTCAGCGTTGCGGAATTGCCTTTCCGGGCACGGGGAGCCAGCCGCCGGGTGTTGCACTGCCCGGCGGCCAGACCCGCCATTACCCGACGCCGACCGAACAGATCCGTGAGGTGGTCCCATGACGCGCCCAGACGACGAGTTCCCCCCACTCGACGTCACTTCGACGCTCAATCTCGGTTCGCTCGACGAAGTGCTGGAGGGGCCGGACACCGATGTGGTGCCGAGCCGGATGTCCGGTTCGTTGCCGCCGGGTATGGCGCTGCTGGTGGTTCGCCGGGGTCCGAATGCGGGTGCCCGGTTCCTGTTGGATCACGATGTGACGACCAGTGGCCGTCACCCGGACAGTGACATCTTCCTCGACGACGTGACGGTGTCGCGGCGGCACGCCGAGTTCCACCGTGACGGTGGGACGTTCACGGTGCGGGACGTGGGGAGCCTGAACGGCACGTACGTGAACCGGGAGCGGGTCGAGGCGGCCACGTTGAGCAATGGTGACGAGGTGCAGATCGGCAAGTTCCGGGTGGTGTTCATCGCCGGTCCGCGTCCCGAGGAGGGGGCCGGCCGGGGGTGAACGAGCCTGCGGCCTCCACGCCGCCCGAGGCGGCCCGTGCGCGCCCGCTGATGAGTATCGGTGAGGTGCTGGGTCAGCTGCGGGTCGATTTCCCGGACGTGACCATCTCGAAGTTGCGGTTCCTCGAGGCCGAGGGCCTGGTGGAGCCGCAGCGGACGGCGGCGGGTTACCGGAAGTACAGCTGGGACGATGTGGCGCGGTTGCGGTTCGTGCTGACCGCGCAGCGGGACCAGTATCTGCCGTTGCGGGTGATCCGTGATCAGTTGGCGCAGTGGGACGCGTCCGGGGAGTCGCCGGGTCGGCAGCGGCCGACGTTGGTGGCGGTGGGTCCGGACGGTGAGGTTCCGGGGCGGGTGCCGGAGGAGCCGGTCGGGTCGCCGCAGGTGCGGCTCGGCCGGCTGGACCTGGTGGCGCGCAGCGGGATCGACGAGTCGACGCTGGGCGAGTTGGAGCGCCTCGGTGTGGTGGTGTCGGATCCGCCGGGTTGGTACGACGACGACGCGTTGATCATCGCGCGGGCGGTGGCGGGTCTGGCGGCGTACGGGTTGGAGCCGCGGCATCTGCGGGCGTTCCGTACGGCGGCGGATCGGGAGGCCGGTCTGTTCGCGCAGTTGTTGACGCCGTTGGCGCGGCAGAGTGATCCGGCGGCGCGGGCGCGGGCGGCGGAGACGGCGCGGGAGTTGGTGGCGCTGTCGCAGCAGTTGCATGCGGCGTTGGTGCGGGTGGGGTTGCGGTCGACGTTGGGTCGGTGATCCGGCGGGGGCCGTGCGGAAAGATCTTCCCCGGGAAGCGTGTCGTAGGCTTGCCGGGGTAACCCCTTTCTGGCGCGGGCGTGTGCGGGTAGCGCATGGGACGGCCGTGTCGCGGTCCGTGTACCGTGCAGGGAAGGGCGCGGTGCGGCGTAGGTGACAACGACACGGAGGCGGCGGTGCGCGAGCTGAGCGTGGTCGGAGTTCGGGTGGAGCTGCCCAGCAACCAGCCGATCGTCCTGCTCAGGGAGGTCGAGGGGGACCGCTATCTGCCGATCTGGATCGGTGCGGTCGAGGCGACGGCGATCGCCTACGAGCAGCAGGGGGTCAAGCCGGCCCGGCCGCTGACCCACGATCTTCTGCGGGACGTGTTGACGGCGTTGAAGGCGCCCTTGCAGGCGGTGGAGATCACCGAGTTGAAGGAGAACGTCTTCTACGCCGATCTGTTGCTCGGGGACGGGGTGCGGGTGTCGGCCCGGCCGAGCGATTCCATCGCCCTGGCGTTGCGGGTCGGTGCGCCGATTCGTTGTGCGGAGGAGGTCCTCAGCGAGGCGGGGATCGTGATCCCGGACGAGCAGGAGGACGAGGTGGAGAAGTTCCGCGAGTTCCTGGACCAGGTGCGTCCGGAGGACTTCGCCGGCTGAGTCCGGTCTTCCTCGGGATGTCACGTTCGGTGATGTCCCGGTGCTGTGGGTGATCTTCGTTGTCGTGTCGCGGCGTGTCGCGGCGGCTTCTGCGGGGCAATTCCTGAAGGCGGCTATAGGGTTGCCGTGTCGAGGGGTGCACGTCCCGGAAACGACGTGTCACCGCACTGGCGGGGAGGTTGTCCGGATGCACGAGCCGCGAGATCCCGATCCGGGTACGGAGCTGGACGAGCCGGGTGTGGCGCCGCCGGGGTGGGCGACCGAGGGTGACGGTGCTGTGGGCTACCGGGGCGTGACGGCCTGCCATGCGGTGGGGATCAGCTACCGGCAGTTGGACTACTGGGCCCGCACCGGGTTGGTGGTGCCGAGTGTGCGTGACGCTTCGGGTTCGGGCACGCAGCGGTTGTATTCGTTCCGGGACCTGGTGGTCCTGAAGGTGGTGAAGCGGCTGCTGGACGCCGGGGTGTCGTTGCAGAACATCCGGAAGGCGATCGAGGCGCTGCGTTCCCGTGGGGTGGCGGACCTGGCGGGCATCACGTTGATCTCCGATGGCACGACCGTGTATGAGTGCCGGTCGCCGGAGGAGGTGGTCGACCTGTTGCAGGGTGGCCAGGGCGTGTTCGGTATCGCGATCGGTGGGGCGTTCAAGGAGATCCAGGGTTCCCTGTCGCACCTGCCGTCTGAGCCGGCGACGTCGGTGGAGCCGCAGGTGGCGGCGGAGCCGGTGGGTGACGAGTTGGCGGCGCGTCGGGCGCGGCGCCGGGCCGGCTGAGGGGTCGGCGGCTCGGCTGATCCGCCCCGCGCGCTCCGGGTTCGCCGGGGTCGCTCCGCCCGGTCCGGGCCGGGTTCGCTGCACGTCGTTGGTTCGCGTCACCAGCGCTGCCCGGCAATCGTCGTCCACGACCGAACCGTCCGATCGGCTGGTGGCGTGGGGGCCTGCGGCGGTGTGGCGTGCGCCACGTCCTGACCTGTCGGCTTGTTGACACTTCTGACGATCATGGCAATCCTGTCTGCGTCGTTGCGCCTGTTTCGCACGTGGGTCGCTGTTCCGTCGGGGTACGGGCAGTTGCGGGCCGGTGTCACGCGACGACGCAGGCAGCGGGCGGCGACGCTTGCCCGACGATCGGATTGAGTGCGAAGTGCAGACCGACGTGGATGCCGGCGCGATGTCGGCGCGCGCCGGCGTGCGGGCCGGGGATGCGGGCGGCTGTCCCGTGTCGCACGCGTCCGACTCGCCGGTGGACGTGACCGCGGAGGCGGTGGAGTTCCTGCACCTGTACCACGAGGAGCGCCGGCTGCCGGGGGTGGCGGACCGGGTCGCGCGGGTACGGGAGGAGATCGCGGTGACCGGCACGTACCGGCACACCGGCGATGAGTTGGTGCACGGCGCGAAGGTGGCGTGGCGGCAGTCGGCGCGCTGCGTGGGGCGGGTCCGGTGGGCGGGGTTGAGGGTCCGCGACCGCCGTGGGGTGACGACGGTCGCGGGCATCGCGGAGGAGTTGGCGCGGCATCTGGCGGTGGCGGACAACGGCGGGCGGATCCAGTCGGTGATGACGGTGTTCGCGCCGGACCGGCCGGGGGTGGGTCCGCGGGCGCGGCTCTGGAACGACCAGCTGATCCGCTACTGCGGACACCGGATGGACGACGGGTCGATCCTGGGTGATCCGGCGCAGGTGGCGATGACGGACGCGGTGCGGGCGCTGGGCTGGCATCCGCCGCCGGTGCCGGGCCGGTTCGATCTGCTGCCGTGGGTGCTCGAGACGGCGTACGAGGATCCGACGTTGGTGGAGGTGCCGCGGGAGCTCGTGCGTGAGGTCGCCCTGACGCATCCGGCGTATCCGTGGTTCGAGGAGTTGAGGTTGCGCTGGCACGCGCTGCCGGTGATCAGCAACATGCGGTTGCGGGTGGGTGGGGTGGACTACAGCTGCGCCCCGTTCAACGGGCACTACCTGGGCGACGAGGTCGGCACCCGGAACATGGGTGACGGGGACCGGTACGACCAGTTGCTGCCGGTGGCGCGGGGGTTGGGGTTGGACACCTCGCGGGAGGACACCCTGTGGCGGGAGCACGCGGCTCTGGTCATCAACCAGGCGGTGCTGCACTCGTTCCGTGCGGCGGGGGTGCGGGTGTCGGATCCGCACACGGAGTCGGAGCTGTTCATGCGGTTCTGCGCGCAGGAGGAGCGGGCGGGCCGGCCGGTGCACGGCGACTGGTCGTGGCTCAACGGCAGTGTGGGGTGGGCGGCGTTGCACGCGGTGCACCACCGGTACTACGACACCCGGGTGCCGAACCCGAACCTGTGGCAGACCGATCGTGCGTACGGTCCGGCGGGCGTCGAGGCGCTGTCCCTGCGGCAGCGGCACGACGTGGCCCGTCGGCGGGAGGGCTGAGGCATGGACGTGGTGGCGCTGCGTCAGAGTTGGGCCCAGCTGTCGGTGGCCGGGCCGGAGGCGGCGAAGTACTTCTACGCGACGTTGTTCCTGATCGCGCCGGAGACGCGTGCGATGTTCCCGACGAACATGCAGTACCAGCAGGACAAGTTGCTGGCGGCGTTGGGGCACATCGTCACCCATGTCGACGACGAGCGGGAGGTGACGGCGTTCGCGCAGCGGTTGGGCGCCGATCACCGGCGGTTCCAGGGCGAGGACCGGCAGGGCCGGCCGGTGCCGTTGGCGGAGTGGCACTACATCCGGGTCGGGCAGGCGTTGCTGGCGACGTTGGAGCGGTTCCTGGGTCCACGGTGGACGCCGCAGCTGCACGCCGAGTGGGCCGCGGCGTACGAGTTGGTGGCGCGGTTGATGCTGGCCGGGGCGGTGGAGGCGGAGCGGACGTCGCCGCCGTACTGGGAGGCGGAGGTCCTGGCGGTGCAGCGGCGGCGGGCCGACGTGTGTGTGTTCACGGTCCGTCCGAACTACCTGTGTGAGTACCTGCCGGGGCAGTCGCTGCCAATGCAGGTGCCGCAGCTGCGGACGTGGCGGTATCTGTCGCCGGCGAACGCGCCGCGTCCGGACGGGACGATCGAGTTCCACGTGCGGGCGGCGGGCCGGTTCTCCACGCATCTGGTGCGCAGGCTGCGGGAGGGTGACCGGGTGCTGCTGGGCGCGCCGGTGGGGACGGCGTTGTCGTCGTACGACCGGTCGCCGGGCCTGCCGTTGCTGCTGGTGGCGGGGGGCACCGGGGTGGCGCCGCTGCGGGCGGTGGTGGAGGCGTTGCGGCTGGGTCCGGGGCGCTCGACGACGTTGGTGGTGGGGGGACGGACCCCGGACGACCTGTACGACGACGTGGCGTTGCGGGAGTTGGCGGCGGCCGCGTCGGCGCAGTCGTGGCAGTCCGGGTGGCTGCGGTACGTGCCGACGGTGGAGTCCGGCTGGCAGTGGCAGGGGGCGGTGGGCACGGCCGGTGAGACCGCGGTGCGGTTGGGTCCGTGGCACGACACCGAGGTGCTGGTGTGCGGCAGTCCGGAGATGACCGGGGCGACGGTTGCCGCGTTGACGGCGTCGGGGGTGCCGCGGGAGCGGATCCTGGTGGAGAGTTACGACCATTGCCTGTATCCGCCGCTGGCGGGCGCTGCCGCCGCCGCGCCGGACGACTTCAGTTGGACGGGTGTGCGATGAGCGTCGACCACGGCGACCGGGTGGTCGCCGATGCGCACGGTGAGCTGACCCGGGCCGTGGGCGCGTTGGAGGCGCGCCGGTTCCGGGGTGGCCGGTGGCTGTCCGCCGACGAGGTGTCGGGCCTGGCCCGGTCGGCCGACGAGCGGTCGGCGTTGCTGGGTGGTGAGGTGGACCGGTTACGGCGGGAGAACGAGGGCCTGGCGCGGCAGGTGGAGATGTTGCGCCACGGCGCGTTGCCCAGCACCGGCGCGCAGGGCCCGGATCCGATGGTGATCGAGTTGGCGGTGCGGGCGCAGGACGAGGCGAACCGGACGATCGGTGAGGCCAGCGCGGAGGGCGCGGAGATCATCGCGGAGGCGCGGCGGCAGGCCGACGAGATCATCGCCGAGGCGCACGTGCTGGCCGGGGGTGTCGCCGGCCCGGCGGGGGCGGAGGGCGAGGAGTTGCGGCGGCAGGTGCGGGAGCTGGAGGGCCGGCAGGCGGCGTTGGTGGCGGCGGTGGCGGCGGCGCAGCAGCACCTGAGCCGGTGGCAGGCGTACCTGTCGGAGCAGTCGGAGCAGTTGCGCTCCGACGCGGAGGCGGCCGGGGCGGTCGGCGCGCAGCTGCGTGCCGTGCTCGGCGAGTAGCGGCGTCGCCTGCCCGCCGGACGGCGGGTCAGTGCTGGTCGACGGCGGCGACGGCGTCGGCGATGGGGGTGTTGCCGCCGACGAGTTCCAGGATCGCGCCGGCGCTGTGTGGGTGGTGGAGCAGGGCGACGAGGACCCGGGCGACGTCGGTGCGGGTCACGGCGCCCGCGGGGGCGTGTCGGGTGAGGGTGATCCGCCCGGTGGGCGCGTCGTCGGTGAGCCGGCCGGGTCGCAGGATCGTCCAGTCGAGGTCGCGGCCGGTCAGGTCGTCCTCGGCGGCCTTCTTGGCGCGCAGGTACGCCGCGAACACCTCGTCGGTGCCGGCGGGTGGTTCGCCTTCCACTCCCATCGAGGACAGCAGCAGGTAGCGGCGGACGTCGGCGCGTTGCGCGGCGTCGGCGAGCAGGACGGCGCCTGCCCGGTCGACGGTGTCCTTGCGGGCGGCGCCGCTGCCGGGGCCGGCGCCGGCGGCGAAGAGGACGGCGTCGGCGCCCTCGAGGTGGGCGGCGAGCTCGTCGGCGCCGACGTGTTCGAGGTCGGCCACGACGGGCTGGGCGCCGGCGGCACGCAGGGCGGCGGAGTGGTCGGGGTTGCGGATCAGCCCGATGGCGGTGTCGCCGCGTCCGGCGAGTTCGCGGTGGGTCAGCTGGGCGATCTTGCCGTGTCCTCCGGCGATGACGACGCGCATACCGCCAACCTAGCCGCCGTCGCGCCACGGCGGGGCCGGTCGGCGGGGCCCGGGTCGGGCGCGGCGGTAGAGATCACCAGCCGGTGGTGATCTTCACGAGCTCCGCCGCGGGGCGGCGGCGGTGCCCGGGTGTTCGCCGCAGGGTGGTTGCCTGAGGCAGCATGGACGGGTGACGGAGACGGTCGACGCGCTGGCCGGCCTGGTGGCCGGCGGTGGTGTCGTGGTGTTGAGCGGGGCGGGCCTGTCCACCGAGTCGGGCATCCCGGACTACCGGGGGCCCAGCGGCGCGGCGCGGCGGCACACCCCGATGACGTACCAGGCGTTCACGCGCGACGCGCAGGCGCGGCGGCGCTACTGGGCGCGCAGCCACCTGGGGTGGCGGGTGATCGCGCGGGCGGCCCCGAACGAGGGGCACCGGGCGGTGGCGCGGCTGCAGGCCGGCGGGTTGGTCGAGGGGATCATCACGCAGAACGTGGACGGGCTGCACACCGCCGCGGGCAGCCCGCGGGTGGTGGAGTTGCACGGCCGCCTCGACGAGGTGGTGTGCCTGGGCTGCGGTAACCGGACGTCGCGGGAGGAGTTGGACCGGCGGCTGCGGGAGGCGAACCCGGGCTTCGACGCGCGGGCCGCGGCGGTCAACCCGGACGGTGACGTGGATCTCGCCGACGACGAGGTGGCCCGGTTCCGTACGGTCGGCTGCACGTTCTGCCGGGTCGGCATGCTGAAGCCGGACGTGGTGTTCTTCGGGGAGACGGTGCCGGCGGCCCGGGTGTCGCGCTGTTTCGAGCTGGTGGCGCGGGCGCGGCTGCTGCTGGTGCTGGGTTCGTCGTTGACGGTGATGTCGGGTCGCCGGTTCGTGGTGCGCGCGGCGAAGCTGGGCATTCCGGTGGTGATCGTCAACCAGGGCCCGACCCGGGGCGACGGGTATGCGGCGTTGACCGTCGACGCACCGCTGGGGCGGCTGCTGCCGGCGTTGGCCGACCGGACGGCTGGCGACGCCGCGGCGGGGCTGGCGGGCGTCGGCCGGTAGCGGTCCGCCGGGGGTGCGGGGCCGGCCGGTCATCGACTGTCGTCGCCGGCGGGGGTACGACCTCCGGTGGGCGGTGCGGCGCTGGTAGCGTTGACCATGCCGGCAGCACCCACGTGGGAGAGACCGCCCAGCAGCATCCCGGGCGGCGCCGAAGGGGCAAATCCTCCCCGGAACCTCTCAGGCAAAAGGACCTCGTGGGCAGGCACTGTGGAGCGCCTCGCGGGCGCGACAGAGGGGGAGGCCGACCTGTCGACCTCGCCCCCCGGGAGCGCCGCCCATGACCGCAGAGCAGTTCGCCGCCCGCCACATCGGCCCGGATCCGGACGACGAGCGCCGGATGTTGGAGGCCGTCGGCTACGGCTCGGTCGAAGAGCTGATGGACGCGGCGATTCCCGAGGTGATCCGCTGGCACGGCACCCTGGACCTGCCGGAGCCGGCCAGCGAGCACGACGCCCTCGCGGAGCTGCGGGCCCTGGCGGCCCGCAACACGGTGGCCGTGTCGATGATCGGTCTGGGCTACCACGGCACGCACACCCCGGCGGTGATCCGCCGCAACGTGCTGGAGGACCCGGCCTGGTACACGGCGTACACGCCGTACCAGCCGGAGATCAGCCAGGGGCGGCTGGAGGCGCTGCTGAACTTCCAGACCATGGTCACGGACCTGACGGGGCTGGCCACCGCGAACGCGTCGATGCTCGACGAGGGCACCGCCGCGGCGGAGGCGATGACGCTCGCGCGCCGCGCGTCGAAGAGCCGGAGCGCGGTGTACGTGGTCGACGCCGACACCCTGCCGCAGACCATCGCGGTGATCACCAGCCGGGCCGAGCCCCTCGGCATCGACGTGCGGATCGTCGACACCGGGCGCGACGAGTTGCCGGCGGAGTTCTTCGGGCTGCACCTGCAGTACCCGGGGGCGTCGGGGGCGGTGCGTGACCAGGCGGGTCTGGTCGAGGCGGCGCACGCGGTCGGGGCGTTGGTGACCGTGGCGGCGGACCTGCTGGCACTGACGCTGCTGCGCGCGCCGGGGGAGATCGGCGCCGACATCGCGGCCGGCACCACCCAGCGTTTCGGCGTGCCGATGGGCTTCGGCGGGCCGCACGCCGGCTACCTGGCGGTACGGGCGGGGCTGGAGCGGATGCTGCCGGGCCGGCTGGTGGGGGTGTCGCGTGACGCGGACGGCAACCCGGCGTACCGGCTGGCGTTGCAGACCCGGGAGCAGCACATCCGGCGGGAGAAGGCGACCAGCAACATCTGCACCGCGCAGGTGCTGCTGGCGGTGATGGCCGGCATGTACGCCGTCTACCACGGCCCGGACGGGCTGCGGCGCATCGCCCGCCGTACCCATGGCATGGCGGTGCGGTTGGCGGCGTCGCTGCGGGGTGTCGACGGCGTCGAGGTGGTGCACGAGGCGTTCTTCGACACCGTCCTGGTGCGGGTGCCCGGCGGCGCCGAGGCGGTGGTCGCCGACGCCGCGGCCCGGGGGGTCAACCTGCGGCTGGTCGACGCCGACCACGTGGGGGTGTCCTGCGACGAGACGACCACCCCCGCGCACCTGCGGAAGGTGTGCGACGCGTTCGGGGCCACCGTGGCCGGGCGGTCGGTGGCCGTGGCGGACGCTCCGGTCGAGGGCGCGTTGCCGGCGGCGCTGGCCCGTACGTCGGACTTCCTCACCCACGCGGTGTTCCGCAGTCACCACTCGGAGACGGCGATGCTGCGCTACCTGCGGCGGCTGTCGGACTTCGACTACGCCCTGGACCGGGGGATGATCCCACTCGGGTCGTGCACGATGAAGCTCAACGCCACCACCGAGATGGAGCCGGTGAGCTGGCCGGAGTTCGCGCACGTGCACCCGTTGGCGCCGGACGCGCAGACCACCGGCTACCGGGAGATGATCTCCCAGTTGGAGGGGTGGCTGGCGGAGGTGACCGGCTACGACGCGGTCAGCGTGCAGCCCAACGCCGGTTCGCAGGGTGAGCTGGCGGGTCTGCTGGCGATCCGGTCGTACCACCGCCAGCGGGGCGAGGCCCACCGGGACGTGTGTCTGATCCCGTCGTCGGCGCACGGCACCAACGCCGCCAGCGCGGTGATGGCGGGCATGCGGGTCGTCGTGGTGGGCTGCGACGACGGCGGCAACATCGACCTGGTGGACCTCGACGCGAAGATCGACAAGCATCGGGACGCCCTCGCGGCGATCATGGTGACGTATCCGTCGACGCACGGGGTGTACGAGACGGGCATCGCGTCGCTGTGCGCGAAGGTCCACGACGCCGGCGGTCAGGTGTACGTCGACGGGGCGAACCTCAACGCGCTGGTCGGGTTCGCCAAGCCGGGGAAGTTCGGGGCGGACGTGTCGCACCTGAACCTGCACAAGACGTTCTGCATCCCGCACGGCGGCGGCGGTCCCGGGGTGGGACCGGTGGCGGTGCGGGCGCACCTGGCGCCGTTCCTGCCGGGCGATCCGCTGGGCGTGCACGTCGACGGCCGGCCGGCGATCTCGGCGGCGCGGTACGGGTCGGCGGGGATCCTGCCGATCCCGTGGGCGTACCTGCGGATGATGGGCGCGGCGGGGCTGGTGCGGGCCACCGGCGTGGCGGTGCTGGCGGCGAACTACGTGGCGGCGCGGCTGCGCGGGCACTTCCCGGTGCTGTACGCGGGCAACAAGGGCCTGGTGGCGCACGAGTGCATCCTGGACCTGCGGCCGCTGACGAAGGCGACCGGGGTGAGCGTGGACGACGTGGCGAAGCGGCTGATCGACTACGGGTTCCACGCGCCGACGATGTCGTTCCCGGTGGCGGGGACGCTGATGGTGGAGCCCACCGAGAGCGAGGACCTGGCCGAGCTGGACCGGTTCTGCGACGCGATGATCGCCATCCGGGCGGAGATCGACCGGGTGGCCTCGGGGGAGTGGCCGGCCGGCGACAATCCTCTCGCCAATGCCCCGCACACCGCGGCGATGGTGTCGGGCGACGAGTGGTCGCACCCGTACCCGCGGTCGGTGGGCGCGTACCCGGCCGGGGTGGAGCGGGCCGGGAAGTACTGGCCGCCGGTGCGGCGCATCGACGGCGCGTACGGCGACCGGAACCTGGTGTGTTCCTGCCCGGCGCCGGAGGCGTTCGAGGGCTGACCTCGCGTGACGCCGGGGCGGTCGTGGTGCCGCCCCGGCGGGTGCGTCGACCTGGGCGGGGGGTGTCCCGACCGGGGGACCAGCCCGGATCGACGAGTGTAAAAGGCGTGACTCAGCGTGACAGGGGTCAGGCGACGAGGGCGTGTCGGGCGGGGCCGCGGTGGGGGGCGATGCTGCTGCCGTCGGGGAGGAGTTCGCCGGTGTCCTCGAAGACGATGACACCGTTGCAGAGCAGGCTCCAGCCCTGCTCAGGGAAGCAGGCGAGGACTCGGGCGGCGTCCCGGTCGGTCGCTTCGGCGGAGGGGCAGGTGGGTTGGTGCTGGCACATCGGGTTCTCCGGACTGTGGGGGCACTGTGTCATGGTTCACATGACCAGTGACGCACAGTACCAAGCGAAAGTGGCCGGCATCGAGCAGGTATGCGCGTCGTTTTTCCGAAATCCACTGAACGGATGAGGCAAGATGGGCCGGACGGCGTGGACACGCTCCCAGGGCTGACGGTCGGTGCGCCGGGAGCGCCGGCCGGCTGCCGCCGTACCCTCGTCGAGCGGGCCCGCTGGCAGTGGCGGCCCGCCGACGGCGGCGACCCGGCGGCGCGGGCCGAGGAGTTCCTCGCCGCGCACGGCCTGCCGCTGCACGACCTGGCCCGCCCCGCCGGCCGGCACGACGCGGCCGGGGTGTGCGGGGCCGCTCTCTACGTCTCCGCGGCCGCCGGCGCCGCCCTGGTTGGCGCGCCGGCCGGCGCCGCCAACCCCGTGACCGGGCTGCCCGAGGTCGCCGTGGTCGTCTACGGCCACGGCCCGGGCACGCCGCCCGGCGCAGGCGCCGCCAGCCCCGCCACCCCCTGGTGGCGTGGCACCTTCGCGGAGAGCTGGACGCCCCGCCAGCACGCCGACGCCGTGACCGCGGTCCGCGCGGCGATCGGCCGCGGCGACGTCTACCAGGTCAACGTCGTCGGCCACGCCGCCGCCCGCTACACCGGCGACCCCCTGCCGGCCCTGAGCCGGCTGGCCGCGCTGCCCGGCGCACGCTACGGCGGCACCCTCGCCGGGGCGGGCTGGGCGATCGGCTGCGCCAGCCCCGAGACCCTGGTGGAGCTGACCGACGGGCGGTTGATCACCAGGCCGATCAAGGGCACCCGGCCGGCCACCGCCGCCGGCCGCGCCGAGCTGCTCGCCTCGGCCAAGGAACGCGCCGAGCACGTGATGATCGTCGACCTGGAACGCAACGACCTGGCCCGCGTCGCCCGCACCGGCAGCGTGCGCGTCGACGAACTGTTCGCCGTACGCCGGTGGTGCGACCTGTGGCAGGCGGAATCGACGGTCTCCGCGGCGGTCGCCGACGGGCTCGGCCTGGCGGACCTGCTGCGCGCGGTCTGCCCCGGCGGCTCGGTCACCGGCGCTCCGAAGCTCGCCGCCCTCGACCGCATCGCCGCGCTGGAGCCGGTCGGCCGGGGCGCCAGCATGGGCGCGCTCGGCTGGGTCGCCCCGGGCCGCATCGACCTGGGCCTGACCATCCGCACCGCCGCCGTGGACGCCGAGCGCGTGCACGTGTGGGCGGGTGGGGGCATCACGTGGGGCAGCGATCCCGACGCCGAGGTCGCCGAGGCCGCCGCGAAGGCCGCCCCGGTGCGCGCCGCGCTCGCCGGCGGCTGACCGGCGCGGCCCCACCGGCCGGTCGGCGCATCCGCCGGGCTGCGCACGTTGGAAGAGGCGCGCGCCGGCCGCGTCCGGTGAGATGGGCCGTACTCCACGCCACCCGGGCCAGGGGGGTGCGCAGCCAAGGCGGTCCCGATGTACCAGCAACCCCTGCAACCCGTCGGTGGGTCGCTCGCGCTGAGCGCCGCCTGCGCCGCGCTGCCCCTGCTCACCCTGTTCGTGCTGCTCGGAGTCGTGCGTACGCGGGCCTGGGTGGCGGCGTTCGGCGCGCTGGGCGTGGCGGTCGTGCTGGCCTGGTGGCTGTGGGGGATGCCGCTGCCGCAGACGCTGCTGGCCGCCGGTCAGGGCGCCACTTTCGCCCTCTTCCCGCTCGTCTGGACGTTCGGCACGGCGATCTGGATCCACCGCCTGACCGTGCACACGGGGCACTTCGACACGCTGCGGCAGGGCTTCGCCCGGATCAGCGACGACCGCCGCGTGCAGGCCCTGGTGATCGCGTTCTGCTTCGGGTCGCTGCTCGAGGCCCTGGCCGGGCAGGGCACGCCGGTCGCCGTGACCACGGTCATGCTGCTGGCCCTCGGCTTCACCCCGCTGCGGGCGGCCGCCGTGGCGCTGGTCGGCAACACGGTGCCGGCCGCCTTCGGACCCCTCGGCCTGCCGATCACCACCCTCGCCGGCGTGACCGGGCTGCCCGCCACGGAACTGGGCATGATGGCCGGCCGGCAGGTCCCGGTGGTCGCGGTCGTCGTCCCGCTGGTCCTGCTCGTCGTCGCCGACGGCCGCCGGGGCGTACGCGAGCTGTGGCGTCCGGCGCTGGCGTGCGGCGGCGCGTTCGCGGTGGCCCAGTTCGTCACGGCGAACTGGCTGACGGCCGCCCTCGCCGACATCACCGCCGCGTTCGCGGGGGCGGGCGTCCTGCTGCTCGTCGTCCGCCGTGGCGCGGCGCGGCGGACGGTTGCCGTGCCGGTCGGCGGCGGGCCGCCGGAGCGCGCCGCCAGCGGGTTGTCGGAGCGCGCCGCCAGCGGGTTGTCGGAGCCTGACGCCGCAGGGCCGTCGGAGCCCGACGCGCCGGATCCGGCGGGATCGCGCTGGCGGGCGTACGCGCCGTACGCGACGATCGTGGCGGTCTTCGCCGTCTCCCAGGTGCCGGCCGTCAAGCGGCTGCTCGACGCCGGCACGCTCGCGTTCTCCTGGCCCGGACTGCACGTCGTCACCGCCTCCGGTGACCCGTCACCGCTGACGACGTTCCGGTTCGCCTGGCTCGCGGCCCCCGGATCGCTGCTGCTGGTGGCCGGCCTGATCACGGTGGCGCTGCTGCGGGTGCCGCCGCGCGAGGCCGTCGGGCTCTACGGGCGCACCCTGTTCGAGCTGCGGTGGGCCGTGCTGACGGTGGTCGGGCTGCTGGCGCTGTCGTTCACCATGAACGCCTCCGGGCAGGTCGCCACGCTGGGCGTCTGGATGGCCGGCGCGGGCGGACTCTTCGCCGTGCTGGCGCCGGTGCTCGGCTGGCTCGGCGTCGCCCTGACCGGCTCGGACACGTCGTCCAACTCGCTGTTCGGCGCGCTCCAGGTGGCCGCGGCGCAGCGGGCCGGCCTCGATCCGGTCCTGCTGGCCGCGGCCAACGCCTCCGGCGGCACCCTCGGCAAGATGATCAGCCTGCAGAACCTCACGATCGCCGCCGCGGCGGTCGGACTCACCGGCCGCGAGGGCGACCTGTTCCGGCGGATGTTCGGCCCGAGCGTGCTGCTGCTCGCCCTGATGTGTGTGCTCATCGGGCTGCAGGCGACGCCTCTGCTGTCCTGGATGGTGCCGTAGCCGGCGCCGTACCCCCGGGTGGCTAGCGGCGCTCGGCGAAGTCGTCCAGCGCCGCCACGACCCGCTCCGCCATGCCGTTGGCGGATCCGTGCCCGGCGGTCTCCAGCAGTTCCAGCCGGGCGTCGGGCCAGGCCTGGGCCAGCTGCCACGCCACCTCCGGCGGGCTGCTGATGTCGAGCCTGCCGTGCAGCAGCACGCCGGGGATGCCGGCCAGCCGCCCCGCCTCGCGCAGCAGTTGCCCCTCCGGCAGGAAGCATCCGTTACGCCAGTAGTGGGTGACCAGCCGGGCCTGCAGCATCCGGAACACCGGGTCGTCGTAGCGGGGGTCGGGCCGGTGACCGGGGGCGGTGGCAACGTGGGTGTCCTCCCAGTCGCACCACTGCCGCGCCGCCCGTTCGCGCACCGCCGGATCCGGGTCGGCCAGCAGTCGGGCGTACGCGTCGGCCAGGTCGCCGTCGCGCTCGGCCGGCGGCACGCCGTCGCGGAAACGCGCCCACTCGGCCGGGAAGATCCGCCCCATCTCCCGGGTGAGCCACTCGATCTCCCGTCGGGTGCCGGCGGTCACGCTGAACAGCACCAGCTCGCTGACCTGCCGCGGGTGCCGCTGCGCGTACGCCAGGGCGAGGGAGGCGCCCCAGGAGGCGCCGAGCACCAGCCAGCGGTCCACGCCGAGGTGTTCACGCAGCAGTTCGATGTCGGCGATCAGGTGGTCGGTGGTGTTGGTGGACAGGTCCACGTCCGGGTCGGCGGCGTGCGGGGTGCTGCGGCCGCAGCCCCGCTGGTCGAACAGGACCACCCGGTAGCGGGCCGGGTCGAACAGGGTCCGCCAGCCGGGCGTGCAGCCGGAGCCGGGCCCGCCGTGCAGCACCACGGCGGGTTTGCCGTCCGGGTTACCGCAGGTCTCCCAGTGCACGAGCTGCCCGTCGCCGACGTCGAGCATCCCGTGTGCGTACGGCTCGATCGGGGGGTACCGCTGCGCCATCGTCGTCCCCTTCGTGATCATCGATACAACAGCGCTGTTACATTAGCGGAGTGACAGCCGTACCTGAACGTGAGGCTCTGGGCACGCTGCTTCGGCACGTGCTCGACGTGCTCGACGGCGACGTCGCCACGGTCTACGCCGAACGGGGCCTGCCCGACTACCGGCCCCGGTTCTCGCCACCGCTGCGGGTGCTGGTCGCCGACGGCCCACTGCCCATCCGCGACCTGGCCCGCCGGGTCGGGGTCACCCACTCGGCGGCCAGCCAGACCGTCGCGCAGATGGCCCGCGCCGGCCTGGTCGAGCTGACCGCGGGGGCGGACGCCCGGCAGCGCATCGTGCACCTCAGCGACCGGGCCCGCGAGCTGCTGCCACTGATCGAGGCGGAGTGGGCGGCGACGACCGCCGCGATACGCGAACTGGACGCGGAACTGACGGTGCCGCTGGCCGACGTGCTGCACGAGGTCCTCGCCGCGATGCGCCGACGGCCGCTGCGCCAACGCATCGCCGACGCGGGCCTGCCGTCCTCCCCGGACCCCGGCCCGCCGCCGGCCGCGCCACAGCGACGGCGGCAGACCCACCCGCAGGCCCCGCGTGCCGGCTCCGCACCCGATGTCGGCAATCTGTCCTGACGTGCACCGGCCAACGGTTGCAGACTGTGCCGGTGGCCATCACCCTCACCGTCCGCGTGGTCGACGCCAACCTCGGCGCGGTGCCCGGCGCGCTCGTCGTGCTCGACGGGGGACAGGGGACCACGGACGCAGCCGGGCGCTGGAGCACCGTCGTGTCCCACCAGCCGACGGTGCCGCAGATCCGGGTCAGCCATCCGGCGTACGTCGCCGAGCGGGTGACCTTCACTGGAGACCTGCGCTCCGCCACATGGGACAACTCCCTCGCCCGCCGCGCGGTCTCCGGCGACGACGTGACGATGACCGTGACGCTCGGGCGGATGGATCCGTCGCCCGTCGTCACGCTCTCCGACGCCGACGTCACGCGGATCATGGCCAGCCGAGGGCGCGACCCGAGGGCCGCACGGGTCGTGGGCTGGCCCAACAACCCGAGGATCCACACCTACGCGGGGCACTACAACAACACGCTGACGTTCCGTCAGGCCAACCGGGAGCTGTTGAAGCCCGCAGCCGCCGCCGAGAGCGACGCGGGCTGGGACCGGTTCGGCGAGAAACGCGAGGTCACGGTCAACATCGCGGCGTTGAGCCGGTTCCACTTCCTGGAGTACGCCGCGACGCAGTCCGATCCGAAGTTCGTCGTCGCCGTGGTGTCGCCGAACCTGCCGGACCCCAAGCCCGTGACGAGTCTGGACTTCGTCGTCTACTGCAGCCCCAGCACCGGCGACTACACCGCCCGGTACCCGTACGGGCTGGTCAACGCGGCGGCGCCACTTCAGGAGTACCTGAACCTGGCCCGGAAGTACCTTCTCGACGAGGCCTTCTTCGCCTTCCAGTCGCTGGGCTGGGGCAACCGCTCGGTGCTGGTGATGCCGCTGTTCCCACAGGGGCAGTGGGGCCCGTTCGCGACCGGCGAGGGGCTGCTGCGGATGTTGCGTGAGGTCGCGGTGTTCCTGCACCGGCAGTGCCGCACCAGCAGCCTCGGGCTGCGCAAGCCCGACGCCACCGCGCACGAGCTGGCCGGGCCGAACCTGCGGACGATCTTCCCGCCGCTCTACTCCGGTGACTTCGGCACGGTGCCCGGCGTCGGGCAGGTGGCGGTCGCCGGCTTCAGCCAGGGCATCGGTGCGGTCAAGGCCCTCATGTCCGACCTCACCTTCCCGGTGGGGCTCAACTCCACGCTCTGGGGCGTGCCGATGGGTGGCGGCACCGACGGCCGGCGGGAGTGGGCCCGCGCGTTTCGCGAGGTGTGGGACCTCGACGGCCACCACAGCGGCACCGGCGGTTGGCGCGCCTACCTCGACCTGCTGCGGGTGTGGTTCAACCACGACCCGGGCCGGGTCGTACGCAGTTACCACTCGGGGGACACCGGCCCGCCCGACCCGCTGACGGACCCCCATCCGGTGTGGACGGACCTGCACGGCGCCGGCCTCGACCTCGACCGTCCGACGCCACCGGCACGGGGCGCGTTCTGGGCGCGGCTGCTGCAGAACGCCCGCTGGACGGACCTGCGGGTGTCGAACCCGTACGTGGACGGCAGTTCGGGACCGCAGTTGCCGGTGTTCCTCGACCCGCACCACACCATGCCCCGGATCGGGTTCTCGCACGCCCTGTCGATGACCACACTCGGCCGGGCGGCCGCGACGCGTCCCTAGGCCGCCTGCGGCGGGACCAGGACAGACGGACATCCGATTACGGCAGGATGCGAGCCCGTCACCGATCGTACGATCCTGGCGTCACCCCCCGCGCATCGGCCGAAGGGGCATCATGGCGATCACCGTCACGTTCAGCGGCAAGGCTTCCCTCGCCGGGGCCGACCCCGGCTACCGGATCTGGTCCTACACGATCGAGCCCAACCCGCCCGGGGAGATCCCGGCCAACCAACGGATCGCCCTCGGTCTGCCACGCGACATGGACGTCCGGGACCCCAGCGAGTTCCCGAACACCCCCGCGCTGGCCAACATGTTCCTGGTCCGCGAGGCCGGCTCGTCGCGTCAGTACGCCGGCCGGGTCACCAGCTCGGCGGGCACGCAGACCATCTCGTTCGTCGCTCCGGCCGCCGACGGCACCGCCGAGACGCTGCTGGTCAAGCTGGTGACCGGCCAGTCGCCGACTCCGCTGCCCTTCGCCAACGTCCCCGGCGGCACACCGGCTCCGGCGCAGGTGCTGACCGCGCCCGTCAACGGCCCGCCGGTGCACACCGGCCGGCCCCTGACCGCCTTCGCCGGCACCCTGCCGTACGCCAGCGAACTGTTCGGCATCTACCAGCCGCTGGCGGGCTGGTTCGGCATGCAGAGCGCGCTGCGCGTCGCCCACGGCGCCACCGACCGCGCCCTGGTGGACCTGAGCCACGAGTCGTTCTCCAGGGCCGCGGCCGCGAGCACGCTCGACGACGCGGCGCTCACCGCCCTGGCGGAGCACTTCGACGCCCCGATCCGTGGGGTGCTCTCGCCGGTCGGGCTGGTGAATCTCTTCCGGCAGTACTTCTTCGAGTTCGACACTTTCCTGGGTCCGCCCGCCGGGCACCTGTGGCTCAGCCCCGGCGGCACCGTGGAACTCGTCGAGACCAGCACGCGGCGCACCCTGGTCGAGAAGACCGCCGAGCAGTTCGAGGAGACCACCCGCAAGGTCGAGGAGAGCCTGACGGATCAGGAGGACATCGCCAACGCGGTCAAGGAGGACAACGCCAATGACACGAAGCTCGGCATCAGTGCCTCCGGTGGCGCCAACGTCGGTGTCTACCACGCGGACGCCAGCGCCAGCTTCAGCCTGAACGCCACCGTGAAGCGGTCCTCGGAGGAGACCCACAAGCACTCCCGTACGCAGAGCGCGAAGGTCACCAGCGAGATCAAGAGGAAACACAAGACGACGTTCAAGACGGTGACCGAGAGCACCGACCTGTCGAGCCGCCGCTACCTCGTGCAGAACACCACGGGCAAGCTGGTGAACTACGAGCTGCGGCGCAAGATGCGCAAGGTCGGTGTGCAGGTGCAGCACATCGGCGGGCGGCTGTGCTGGCAGGTGTACCTCCCCGGGCCGGGCCGCAACCTGGGCCTGGGGGATCTGGTGCACATCGTCGCGGCGCCGGACCTCACCGCCCTGCGGAAGCCGGAGCCGCCACCGCCGCTCGTGGCCAGGACGACCGCGTTCACCGGGACGTTCCCCATCCGGAAGGTGCGGGCCACCCAGGACCCGCCGGAAGCGAACATGGAATTCGTGCACCACACCGCCCCGGACGCCGAGGGGATCACCGACCACGACAACGCCATCCACGCGGTGGCCCGCATCGACTTCACTCCGTCGCCGCCCGAGCGGGGCTACAAGCTGAAGGACGCGCGACTCGTCTCTGTCGCACCGGGTCGCGCGTTCGTGCCCGACCTGATCCGCACCAACCAGGAGCAGACCGGCTTCGCGGTCTTCGCGAAGTTCTTCCACTCGGGCGACCTCAGCCCGATCAGCCTGACCTTCGACGTCACGTGGGACCCACCGCAGACCAACGACGCCCACGACCGGTACAACGAGGAGATGAAGGCCTACCAGGCGCAGGTGGCGGAGCTGCAACGCACGGCGTACGCCTCGGCCGTGCGGGACCGGCTCGGTCTGCTCAGCGCCATGCGCCCACGGCCGTCGCAGGACCTGCGCACCGAGGAACGCCAGGCGATCTACGGGAGCCTGATCCAGAAGCTGAAGCCGTTCGACCTGTTCGCGGACCTGTATCTGGGCTCGGAGCTGCTCCGGCAGATCTTCGACGTCGACGAGATGCTGTACTTCGTGGCACCGGACTACTGGCGGCCCCGCGAGGTCACCCCGCCGCCCACCACTGCGCCGGCGCCTGCCCCGCCCACCCACACCAGCCTCGGCAAGTACCCGGTGCGGGACCCGAGCGTCCTCGCGGATCGGACCGTGGTCACCTGGTACTCCCACACCGACAAGACGAACGCGATGAATCCGGACGGCACGGTCTCCGACGAGTGGCGGGTGAACTACCTCATCACCGAGCAGACCCAGCCGGCCCCCTCGGGGAGCTCGCTGGGCTGGTTGATCCAGGCCGACGGCGACGCGCGCCGCAACGAGTTCCTCAACGCCGCGTGGGCCAAGGCGGTCCTGCCCGTACGACCCGGGCGCGAACAGGCGGCGCTGGAGTGGCTCAAGCAGGCCAACGTGGAGGGGCAGGCGGCGCTGGGGCTTCCCTACCCGTTCCAGGAGGGCGATCCCGAGGAGTGCCGGAACAAGACGGTCGGGCAGGTCCTGAACATCCTCGCGCTCAAGTTGCAGAAGGACAACACGCAGATCGCCAACACCCTCGTCGCCGAGAAGGTCTTCGAGACCGGGTTCGACCCGCTCGACGGCGGCTTCCGCCCGGCGGCCCCGTACGAGGTCTTCGACCAGTGGATCGAGGTGCTGCCCACCGACCAGGTGGTGGCGGTGGAGGTGAGCTACGACCCCAGGACCGGCCAGCAGCTGTGACGTCACCGGCTCGGGCCTCCGTCACCGGCCGAGCCCGCGGTACCGACGTACCGCCAGGGGCCCGAACACGGCGGTCAGCAGCAGCGGCCAGGCCACGGCGAGCGCGACGGCGTGCTGCGCGGCGAACGACTCGCCGCCCCAGCCGGGGTTGCCGAACAGTTCCCGGCAGGCCGCGACGGTCGCCGACAGCGGGTTGTACCCGGCGACGGCGGCGAGCCAGCCGGGCATGGTGTCGGGGGAGACGAACGCGTTGGAGGTGAACCCGACCGGCCAGACCAGGATCTGCAGCACCACCACCGACCCGGGTGCGCGCAGCACCAGCGCCAGATGGATGCCGACCCAGATCAGGGCGAAACGCAGCAGCAGGAGCAGCCCGACGGCGGCCAGCGCCGCCGGTGCCCCGGCCCGCCACTGCCAGCCGACGGCGACCCCGCAGGCGAGCATGACGGCCAGAGCGGCGGCGCAGTGCAGCAGGTCCGCGGCGGCCCGGCCGGTGAGCACCGCCGAGGGTGTCATCGGCAGGGACCGCAACCGGTCGGTGACGCCGCGCGCGGTGTCGGTGGCCACGGCCGCGTACGTCGACTCGACGCCGAAGAGCACCGTCATGGCGTACATGCCGGGCAGCAGGAACTCCCGGTAGTCGCCGCCGCCGGGCACGCTCATCGCGCCGCCGAACAGGTAGCCGAACATCAGCACCATCAGCACCGGGAAGAGCAGCCCGACGACGAACTGCCCGGGTTGGCGCCGCCAGTGTGCCAGCGCCCGACCGGTGAGGGTGACGGTGTCGGCGACGGCCCAGCGCAGGCGCTGCGGCACGGGGTGCACGCCGGTCGTGCTCATGCGCCCACCCTGTCCTCGTCGGGGCGGGTGGTGGGGGAGTGGCCGTCGGTGAGCCGCAGGAACACCTCGTCGAGGGTGGGGCGGCGCACCGCGACGTCGGCGGCGGTGAGGCCGGCGTCGTCGAGGGCCCGCAGCACGGCGGCCAGTGCGGCCACCCGCCCGGTGACGGCGACGCTGAGGCGCAGGCCCGCCGCGTCGACGAGCGGGGTCGCGGCGACGGCGGCGCCGACGACGCGTACCGCCCGGTCCAGGTCGTCGGCGCGGGTCAGCACGACGTCGACGCGGTCGCCGCCGAGCGCGGTCTTCAACTGCTCGGGGGTGCCGTCGGCGACGACCCGTCCGGCGTCGACGACCCGGACGGTGTGGGCGAGCTGGTCGGCCTCCTCCAGGTACTGGGTGGTCAGCAGCACGGTGGTGCCGCCGGCGACGAGCCGGCGCACCGCGTCCCACACCTGCGCCCGGGCGCGCGGGTCGAGGCCGGTGGTGGGTTCGTCGAGGAAGAGCACCGGCGGGTCGAGGATCAGGCTCGCCGCGAGGTCGAGGCGGCGGCGCATCCCACCGGAGTATGTGCCGACCGGCCGGTCGGCGGCGTCGGTCAGGTCGAAGCGGGCGAGCAGGTCGGTGGCCCGGGCGCGGGCCCGCGCGCCGCCGAGGTGGTGCAGCCGGCCGAACAGGACCAGGTTCTGCCGGCCGCTGAGCACCTCGTCGAGCGCGGCGTGCTGGCCGACCAGGCCGATGCGGGCCCGGACCCGCTCGGGATGGCGCAGCACGTCGGCGCCGGCCACCCGCGCCGCGCCGGCGTCGGGCCGCAGCAGGGTGCTCAGCACCCGTACCGCCGTGGTCTTGCCCGCCCCGTTCGGGCCGAGCAGGCCGCACACGGTGCCGGCGGGCACCGTCAGGTCGAGGCCGGCGAGGGCCTGCGTGCCGCCGTAGCGCTTGCGCAGTCCCTCCGCCTCGACAGCCGGTCCGTCGTGGTGCATCAGCGCCCCTCCACCCACTCGACTCGTACGCCGTACCGTACGGCATACGGTACGGCGGACGATACAGTGCCGGGATGACGACCGAGTACAGCGGCACCGGCGACCCCGCGCGCAGCCTCGCCCTGCTCTGGCGTACCCGCGAACGCACCAGCCGCAAGGGCCGGCCCGACCTGTCGGTGGACCGCATCGTGCGCGCCGCCATCGAGGTGGCCGACGCCGAGGGCCTCGCCGCCCTGTCCATGCGCCGCGTCGCCGAACGCCTCGGCGTCGGCACCATGTCCCTCTACACCTACGTCCCCGGCAAGGGCGAACTGCTCGACGTCATGCTCGACACCGTCTACGGCGAGACCGCCCGCCCCGACGACGTGTCCGGCGGCTGGCGGGAGCGGCTCACCCACGTCGCCCGCGAGACCTGGGCGCTCTACCTGCGCCACCCCTGGCTGCTGCAGGTCGCCACCACCCGCCCCCCGCTGGGCCCCAACGTCATCGCCCGCTACGAGTACGAACTGCGCGCCGTCGACGGCATCGGCCTGACCGACCTGGAGATGGACGCCGTCGTCACCCTCGTCTCCGGCTACGTCCACGGCGCCGTGCGCAGCGCCGTGGAGGCCGCCCAGGCCGCCGCGCGCACCGGCATGACCGAGCAGCAGTGGTGGCAGGCCCACGCCCCCTACCTGGAGAAGGCCCTCGACCCGCGCCGCTACCCCCTCGCCGCCCGCGTCGGCACCGCCGCCGGCCAGGAGTACCAGGCCGCCGCCAACCCCCACGGCGCCTTCGAGTTCGGCCTGGCTCGCATCCTCGACGGCATCGAGGTCCTCGTCGCCACCCGCCCGGACGCCGCCGCCACGACCGGCGAGCGATAACCTGGCCGACATGACGATGCGCCCCATCAGGATCATCGGTGACCCCGTGCTGCGCACCCCCAGCGAGCCCGTCACCAGCTTCGACGCCGAACTGCGCGCCCTGGTCACCGACCTGATGGACACCCTGCTCGGCGCCCCCGGCCGCGCCGGCGTCGCCGCTCCCCAGATCGGCGTCAACGCCCAGGTGTTCGTCTACGACGCCGACGGCCACCGCGGCCACCTGGTCAACCCGACGCTCGAGCTGTCGGAGGAACTGCAGGACGACGACGAGGGCTGCCTGTCCATCCCGGGGCTCTACTTCCCGACCAGGCGCGCCCTGCACGCCACCGCCCACGGCTTCGACCAGCACGGCGAGCCGCTGACCATCTCCGGCAGCGGTTTCCTCGCCCGGGCCCTGCAACACGAGACCGACCACCTCGCCGGCCGCCTCTACGTCGACACCCTGCGCGGCGACACCCGCCGCAAGGCGCTGCGGGAGATCCGCGCCGGCCGCTTCGACTCACCCAGCCGCCGCGGCTGACCCGCCCGCACCCTGCACGCCCCCGACGCCCTGGTCGTCGGGGGCGTGACTCAGCTGTCGTGGGGGCGCAGCGCGTACTCGCCGTAGTCGGCCACCCGGGTGAAGCCCAGCCGCCCGTAGAGCCGCAACGCCGCCGCGTTGTCCGCCTTCACGTTGAGCGTGACGTGCGTGACGTGCTCGCGCAGCCGCCGGCACAGCGCGGCCACCACCGCTCCGGCCAGCCCCCGCCCGCGCAGCCGGGGATGGGTGGTCACGTTGCCCAGCGCCGCCACCCGGTACGCGGGGGAGAACACGTGCACCCCGGCGACCGCCACCAGCTCACCGCCGTCGCGCACGCCCACGTACTGGCCGGTGTCGAGCATCCGCGGGTCGAACCAGTTGCCCGGGTAGGCCACGTCGTACAGCCGGCGCAGCGCCGGCAGGTCGTCGGCGTCCAGCACCGATCCCGCCGGGGTCACCGTGTCCAGCCGCGCCGCGTCGGTCAGGGCCATCCGGTGGTGCGGGCCGGCCGCGTCCATCCGGAACATCCCGGCCAGGGCCGGCTCCAGGCCGGGGGACAGGTGCGCCCACAGGCGGGCCGGCAGCACCGGCGCCATCTGGCGCAGCAGCGCCGCCAGCCGGTGCACCCGTGGCGGGGCCGCGAACGCCAGCAACGTGGGCGGGTCCGCGCCGTGGTAGAGCAACGCCACCTCCTCGTCGTGGCGGAACCAGGAGGTGTACGGCCAGAAGAAGTCGTCCAGGTCACCGAGCTGGTACGCGTGCAGCACCGGGTCCCGCCCGAGCAGCGCGGCCAGGACGGTCCGGTCGTGTTCGGCGCGTACCGGCATCCGCCGATGATCACACATCCGGCGCGGGGCGCTCCGCCCGACGCCGGCGTGCTCAGCAGCCCGACGGGGTGGCCGCCTCCGGCTCGGCGGGAAGGTTCTCGTGCGCCCACCGGCCCAACGCGTCGAGCACCGGCAGCAGTGCCGCGCCCGGCCCGGTGAGCTCGTAGCTCACCCCCACCGGGGGACCCTGCCGGACGCTGCGGCTGACCAGCCCGATCCGCACAAGCTCGCCCAGCCGGTCGGAGAGCACGGACTCGCTGATCCCGGGCAGGGCGCGGGTCAGCTCGGCGAAGCCGGCCGGCCCGTCGGCGAGGGTGCTCAGGAGCATGCCGTTCCACCGCTTGCCGAGAAACGCGAAGGCCCGGGCGACGCCCCCGTCACACGTGCGGGGCGTGTCGCCCACCTGTGGCCTGACCGTCATGACCCCAGGATACGGCGGACATCCCCCGAACAAGGGACTAGTAAAAAGCTAGCTGCTACCGTAGCCGAAGCAAGTCCGCCGATTCGATGGAGACACCCCGATGACCGACGTCCACTCGCCCCTGATCAACCTGGACCCCGAGGCCCAGGCGCTGCTGTTCACCGACGCCCGCACCGCCAACACCTTCACCGACGAGCCGGTCACCGACGAACAACTCCAGGCGATCTTCGAAATCGCCAAGTTCCCACCCACCGCCGCCAACACCCAGCCCCTGCGCATCCTCTACGTGCGCCCCGGCGACGCCCGCACCCGCCTGGTCGCCCACATGAGCGAAGGCAACAAGGCCAAGACCGCCAGCGCCCCCATGGTCGCCGTACTCGCCGCCGACACCGACTTCCACGAGTTCATCCCGCAGGTCTTCCCCATCCGGCCCCAGATGCGCGACGACCTCGCCGACAAGCCCGAGGCGCGCGAGCGCATGGCCCGCTTCAACGCCACCCTCCAGATCGGCTACTTCCTGCTCGCCGTCCGCGCCGCCGGCCTCGCCGCCGGCCCCATGGCCGGCTTCGACGCCGCCGCCATCGACCGCGAATTCTTCGCCGACAACACCTGGAAGACCCTGCTCGTGGTCAACATCGGCCGCCCCGGCGAGAACGCCTGGTTCCCCCGCCTGCCCCGCCTCGACTACACCGACGTCGTCCGACACGCCTGACCCGGCGACCACCGGGGGACCGACGAGCAGTGGGTGGCGACCGTCAGGCCGCCACCCACTGGTCGAAGCCCAACTTGCCGACCAACGCCAGCACCACCACCAACAGCACCACCCGCACGAAACCCGAGCCACGCCGCAACGCCATCCGCGCCCCCAACGCCGCCCCCGCGATGTTGCACACCGCCATCGCCGCCCCCAGCAGCCACCACACGTGCCCCGTCGCCGCGAACACCGCCAACGCCCCCAGGTTCGTGCCCACGTTCACGACCTTCGCCATCGCCGAGCCGTGCACGAAGTCCGCCCCCACCAGCGCCGTGAACGCCACCACCAGGAACGTCCCCGTACCCGGACCCACCAGCCCGTCGTACAGGGCGATACCCACCCCCGCCACCGCGACCGCCACACCCACCCGCACCCGGGTACGCCGATGCGGCTGCGCCACCACCCCCAACCGCGGACGCAACACCACGAACGCCGCCACCGACACCAGCACCACCAGCACCACCGGCCGGTACGCCGACGCCGGCACCGCCCCCGCCAACGCCGCACCCACCCCGGCGCAACACATCGCCAGCACCGCCGACGGCCCCGCCACCGCCCAGTCGATCTTCGTACGGCGCGCGTACGTCACCGCCGCCGTCGTCGTACCCGCGATCGCCGTCAACTTGTTCGTGGCCAACGCCGACGCCACCGGCATCCCCGGCGCCGCCACCATCAACACCGGCAACAACAGCAGACCACCACCACCCACCACGGCGTCGATCCAACCGGCCATCGCGGCCGCGGCGAGCAGGGTCGTCAACGACAGGGGATCCACATCCACGGGCCGCCATTCTGCCCACCACCACCCACCCCACGACGCCGCCTGTGGCCAGCCTCACCGGAACCGCAGGTCACCGACCCCGCGCCCGACGCAGCCACACACCCACCGCCGACAACGCCACGAACAACAGCACCGAGCACAACAACACCTTCAACACCCGGCAACCCTCCCACGGCCACGTAGGGTGCAAGCGTGCGCCTGGCCACCTTCAACCTGCTGCACGGCCGATCCCTCGCCGACGGACTCGTCGACCCCGACCGGCTCACCGCCGCCGTCACCGCCCTCGACGCCGACGTCCTCGCCCTACAGGAAGTCGACCGCGACCAGAGCCGCAGCGGCAAACTCGACCTCACCGCCATCGCCGCCCGCGCCCTCGACGCCGGCGAACACCGCTTCGCCGCCGCCGTCGTCGGCACCCCCGGCGAACAGTTCCGCCCCCTCACCCACGACGACGACGGACACGGCGAACCCTGCTACGGCGTCGGCCTCGTCACCCGCCACCGCGTCCACACCTGGCAGGTCACCCGACTGCGCCCCGCCCCCGTACGCTCACCCGTCTACGTCCCCGGCCCCCGCGGCGGACTCATCCTCCTGCGCGACGAACCCCGCGTCGTCCTCGCCGCCGTCCTCGACACCCCACACGGACGGCTCACCGTCGCCGCCACCCACCTGTCCTTCGTCCCCGGCTGGAACGCCCACCAACTCCGCCAGACCGTCCGCGCACTGCGCACCCTGCCCGCCCCACGGATCCTCCTCGGCGACCTCAACCTGCCCGCCGGCGCCGCCCGACTCCTCACCGGCTGGCACCCCCTCGGCCGCCGCCCCACCTACCCCGCCGGGCAACCCCGCGTCCAACTCGACCACATCCTCGCCGACCGCCACAGCCTCGACCAGCTGCCACCCGTCACCGCCGTACACACCCCCCTGTCCACCATCTCCGACCACCGCCCCCTCCTGGTCGACCTCGGCTGACCGCGCACACCGCAGGGGAGGCGACACCACTCACCAGCGGTCGCGTCACCGTCACCCCACCCAGCGTTGACACCAACCCGCCACATCGGCGAAGGTCTCTGGCGTGACGGCACCCACCCCAGGCCCGACGAGCCACCACGACCCCACCACCGAACACCACCGGTACGTCATCATCGGAGCCGGACCAGCCGGCATCCAACTCAGCTACTACCTCCAACAGGCCGGCTGCGACTACGTCACCCTCGAACGCGCCCCCGCACCCGCCGAATTCTTCCGCCACTTCCCCCGCCACCGCCGGCTCATCTCCCTCAACAAGGTCCACACCACCAGCACCGACCCCGAGATCCGCCTGCGCTGGGACTGGAACTCCCTGCTGCACGAACCCGCCGACCTGCCCTTCGCCAAGTACAGCAGCGAATACTTCCCCCACGCCGACGACATGGTGCGCTACCTCACCGACTTCCAGCGCTACCACCAACTCGCCGTACGCTTCGACACCCCCGCCAACCGGATCGAACGCCTCGACGACGGCTTCCTCGTCCACACCCCCGACCGCGTCCTGCACTGCCACTGCCTCATCGTCGCCACCGGCTGGGGCCGACCCAACATCCCCGACATCCGCGGCATCGAACACGCCACCGGCTACGAGGACATGCACACCGACCCCGCCGCCTACGCCGGCCAACGCGTCCTCATCCTCGGCAAGGGCAACTCCGCGTTCGAAACCGCCTCCGCGATCCTCGGCCACGCCGCCATGATCCACCTCGCCAGCCCCCGCCCACTACGCCTGGCCTGGAACACCAAACACCCCGGAGACGTCCGCGGCCACCACGGCGCCGTCCTCGACAGCTACCAGTTCAAGACCCTGCACTCCGTACTCGACTGCGTCATCGACGAGATCCGCCCCCTCGACAACCGCTACCAGGTGCACCTCACCTACACCCACGCCGACGGCGAAACCGCCGTCATGGACTACGAAACCGTCCTGCGCTGCACCGGCTTCACCATGGACACCAGCCCCTTCGACCCCACCTGCCGACCCGACATGGTCCCCAGCGGCCGCATGCCCACCACCACCGGCGACTGGCAGTCCACCAACATCGACGGCCTCTACTTCGCCGGCACCCTCGCCCAGGACCGCGACCTCAAGAAGGCCTCCTCCGCCTTCATCGACGGATTCCGCTACAACCTGCGCACCCTCACCGCCCTGCTACGCGAACGCTACGACGGCGTACCCCTGCCACACACCCTCGTCGACCCCGACCCCGACACCCTCACCACCCTCGTCCTCGACCGGGTCAACTGGAGCTCCGCCCTCTGGACCCAGTTCGAATTCCTCTGCGACGCCCTCGTCGTCGACCCCCACGGCCAGCTACGCCACTACACCGACCTGCCCGAAGACCACGTCCGCGCCCGCTTCCACGACCACCCGCACTACTACACCGTCAGCCTCCGCTGGGGCCGCGACGACTACGGCGACGTCTTCGCCATCGAACGCCACCCCCAACCCGACCGCGCCGCCGAAAGCGCCTTCATCCACCCCGTCATCCGCCGCTACCACGGCGACACCCTCGTCGACGAACTCCACCTGCTCGAAGACCTGCTCGCCGAATGGCGCCGCCCCGACCGCCACGTGACACCCCTGCGCGACTACTTCACCCGCGAACTGCACCGCCACCGCTGACCCGGGCACACCCGCACCCCCCACCACCGGGCCAACCTCGACCACGCACCTACGCCGGCTGCAACTCGTCCACCACCGTCTGCGCCACCAGAAAATCCACCACATCCGTCAACCGACCCCGCCGACCCGCCGCCGCCCGCTGCCGCACCGCACCACCACCCACCGCCAACAACCGCTCCGACCAGCCCCGCACCAGATCCTCGTCCCCACACGCCCGCAACACCGGCGCCAACCACGCCACCACCTCACCCAACACCTCCCGCGCCGGACGCAACCGACCCGAACCGACCTCCGGCAACGAACCCGCCAACCCGTCACGCGCCGCCCGCCAGTACGCCGCCCGCAACCACTCCCCGGCAACCTCCGGACCGTGATCACCCCGATCCACCGCCTCCAACCCCCGCACCACCAACGCCCGCACCAACGCCGCCACCAACGCCGACTCCTGCGCCGACACCGGCACGTCCGACACCCGCACCTCCAACGTCGGATGCGTCACCGACGGCCGGATGTCCCAGAACAACGTCCCCGGATCCACCACCGCCCCCGCCGCCGACAACATCTCCACCACCCGCTCGTAGTGAGCCACCGACGTGAACCGCGGCGGCGGCCCCGCCACCGGCCACCGCGACCAGATCATCGACCGCCAACCCGCATAACCCGAATCCCGCCCCTCCCAGAACGGCGAATTCGCCGTCAACGCGATCAACAACGGCAGATACGCCCGCAGATGATTGCTCACCAGCAACGCCCGCTCCCGATCCGGCAACTCCACGTGCACGTGCAACGCACAGATCGCCAACTCGTCGTGCAACCCCCGGAACGTCGCCGTACCCCGATCCTGCCGCGGCCCCCGCGTCACCGGCGGCGCCGTCGCACCCGGCAACACCGGCGTACCGGTCGCCACGATCCGCAACCCGTCGACCGCCGCGCACTCCGCCACCACCCGACGAGCCTCCACCAACTGCTCCAACAACCCCCGCACCGACGCCGTCGGATCCGTCCTGGTCTCCACGTGCAACGTCGTGATCTCACCCGACACCCGCGAACCCAACCGCGCCACCGCCCGATCCACCACCGCCCCCGCACCCGGCACCACACCCCGACTCACCGGATCGACCAGCAGGAACTCCTCCTCCACCCCCAACCGCGGACCCGACACCACACCATCCCCGCCGACCTGCACCGGCACCACGGCCTCCACTCACGACACCCGGGCGAGCGCCCGACACGGACAGGCCGACAGGGTAGCCCGAACCAGTGACCAACGGGACACCCACAGTCAGTACGCCGACGCGGCAGCCACCCACCGGGACACGCCACACCCGACCCCCTGTGGCAAGCTGACCCCAGACGCGACTGGCGGCCAGAGGATGGGCACCAAACCATCGGGGAGCTCCACGCGCGGAGGTCGACCGCCTGGGCCCCGCCGGCAGAGGAGCACCATGCCCACCGCCCGACTCCTGCCCGGCACCCCCGTCGCCGACCACATCCTCACCGACGTCGCCGCCGGCGTCACCGCACTGCGCGCCGCAGGCACCACCCCCGGCCTCGCCACCATCCTCGTCGGCGACGACGACGCCAGCGCCGGCTACATCCGCATCAAGCAACGCCAGGCCAGCGAACTCGGCTTCGCCTCACCCCACGTACACCTGCCCGCCACCGCCACCCAGGCCGACCTGCACCACGCCATCGCCGACTTCAACACCGCACCCGACGTGCACGGACTGCTCATCCAGCACCCCATCCCCGCACACCTCAACTACGACCGCGCCCTGCAGACCATGGACCCCGACCTCGACGTCGACGGCATGCACCCCCTCAACATGGGACGCCTCGCCCTCGGCCTGCCCGGACCCCTGCCCTGCACACCCGCCGGCATCGAAGCCCTGCTCGCCTTCCACGACATCCCCGTCGCCGGCCGCAACGTCGTCATCCTCGGCCGCGGCGCCACCCTCGGCCGCCCCCTCGCCCTGCTGCTCACCCAGAAACGACCCACCGCCAACGCCGCCGTCACCGTCGTGCACACCGGCGTCCCCGACTGGGCCACCCACACCCGACGCGCCGACATCCTCATCGCCGCCGCCGGCGTCCCCGGAATCATCCAACCCGAACACGTCCGCCCCGGCGCCGTCGTCATCGGCGGCGGCGTCCGCTACGAAGGCCGACGCCTCCTACCCGACGTCGCCGAAACCTGCGCCGACGTCGCCGGCGCCATCACCCCCCGCGTCGGCGGCGTCGGCCCCACCACCGTCGCCATGCTCTTCCGCAACGCCCTCGACGCCGCCCGCCGCGCCACCGGCCACGCCTGACCGTCCCCGGCCCGGCGTCGGGGTCCCCGACGCCGGGCCGACCGCCCCTCGGCGGCCACGCCCGACACCCGCACGGCCATGGGCGCGCGCTCCGACGAGCCCGCCGGCCGGGCACCGCGCTCCGCGACGCCCGCCGCGTACCGCCTCACGACCGCGCGTCGCCCTCCGCCGCCACCAACCCCGCCAACGCCCGATTGGTACGGTTGGACCGCACCGCGGCGCGCTGCTGCCCGGCCGTCACCTCGATGTACGTCTGCGACGACGCCAACGACGCGTGACCCAGCAACCGCATGATCTCCGCCGCGCTCGCTCCGTCCTCCGCCAACCGCGTCGCGAAGGTGTGCCGCAACGCGTGCAATCGCGCCCCCCGCGGCACCCGGTCGGTGATGCCCGCCCGCCGGTAGCAGGACTCCACCAGATACTGCAGCCCGCCCCGGCGCAGCGGCTCACCCTGCCGGTCCACCAGCAGCGGCGCGTCCGGCCGCACCGTACGCGACCCGAACCGCCGCACCCGGCTGTCCAGGTAGCCCGCCAGGACCCCGTCCAGCTCCGGCTCGATCGGCACCACCCTCGGCCGCCCGCCCTTGCCGGCCACGTCGACCCGCCGCTCGCCCGCACGGCCCGTCAACGATCCCACCCGCAGCGCCAGCAGCTCCGACAGCCGCAACCCCGCGCAGAGCGCCAACGCCAGCACCGCCAGGTCGCGCTCCGGCCACGGGTCGCGCTGCCGGCCCTCCTGCCGGGCCACCGAGGCGAGCAGCTGCTCGGGGGTGTCCGCGCCGCGCAGCGGCTTGGGCTGGGGGAGAGGCGCCCGGGGACGACCGACCGCCGGCATCGGGTTGCCGGCGACCACCCCGTCGGCGACCAGGAAGGAGAAGAAACTGTTCCAGGTGGACCACGCCCGGTGCACCGACGCGGCCGCGCGGGGAGCGGCGAACCGGGCGAATGCCGCGCGCATGACGCGGGCGGTGAGGGCGGCGACGGGCAGCGCGTCGAGGGGGAGGGGAGGGGTGCTCTCCTCGGCCGCCAGTTCGGCGACGGCGCGCAGGTCCCGCCGGTACGCCTCCAGTGTGTGGGGGGAGGGCTTGCGGGTCGCGCGGGCTGTCAGGAACTCCTCGATGAGCTGCCGTACCGATTCGTCCTGTTTGTCATGCATAAGGGATATTATGCAGCATTTTCGGGTTCGCCGGCAACGGCGGGAGAGGGGGAGAGCATGCGGCGGTACGTACTGACGGGTGCGCCGGGGGCGGGCAAGACGACACTCGCCGACGCGCTGCGTCGGCGCGGGTGGGACGTCGTCGCCGAGGCGGCCACCGACGTCATCGCGGCCCAGCAGGGGCGGGGCGTCGCCGAACCGTGGCGGGAGGCCGGGTTCGTCGACGCCGTCGCGCGGCTCCAGCGGGAGCGCCGCGAGGCGCCCGGGGCGTACGGGTCGGTGCAGGTCCACGACCGGTCGCCGCTGTGCACGTTGGCCCTCGCGCAATATCTGGGACGCCCGCCGGGGCGCTTGCTCACCGAGGAGGTGCGGCGGGTGCTGCGCGACGGCGCCTACCAGCGGCAGGTGTTCCTGGTCGAGCCGCTGGGCTTCGTGACACCGAGTGCCACCCGCCGGATCGGCTACGCCGAGTCGCTGGCGTTCGCCCGCGTGCACGAGGAGGTCTACCGGGCGCACGGGCACCACCTGATCGCGGTGCCGCCCGCGCCGGTGCAGGTGCGTGTGGCGCTGGTGGAGACACACCTGCGGCACTTCGCCGACCTGCCGTCGGACCGAGCCGAGGGAGGGCCCGATCCGGCTTACTTGACATAATGTACATTATCGAATCGGTGAGAACAGGCGCTCGGACGCCTGCGCAACCGCGCGCACGTTGGCAGCGCGGGCTGCACGCCAACGGCCGTGACCGGTTGGCGCGGCTTCGACCGGCGATGTCGTCCTCAACCGGTGCGGTCACCCTGACGTTCAGCCAGACCTAAGCCGCTGTCGCGGGTCGGCCGCACCGTCACCGGCCTGTGCGGGCCGCCACCCCGGGCGCCAGGCGACACGTCGGTGACCGGCCCTGGGGTTCCCTCTCGGTCCGCGATGATCACGGCGGGGCGCGCCACCGGAGGTGCTTCGTCGTCGTGGCTGTTCGGCCCTGCCCGGGCACGCTCCCCCGCGATGACGAAGGCGAGAGGCCTTCACGGCCGGCGCGGATGGTGGGCCGGCCGCGGCGCACTTGGGGTGCCGGCAAGAAACGTGTCACCAGCCGCAAACGGCGGCGATCTAGCGTGGCGTCGAGCGGACACGGTATTTCGGCTCGGGCCGGTCGGTGTCGCGGCCGGATTGCTTCTCCGCCCTGGGCGTTTCGCCGAACGCTCGTCAGCGGGTGTCCGTGGCTGCTTCCTGCGGGCTCCAACCGGCAAGGAAGGTGAGGGCCTGCTCGGTGGGGCTGGCGGGCTCGAAGGTGTACGTGATGATCGTCAAGCCCGAGTCCCCCGGCAGGTGCAGGGCCTCGCCGGTGAGTTCCAGGTCCCCTGCGACCGGGTGGTGCATCATCTTGGTCGCCGTGTGATGCAGTTTCACGTTGTGAGTGGCCCACCACGTGCGGAATTGCTCGCTGCGGGTGCTGAGTTCGCCGACCAGGTCGGTGAGGCCTCGGTCGTAGGGGTTGCGGCCAGCTTCGGTGCGTAAGGCGGCGGCGCAGTCTCGGGCGACCGTGGGCCAGTCGCGGTAGAAGCCCTGCGAGCGTGTATCGAGGAACAGGTAGCGGGCCAGGTTGAAGCCGGCGCCGTAGGCGCCGGCAAACAGAGCTCGACCGAGCCGGTTGACGGCCAGGATGTCCATCCGCCCATTGCGGGCATAGGCCGGGGCGTTGATGGTGTCTAGAATGCGCTGCACCCCAACACGGACACCGGTACGGTTCAGCGCGCGCCTCGGCCGGCCGGCGGCGCGGTCGGAGGTGTTCGCCGCGTCGGCCAGGTCGAGCAGGTGCGCGCGTTCGGCCTCGTCGAGGTGCAGAGCGCGGGCGAGAGACTCAAGCACCGACGCGCTGACGCCGGTCAGGTTGCCGCGTTCCAGGCGGGTGTAGTAGTCGGTGCTCATCCCGGCGAGCATCGCAACCTCCTCGCGGCGCAGCCCTTTCACCCGTCGCTTGCCACCGAACAATGGCACGCCGGCCTGCTCGGGAGTGAGTCGCTCACGGCGGGTGGTGAGGAAGTCGCGTACCTCGTTGCGGTTGTCCACGCCTCGACCGTAGGGCCGTGGTCGCGGGCTGAGGGAGGGTCTGGCGTTACCGGTCATGACAGTCACTGCCTCGCGCGCACAAAAGCGGGTTTCGTGGGCTCAGCGAACGGAATTCACTGAGACTGGCACCGGCCGTTCAGGCGGTCGGCCCCTCCCACAGCGAAGGATCGTGATCGTGTCCGTACAGAATCGCGTCGTCATGCTCAACAACGGCGTCGAGATGCCGATCCTCGGCTTCGGCGTCTACCAGGTGCCCGACGAGCAGACCGAACAGGTCGTCACCGACGCCCTCGTCGCCGGCTACCGGTTGATCGACACCGCCGCCTCCTACGGCAACGAGGAAGCCGTCGGCCGGGCCATTGCCAGGAGCGGTATCCCCCGCGACGAGCTGTTCATCACCACGAAGATGTGGATCCAGCACACCGGCAAGGACACCGCCAAGCGCGAGTTCGACAAGTCTCTGCGGAATCTCGGGCTGGATTACCTGGACCTGTACCTGATCCACCAGCCGCTCGGTGACTACTACAGCTCCTGGCACGCCATGCAGGATCTGTACGGCGAGGGGCTGATCAAGGCGATCGGCGTCTCGAACTTCCACCCCGACCGGCTTGTCGACCTGATCGTCCACAACGATGTCGTACCGGCGGTCGATCAGATCGAGACGCACCCGTTCCACCAGCGCGTCGCCGACCAACAGCTCATGCGCGAGCACGGGGTGCAGATCGAGTCCTGGGGTCCGTTCGCCGAGGGCAAGAACGACCTGTTCACCAACCCGGTCCTCACCGAGATCGGGGTCGCGCATGGCAAGTCCGTCGCCCAGGTCGTCCTGCGTTGGCTGATCCAGCGCGACGTCGTCGTCATCCCGAAGTCCGTGCGCCCGGAGCGGATGGCGCAGAACCTCGACGTCTTCGACTTCGACCTGACCGACGACGAGATGACCCGGATCGCCGCCCTGGACACCGGCGCCTCGATGTTCTTCGACCACCGGGACCCGGCGATGGTCAGCTGGCTCGGCAGCCGCCGTGTCGACTGATGGCATGCGTGACCGGCCCGGCCGAATCTCCCGCCGTACCGTCATCGCGGGTGCTGCTGGCGCCGCGATCGCCACAATGAGTGGCTGCGTCCCTTCCGGCCCGGCCGGCAACGAGCCGGCCGCCGCCCCCAGCCGGCCCGTATCCGACGGCAGGGCCGTTCTGCTGGCGTACTTCTCCCGCGCCGGAGAGAACTACTTCAACGGCGGCCGGCGACGCCTCACGGTCGGCAACACCCAGGTCGTCGCCGAGACGATCGGCCGGCTGATCGGTTGCGACGTGCACCGCATCGAGGCTGCCGACCCCTACCCCGACGACTACGACCCGACGGTCGCTCGCAACGTGCGGGAACAGCGGTCTAACGCCCGCCCGGCCATCACCAACCCGCTGGCCTCGATCAGCCGGTACGACACGGTGCTGCTGGGCAGCCCGATCTGGAACGTCCGTGCACCCATGATCATGACGACGTTCGCCGAAAGCGTCGACTTCACCGGTAAGACGATCCACCCGCTGACCACGCACGCGATGAGCGGCCTCGGCACCACCGAACGCGACTACGCCGTCTCCTGTCCAGGAGCGACCCTCGGCGAAGGACTCGCCGTGCGCGGAGAGGACGTTGCCGACGCGAGCCCGGCCGTCGAGGCATGGCTACGCCGCATCGGCCTGCTGTGACGCCCAGCCACCACAATTTCCAGGGAGAACCCATGGATCAGCGCACCCTTGGCAGCAGCGGACTCACGGTCTCTGCGATCGGTCTCGGCTGCATGGGCCTGAGCCACGGCTACGGCCCGGCTGTCGGCCGCGAGGATGGCATCGCTCTCATCCGTGCCGCCGTCGACCAAGGTGTCACCTTCTTCGACACCGCCCAGATCTACGGCCCGTTCACCAACGAGGTACTTGCAGGCGAGGCTCTGGCACCCGTGCGCGAGCAGGTCGTCATCGCCACCAAGTTCGGCTTCGCCTTCGACGGCGACCGGTCCACCGGCCTGAACAGCCGCCCCGACCACATCCGAGCGACCGTCGAGGACTCGTTGCGCCGGCTCGGCACCGACTGCATCGACCTGCTGTATCAGCACCGCGTCGACCCCGACGTGCCGATCGAGGACGTCGCCGGCACGGTGAAGGATCTCATCGCTGCCGGCAAGGTGAAGCACTTCGGCTTGTCCGAGGCCGGTGTGGAGGTGATCCGCCGCGCCCACGTCGTGCAGCCGGTCGCGGCACTGCAGAGCGAGTACTCCCTGTGGTGGCGCGAGCCCGAGGAGCAGATCCTGCCCACCCTGATCGAGTTGGGCGTCGGCTTCGTGCCGTTCAGTCCTCTGGGGAAGGGCTTCCTCACCGGCGCGATCACCACCAGCACGTCGTTCAGCGACTCCGACCTGCGCAACACCCTGCCCCGGTTCACCGAGCAGGCCCGCGCCGCTAACCAGGCCCTCGTGGACCTGCTGACGGCGATCGCCGCACGCAAGGGCGCCACCAACGCGCAGGTCGCCGTTGCGTGGCTGCTCGCCCAGCACCCCACGATCGTCCCCATCCCCGGCACCACGAAGATCCACCGCCTGCGCGAGAACACCGCCGCCGCAGACGTGGAACTCACCTCCGCAGACCTCAGCGAGATCTCCGCCGCCGCCGACCAGGTGGTCGTTCAAGGTGAGCGCTACCCTCAGCACATGCAGCGGTGGATCAACCGCTGACGCGTCGGCGAGGACGTCCTGGGCCATGGGGGTGTCGACGTGGACGAGGGCGGCCTGCAGCGCCCGCAGGCATAGCACGGACAGTTCCTGCTCGTCGTGGCGATGTCGCCGCCCTTGCCGAAGAGATCGCGCAGCTCAAGCAGCTCGTCGCCCGTGTCGAGGTCACCCATCCCCCGGAGGTCCGCTGACCCGGGCGCCGGCCCGTCGGCGTTTGGGCGACGGTCCGGCGCCGGCCTTTTCCGGATGTGCGGTTCGCCTTCTCGGGGTGACTACGGGTACTCCCCCGGCGCGCGCCACGCGTCCGGCGGACACCGTGGCGGGCGCCGACGCCGCCACGGTGTCCGCATCGGCGCTGGTCAGGTGCCGACGTAGGTGGCGAGGTGTTCGCCGGTGAGGGTGGACCGCTTGGCGACGAGGTCGGCGGGGGTGCCCTCGAAGACGATCCGGCCGCCGTCGTGGCCGGCGCCGGGGCCGAGGTCGATGATCCAGTCGGCGTGTGCCATGACCGCCTGGTGGTGCTCGATGACGATGACCGACTTGCCGGATTCGACGAGCCGGTCGAGCAGGGCGAGCAGTTGTTCGACGTCGGCGAGGTGCAGGCCGGTGGTCGGCTCGTCGAGGACGTAGACGCCGCCCTTCTCGGCCATGTGGGTGGCGAGCTTGAGGCGTTGCCGCTCGCCGCCGGAGAGGGTGGTGAGGGGTTGGCCGAGGCTGAGGTAGCCCAGTCCGACGTCGGCGAGCCGGTTCAGGATGGCGTGGGCGGCGGGGATACGCGCCTCGCCGGTGCCGAAGAACTCCTCGGCCTCGGCGACGGGCATGGCGAGCACCTCGGCGATGTTCCGGCCGCCCAGCGTGTACTCCAGGACGGCCGCCTGGAACCGCTTGCCGCCGCATTCCTCGCAGGTGGTCTCGACGGTCGCCATGACGCCCAGGTCGGTGTAGATGACGCCGGCGCCGTTGCAGGTGGGGCAGGCGCCTTCGGAGTTGGCGCTGAACAGTGCCGGTTTGACGCCGTTGGCCTTGGCGAACGCCTTGCGGATGGGGTCGAGCAGGCCGGTGTACGTCGCCGGGTTGCTGCGTCGGGAGCCGCGGATCGCGCCCTGGTCGATGACGACAACGCCGTCGCGGCCGGCGACGGAACCGTGGATCAGCGAGCTCTTGCCGGAGCCGGCGACGCCGGTGACGGCGCACAGGACGCCGAGTGGGATGTCGACGTCGACGTCACGCAGGTTGTGCGCGGTCGCGCCGCGGATCTCGAGGGTGGCGGTGGGCGTGCGTACGGTCTTCTTGACGGCGGCCCGGTCGTCGAGGTGGCGGCCGGTGACGGTGTCGCTGCCCCGCAGTCCTTCGACGGTGCCTTCGAAGCAGACCGTGCCGCCGTGGGTGCCGGCGCCGGGGCCGAGGTCGACGACGTGGTCGGCGATCATGATGGTCTCGGGTTTGTGTTCGACGACGAGCACGGTGTTGCCCTTGTTGCGCAGTTGCCGCAGCAGGTTGTTCATCCGCTCGATGTCGTGCGGGTGCAGGCCGATGGTGGGTTCGTCGAAGACGTAGGTGACGTCGGTGAGGGACGAGCCGAGGTGGCGGATCATCTTGGTGCGTTGTGCCTCTCCCCCGGACAGGGTGCCGGAGGGTCGGTCGAGCGAGAGGTAGCCCAGGCCGATCTGCGTGAACGAGTCGAGGAGGTGTTGCAGCCCCTTGAGCAGGGGGGCCACCGAGGGTTCGTCGAGGTCGCGGATCCACTCGGCCAGGTCGCTGATCTGCATGGCGCAGACGTCGGCGATGCTCCTGCCGTTGATCTTCGATGCGCGGGCTTCGGGGCTGAGTCGGGTTCCGTCGCAGCTCGGGCAGGTCTGGAAGGTGACGGCGCGCTCGACGAAGGCCCGGATGTGGGGCTGGAGGGCGTCGACGTCCTTGGCGAGGAAGGACTTCTGGATCTGCGGGATGATGCCGACGTACGTCAGGTTGATGCCGTCGACCTTGATCTTGGTGGGTTCCCGGTGGAGCAGGTCGTGCAGTTCCTTCTTGGTGAACTTGCTGATCGGCTTGTCGGGGTCGAAGTAGCCGCAGCCGCGGAAGATGCGCCCGTACCAGCCGTCCATGCTGTAGCCGGGGATGGTGAGGGCGCCCTCGTTGAGTGACTTGCCGGCGTCGTAGAGGGCGGTCAGGTCGATGTCGTTGACGGTGCCCATGCCCTCGCAGCGGGGGCACATGCCGCCGAGGCGGTGGAACGTCGCCTTCTCGGCCTTGGTCTTGTTGCCGCGTTCGACGGTGATCGCGCCGCTGGCGCGGACGGTGGGGATGTTGAAGGAGTACGCGTTGGGCGAGCCGATGTGGGGTTGGCCGAGGCGGCTGAACAGGATGCGCAGCATGGCGTTGGCGTCGGTGGCGGTGCCGACGGTGGAGCGGGGGTTGGCGCCCATCCGTTCCTGGTCGACGATGATCGCCGTGGTCAGGCCGTCGAGCAGGTCGACGTCCGGTCGGGTGAGCGACGGCATGAAGCCCTGCAGGAATGCGCTGTAGGTTTCGTTGATCATCCGCTGTGACTCGGCGGCGATGGTGCCGAACACGAGTGAGCTCTTGCCCGAGCCGGAGACGCCGGTGAAGACCGTGAGGCGGCGTTTCGGGATGTCGACGCTGACGTCCTTGAGGTTGTTCACGCGCGCGCCCTGCACGCGGATCAGGTCGTGGCTGTCGGCGATGTGGGCGGATGCCTGGGTGTCCGTCCCCGTGGCGGTGCTCATCGTGTCTCCATCTGCTGCGCGGGGCCGCCGTCGCGGTCCCCGCGTCGAGGGTTTCCTAGGTGTCTGGGTGCGCCCGAGGGTTCAGTGCAGCTCGTTGATGCGGATCAGGTTGCCCGTGGGGTCGCGGAAGGCGCAGTCGCGGACGCCGTAGGGCTGGGCGGTGGGTTCCTGGACGACGTCGGCGCCGCTGGCCTGTAGCCGCTCGAAGAGGCCGTCGAGGTCGTCGGTGGCCAGGGTGATCGCGCCGTAGCTGCCCTTGGCGATGAGTTCGAGGATGGTGCGGCGTTCGTCGTCGGTGATGCCGGGTTCGGCGGCCGGCGGGTGCAGGACGATGGACGTGCCGGGCTGGTTGGCGGGGCCGACGGTGAGCCAGCGCATGCCGTCGTATCCGACGTCGTTGCGGACCTCGAAGCCGAGGGTGTCGCGGTAGAAGGTCAGGGCGGCGTCGGCGTCGGTGTGCGGGAGGAAGGCGTAGTGAATGGTGATGTCCATGCCGGTCAGGCTAGTTGCGGCTGCCTGGCGCGTGCTTCTCGATTCCTGATCGGTCTGGTCACCTGTTTCGCGATGCACGCTGGCATCTCCGCCGCCGCGTGAGCCGTCCGGGCGCGGTAGGTGCTCGGCGGCACACCGACCAGTTCGGTGAAGCGGGTGCTGAAGGTGCCCAGCGAAGAGCAGCCGACGGCGAAACAGACTTCGGTGACGCTGAGGTCGCCACGGCGCAGCAGCGCCATGGCGCGTTCGATGCGCCGGGTCATGAGGTAGGCGTACGGCGACTCGCCGTACGCCTGGCGGAACTGGCGGCTGAGGTGTCCGGCTGACATGTTCGCGCCGCGGGCGAGCGCCTCGACGTCCAGGGGCTGTGCGTACTCGCGGTCGATGCGGTCGCGGACGCGGCGCAGCCGGGCGAGGTCGCGTAGGTGCTGGTCGGCGGCGTCTCTGCTGGTCACCTGCGAGATCGTGCCACGTGTCGTCGGGGTTGCCCAGCAGGGTCGGCGGCCTGTCGCCGCCAGTGTGCCGGGTCATACCGTGTCGAGTGCGCGGTGCAGGCGTCGGGCCTCGGTGACGAGGCGGCCGGATCCGCCCCGGCCGGCGACGTCGGCCAGGCCGGGCACGTCGATGCGGGTGCCGGTCGTGCTGGCCGTCTCGGCCGCGAGGCTCAGCAGGTCCGGCAGGCCGCGCGGGGGCTGGGGCGCGGCGAGTGCCGACGGCAGTGCGGCGGCGATCAGTCGCCACACGGTCAGCGGTGCTCCGGCCTGGGCGGCGTCGCGTAGTGGTTCGAGTGCCCTGGACAGCTTCACCAGTTGCCCGGCGACGAGTCGGCCGAGGTGTCCGCCCGTCGCGGTGGCGTCGAGCTGCCCGGCCGCGGCGAGGGCGAGCAGGGCGTCCAGGGCGGCGATCCGGTCGGTGCCGTGGCGGGCCGCGAGGCCGTAGGACAGGGCGAGGTCGAGGGCCGGTCCGCCGGGGCCGGTGGTTTCGGCGAGCAGCGGCAGCATGGTCGTGCCGCCGCGTTGGTCCATGTCCGCGGTGGCGGCCACGATCGGCAGGGCGTACGCGGCGACGACTGCCCGGTGTCCCGGCAGGGTCGACGGCAGCAGGTTCGCCCAGGCGGAGTGCTCGACACCGATCGGTGCGGGGTCGACGGTCAGCAGCCCGTACGGGTCGTCGTATCCGTCGGGTGGGCGCAGCTCGACGAGGATGCGCTTGGGCGGTAGCTGGTCGTACTCCCAGTCGTAGCCGTTGCGGCGGGGGCGGCGGGTGCGGGTGACGGTGCGCGTGACGGGTTGTGGCAGTCCGCCGGCGCGCAGCCAGGTGGCGAGCCGCTCCCCCGCCGGGGTGCCCAGTGCCGCGGCCTTGCCGGCGACCGTCTCGTCGGTGTCGGCGGGTAGGCGCAGCAGGGCCTGGGTGAGGTCCCAGTGCCAGGCTGGGCGGTCGCCGAGGGCCGCGAGGCGCTCGATCAGGGCGAGCGGGTCGAGGGTGCCGTTGGCGTGGGTGGGGGTGGCGAGCAGGCCGGGGTGTCCCGGCTCGGCGAGGTGCGCGCCGATCTCGGCGAGGCGGGCTCGGAGCAGCCGGTGGGGTGGGGGCACCCGGGGGTCGGTGGTGACCAGTTCCGGCTGCGGTGTCTGCCGGTCGGTGCGGCGCAGCGCGGTGAGCAGTGTCTCCCACCGGCTGCGTCGGCGGGCCTGCTGGTCGGTGGTCGGGGCGGTGGTGAGGACGTCGACGACCACCTCGGACAGGGAGAGGGGGTCGTGGCGGTGTTCGTTGCCCCAGGACCAGTGGCAGCGTTCGACGACGGGGGCGAGGGCGGCGTGCACCCGGGCGCCGTCGGTGGCGGAGAGCCGGACCAGCGCGTCGAGGATGCGGTCCAGCGGTGTGCCCTGTGACGGGGTGCCGAGCAGGGCGGCGACCTCCTCGGCGAGTTCGTCGACGTCGGTGATGGGGGTGGGTGCCGGTGCGGGTGGGGCGGGTGGGGGCAGGTCGTCGCCGCGTGGTCGGGCGTGCGCCGGGCCGGTGCGGTCGGCCGTCGGGTCGTGTCCGTGGCGGGTGGCGAGGGTGTTGGCGCGGTCGCGTAGCTCGACGGCGGGGTGTTCGGCGGCGACGGCGATGACCTCGGCGACCTGGGCCGCCCGGTCGTGGTGGTGGCGGGCCAGGCGGTCGAGCCAGGTGAGTTGGGCCTTGACGAGTGCCTTGTCCGGTCGCAGCAGCACGTCGCGGGAGGTGTCGAGGACGGTGTCGATCTCGAGGTCGGGCAGGTCTCGTAGGGCCTTCTGCGCCATGGTGGCGGCCGGCGCCGGCGCGTCGGCGAGCAGGCGGAGGTAGTCGGTGGCGCGGGTGGCGACCTCGGTGGTGGTGGGTTCGAGTTCGGTGAGCAGGATGGTGAAGGCGCGCAGGGCCGACGCCCGGTCGCCGCGCAGTAGCCGGCCGATCGCGCCGTCGATCAGGATCGTCCGGTCGATGGTCCCTTCGGTGGCGAGCTGAGCCAGCGCGGTCGGCAGGACGTGGCGTCGTCGTTCGTCCCAGGTCGTGGTGACCTCGTCGAACGTCATGCGCAGGCCGAGGCCGTCGATCTCGAACAGCCGGGGCAGCATGGCGTCGAGGAACGGGTCGTCGCGGAGCCGTTCGATCAGGGTTGCCGGTCGGCCGGCGCGTCGCCGGTCGGGCAGTTGCACCGAGTCCAGCCACAGTTCGACGAACCGGTCGTTGGCCGGTGCTGTCGTCCCGGTGACGCGCAGCAGCGCGGCGGCGAACCGCCAGTGTTCGAGCCCGGTCTGCTGGTTGATCTTCGTGGCCAGCCGGTGCGCCAGGTCGCCGAGCCAGGTGATGCCACGTTCCTCGGCGACCGTGGACATCAGGGCGGCGGCGCGTTCGCCGTCGGGGTTGACCGTGTTGCGGGCGAGGATCGTCGCGGCCTGCGCGGCGGTGGGTAGGCAGCCGACCACGGCGACGGCCAGGGCGGTGCCGGAGCCGGCCGTCCACCAGGTGGTGCGTTGCCGCTGCTTGAACCAGGTCGTCACCTCGGCGCCGATCTCCCGGCGGCGCTGCTCCGGCAGCCCGGCCAGGGCCGCCACGATCTGGCTGGCGGAGGCGTTCTGGATGAGGTCGAACAGGTCGCTGGTGCCGCCGGCGGCCAGTTCCCGTCGCCGCCGTACGGCGCTGTTGATGAACGCCTGCTGTGCGTTTCTCACACCCGCTCCTCCGCCCGCTCGGCGGTCGACATGCGGGTGGCCAGCGCGTGCCGGCACGGTCCCCGCTGGCCGCGATGCTTGGCCCACCAGGGGCAGGTGCAGGTGAAGTCGCCGCCGGGCAGTTGGCGGACCCGGTAGACCTGGTCGCCGCTGTGGACGGTGGCGGTGGTGGCGGTGTCGAGGTGGACGGCGCCGGCGTCGCGCAGCGCCCGGGCGCCGACGAGGCGGGGGTTGTCGCGTTCGGCGCGGCCCGCGTCGTAGGGCATGACCCGGTGGAAGTACGCGGCCTCGGAGACGTCGTAGCCGACGCGGCCGGCGGTGCCGAGCTGGGCGAGCGCGGCGCGGACGCGGGCCGCGTCGAGGCCGGTGTCGGTGGCCAGCCGGTCGACGTCGATGGTGGGATCCCAGGAGAGTACGGCGGCGACGAGGTTGGCGTCGTCGGCCACGTCGTCGCTGGCGAGGGCGGTGAGGGCGGCGCCTTCGCCGGAGAATCCGCGGTACGGCTCGGGTGAGAGGGTGAGGGAGAGGCGCAGGGCGCCGGTGTCCAGTTCCCAGGTGCTCGGTGTGGGTGCCGAGCCGGTGGCGACGGTCGGTCCGTACACGCGCAGGGTCTCGGCGAAGCGCAGCATGGCGCGGAGGGCGGTGAGTCGGCTCGCTCCGGCCAGGCAGACGGCGCCGGGAACGGGTCGGGAGGTCAGTCGCAGGGACCGGCCGGCCGGCACCGCCCAGAGGACCGAGCGGTCGCTGGTGGTGGGGAGTCGGCGCAGGAACGTGGCCGCCTCGGTGGCGGGGATCTCGGCGCGGGGTTCGAAGGTGGCCGACAGGATCTGCACCTCGGCGAAGCCGCGCAGCCAGCGCGCCGGGAGGGGGACCTTCTTCTCCACGATCGGGCCGTTCATGGTGGCGACGGTCAGGTCGTCGGGGCCGACGGACAGGTGCAGCGGGTCGAGGCCGCCGACGCGGGCCAGTGCCTCGCGCAGTGGGTTGTTGACGTCGACGTTGGTGGTGCCGTGCTCGATCACGTCGCCGTCGAGGCCGGCGGGCAGGGTGTCGAGGCGGGCGTAGACGCCGCAGCAGCCGGAGAAGGATTCGAACCGGAGCCGGTCGCGGCTGCCGGTGACCACCGGGTCGAGGCTGGCGGGGCTGACGGGCCGGTGGTAGCGGGTGCGGGCGACCTCGGCGACGGCGAGCAGGCCGGCGGCCGCCGCCTGGGGGGTGGTGAGGAACCCGGTGAAGAATCGGGGGTGGGGTGCGGGTCCGCCGCTGGTCTGCAGGCCGAGGCCGTCGCTGGCGAGGGTGGAGGATCCGAGGTACCGGTACGTCTGCGTTGCGCTCACGTCGGCGGACGGTAGTGCAGACCACCGACAGGAAGCAGCGGGTCAGAGGCCGCCGGCGACGCGCAGGACGGTGCCGGTGGTGTAGGTGGCGTCGGGGCCGAGCAGCCAGGCGATGGCGCCGGCGACCTCGTCGGGTTCGCCGGGGCGGCCCAGTGGGATGCGGGCGGCGGCCCGCTCGGGTCGGTCGGGTTGGCCGGAGAGGGCGTGGATGTCGGTGCGGATGATGCCGGGGGCGACGGCGTTGACGCGGATGCCGCGGGGGGCGAGTTCCTTGGCGAGGCCGGTGGTGAGGGTGTCGGTGGCGGCCTTCACGGCGGCGTAGTGCACGTACTCGCCGGGGCTGCCGAGGGTGGCGGCGGCGGAGGAGACGTTGACGATGGCGGCGCCGTCGCCCATCCGGCGGGCGGCCTGCTGGGCGCAGAGGACGTAGCCGATGAGGTTGACGTCGACGACGTGGCGCAGGTCGGTGGGGTCGAGGTCGACGAACGCGCCGATGGGGCTGGTGACGCCGGCGTTGTTGACCAGGCCGGTGATCGGGCCGAGGTCGGCGGCGGCGTCGAACAGGGCGGTGACCTGCTCGGGGTCGCGGGTGTCGGCGGGCACGGCGAGGCCGCGTACGCCGGTGGCTTCGATGTCGGCGAGCACGGCGGTGGCGGCGGTGTGGTCGCGGCGGTAGCTGAAGGCGACGTGGTGCCCGGCGTGGGCGAGGCGGCGGGCGGTGGCGGCGCCGATGCCGCGGCTGCCGCCGGTGATGACGGTGACCGGTCGCATGTGCCTCTCCCCTGTCCTGGCTGCGGGGCCGACGCTACCGGCGGGCGGCGCGGGGCGGGCCGGTGGGTGGGCGCATAGGCTCGGGCACGTCGGTGGACGGTGACGTGGAGGTGTGCGGTGGCGGGTGTGGGTGTCGGCGACATGGTGCGGGACTTCGAGTTGCCCGACGAGACGGGCACGCCGCGGCGGCTGTCGGAGTTCCTGGCCGCCGGTCCGGTGGTGTTGTTCTTCTATCCGGCGGCGTTGACGCGGGGGTGCACGGCGGAGAGCTGCCACTTCCGGGACCTGGCGGCGGAGTTCGCGGCGGTGGGCGCGACGCGGGTGGGCATCAGCCGCGACCCGGTGGAGAAGCAGGCCGAGTTCTCCCGCCGGCACGGGTTCGACTATCCCCTGCTGTCGGACGTCGACGGCACGGTCGCGGACCTGTTCGGGGTGCGGCGGCGACTGCCGTTGGGTGCGCTGAGCACGCGGCGGATGACGTTCGTGATCGGCACCGACCGGCGGATCGTCGAGGTGGTCCACAGTGAGCTGAACATGAACGACCACGCGGACGCGGCGTTGCGGGCGCTGGGGGGTTGATCTTCCGCTTGTCGGCGTGGGCTGGTATCAAGGCAGTCATCTGAACAGGTGTACGAGGGGAAGAGGTTGCTGATGGGTGCTGCTGGCCAGGGTTTGTCCACTGACGAGGTGCAGAGCATCCGGGAGGCGCTGGCGGCGGGCCGCAAGCCGAAGGTGGTGTTCACCGCCTCGGCGGGTCAGATCGCCGGGCAGGTGGGTCAGGTGGTGGAGCTGACCGACCCGGCCGGGTCGGACGAGTTCGTGGTGGTCCGGTTCGGTCGCGACGAGTTGCCCTTCTCCCCCGCCGACGTGGCGGTGGCGCCGCGCGGCGCCGGGCGCAAGGCGGCGGAGCCGCAGCCGGAGACGCCGGAGCCCGAGCCGGCGGCGCCTGCGGAGCCGGAGTTCGTGTTGGACCGGGCGCAGGTGCCGCAGCAGCGGCGGGAGGAGCCGAAGGTGGAGACGACGGAGGCGAAGCCCGCCCCGGCGCGCAAGGCGGTGAAGGCCGTGAAGCCGAAGGGGCCAGCGGGGCTGACGGTGACGTTGGCGTACGCCGACGGTGAGTGGACGGTCGCGGCGCAGCAGGGCAGCAAGTCCCTGGCGAAGCCGTACGTGGTGAAGCCGGCGGAGGCGCTGCGGATGGTGGCGCTGGTGGACGTGCCGGGCGTGCAGGAGGCGGTGGAGCAGATCATGGCCGCGGAGCGGGCCGAGGCGGAGCAGCAGGCGGAGAAGCTGCGCGCGGAGCTGGCGGAGATCGAGGCGCGCCTGGCGGAGCTGCGCGAGGCGCACTGACGCGGACGGCCGGCGGGGTGGGTGGCGGTGCCGCTCGCCCCGCCGGCGCTGGCGGGTGTGGTGGTCGACGAGCCTGCCGACGCGCCCGGTGGCGGTGAGTGGGGCGAGGTCGGGCTGGCTGGCGGGCGCCTTTGGGTGGTCAGGCGCGCGGGCCCAGGAACAGGCCGCCACTGGCGTCGATGACCTGCCCGGTGACCCAGCGTGCGGCGTCGGAGGCGAGGAACGCGACCACGTCGGCGACGTCGCCGGGCTCGCCCAGGCGGTCGAGTGCCGTCGTTGCGGTGATCAGCTCGGCCAGGCCCGGTGTCTCGAAGACCGGGCCGTTGGTCGCGGTCCGGGTGGCGCCGGGCGCGACCGCGTTCACCGTGATGCCCCTGGCGCCGAGCTGGTTGGCCAACGTCAGGGTCATCGTCTCGACCGCGCCCTTGGTCATGGCGAACGACGTCTGGGTCGCGTTGGCCATCCGGGTCGCCGCGGACGAGATCGTGATGATCCGGCCGCCGTCGCACAGCAGGGGCAACGCTCGTTCGATGATGAAGTACGGCGCCCGTACGTTGACCGCGAACAGATGGTCGAAGGCTGCTCGTGTCGTGGCGCCGAGCGGGCCTGCGGGTGGCGCTGCCGCGTTGTTGACGAGGATGTCGAGTGGTCGTCCGGCGAGGCTGGCCTCGACCCCCGCGAACAGCGTCTCGACATCTGCGTCCACGCCCAGTTCCGCGCCGACGGCGTACGCCGTTCCACCGTCCCGCACGATCTGGTCGACCGTCGCCGTCGCGCCCTGCCTGTCCGTGCCGAAGTGCGCGATGACGACCGCTCCCCGCGCTGCGAGCCGGATCGCGATCGCCTGGCCGATGCCGCGCGACGCGCCGGTCACCAGGGCTGTCCTGCCGATCAGATCACCCATGATGTTAGCTACTCCCAACTTGTTAGTCACTACCAGTGCGGTAGTGTCTACCACATGAGCGAGCGGCACTCGACACTGCGGGAGCAACGACGGGCCGAGACGCAGCGCGTCATCCAGGCGCACGCGGTGCGGTTGTTCGTCGAGCGCGGGTACGACGGCACGACCGTGAACGACGTCGCAGCGGCCGCGGGCGTGTCTGCGATGACGGTGTACCGGCACTTCCCGACGAAGGAGGACCTCGTACTGGTCGATCAGAACGGCCCGCTGGTCGCCGAACGGATCGCCGCGACGCCGGCCGGGCAGCCCCTCGTGCGCCGCATCGGCAGCGCGCTCGTCGACTCGGCACGGACGCTGACCGCCGGCGACGACCGGCTCCTGCTGGCCCGCCTGCGGCTGATGATCTCGACGCCCGCGCTGCGCGCCCGGCACCTGGACAACCACTACGTGCTTCAACAAGCCATCGTGGAGGGCCTCGGGGACGAGGCCGCCGATCCGGAGACGGCCTTCCACGCCGCGGCGGCGGCCAGCGCCTGCCTGGCCGCCATGCACACCGCGCTGGTGCGGTGGGCGAAGGACGACGGGCGTACCGATCTGCCCGACCTGATCGCGGAGGCGTTCGCGGCAGCCTTCGGCGACATCACGCTCCGGCCGGAGTAACGACGCGGGAGGAGGGGCGCGTCGACCCCGCGGCCCACGGCGGGTGGCGGCGGCGGGACCCCGCGGCCACCCGCCGTGGGCGGGTCAGTGCCGCGGGATGTGGGCCACCCCGATGCGCTTGCGGAACACCCAGTACGTCCAGCCCTGGTAGGCCAGCACGATGGGGGTGAACACCACCGCCACCCAGGTCATGATCTTCAGGGTGTAGGGGGTGGAGGCGGCGTTGGTGGCGGTAAGCGTCCCGGCCGCGTCGAGCGTGGAGGGCAGCACGTTCGGGAAGAGCGCCGCGAAGAGCGTCGCCACGGCCAGCGCGATGGCCACGGCGGTGCCGGTGAACGCCCAGCCCTCGCGGCGGGCGCGGGCGGCGGTGAGGCCGCCGAGCAGGGCGAGGGCCGCGCCGACGGCGAGCACGACGGCGGCGGTGCTGGAGCGGATGTTCAGCGTCCAGGTCAGGAACGCCACCGCGAGCACGGCGGCGGCCGCGCCCACGCGTACCGCGAGGGCGGCGGCGCGCTCGCGGACCTCGCCGACGGTCTTCAGGGCGATGAACACGGCGCCGTGGGTGAGGAACAGGGCCGCGGTGGTCGCGCCGCCGAGGAGGGCGTACGGGTTGAGCAGGTCGACCAGGCCGCCGACGTACTCGTGGTCGGCGTCGAGCGGCACGCCGCGCAGGATGTTGGCGAACGCCACGCCCCACAGGATCGCCGGCACCACCGAGCCGACGAAGATGGCGGTGTCCCAGCGGCGTTTCCAGGACGCCTCGGGGCGCTTGTGGCGGTATTCGAAGGCGACGCCGCGGATGATCAGGGCGAGCAGGATCAGCAGCAGCGGCAGGTAGAAGCCGGAGAACAGGGTGGCGTACCACTCGGGGAACGCGGCGAACATGGCGCCGCCGGCGGTGATGAGCCAGACCTCGTTGCCGTCCCAGACGGGGCCGATGGTGTTGATCAGGACGCGGCGTTCCCGGTCGTCGCGGCCGAGTACGGGCAGCAGCATGCCGACGCCGAAGTCGAAGCCCTCGAGGATGAAGTACCCGGTGAACAGGACCGCGACGAGCAGGAACCAGATGGTGGTGAGTTCCACGGTTGTCTCCGGTGATCAGTAGGCGAACGCGAGCGGGCGCTCGGCGTCGTCGTGGGTGTCGTCGATGTCGGGGTCGGGGGTCAGGTCGGGTACGCCGGCCTTGGCGTAGCGCAGCAGCAGTTTGACCTCGACGACGGCGAGGGTGGCGTAGATGAGGGTGAAGGCGGTGAAGGAGGTGAGCACCTCGGTGAGCGAGACGCTGCGGGAGACGCCGTCGCGGGTGAGCATCTCGCCGAAGACGATCCAGGGCTGGCGGCCCATCTCCGTGAAGATCCAGCCGAAGGAGTTCGCGGCGAGGGGCAGCAGGGGCATGACCAGGCCGGCGCGCAGCAGCCACTTGCTGGTGGGGGTGCGGCCCTTGCGTTGGCTCCAGAGCACCAGCAGGGCGATGGCGGCGGCGGCCATCCCGAAGCCGATCATGAAGCGGAAGCTCCAGTAGGTGACCGGGATGATCGGGGTGTAGCTGCCGGCGCCGTACTGGGCGGCGTACTGGGCCTGCAGGTCGTTGATGCCCTGCACGGTGCCGTTGGGGTCGCCGGTGCCCAGCCAGGACAGCAGGTGCGGGATCTTGAGGGCGAACAGTTCGCGGCTGCCGTCGAGGCTGCCGACGGTGAGTACGGAGAACGAGGCGGGGCTCTCGGTGGTGTAGAGGCCCTCGGCGGCGGCCATCTTCATCGGCTGCACCTGGGTCATGATCTTGCCCTGGATGTCGCCGGTGATGGCGACGGCGGCGGCGGAGACCAGGGTGACCCAGGAGCCGAACTTCGCGGCGAAGCGGTAGGCGGGGGTGTCGGCGGAGTCGCGGTTGCGTACCAGGTGCCACATGGCGACGGCGACCAGCAGCGAGCCGGCCACCAGGAACGCGCCGGCGATGGTGTGCGGGAAGGTGATCATGGCGACCTTGTTGGTCAGTACGGCCACGAAGTCGGTGAGTTCGGCGCGGCCGGTGTCGGGGTTGATCCGGTAGCCGACCGGGTTCTGCATGAACGAGTTCGCCGCGAGGATGAAGTACGCGCTGAGGTTGCTGCCGATGGCGGCGGCCCAGATGCTGGCCAGGTGCAGCCGCTTGGGCAGCCGGTCCCAGCCGAAGATCCACAGGCCGATGAAGGTGGACTCCAGGAAGAACGCGACAAGCGCCTCGATCGCCAGGGGGGCGCCGAAGATGTCGCCGACGAAGCGGGAGTAGTCGCTCCAGTTCATGCCGAACTGGAACTCCTGCACGATGCCGGTCACCACGCCCATCGCGAAGTTGATCAGGAAGAGCTTGCCGTAGAACTTGGTGAGCTTCAGGTACTTCTCGTCGCCGGTGCGGTGCCACATCGTCTGGAGGATCGCCACCAGCACGGACAGGCCGATGGTCAGCGGCACGAAGAGAAAGTGGTAGACGGTGGTGACACCGAACTGCCAGCGGGCGACGTCCAACGCGTCCACCAGTAACCCCCAGGCTGTGCATACTACGGGACGTAGTAAATACTACTGCGCGTCGTAGACGAATCGGCAGGGGCGGGGGTCCCGAAGCGACCCGGGACCAATGACCCTGATCACCTCTGCCGGACGGCCCCGGCACTCCGCGGGGTGGCCGGCGCGTGCGACCATGCGCGCTGATGGACACCACCCGCCCGGCCTGGCAGCCACCGCTGATCTGGCGTGCCGCGCAGCTGCTCGCCCGCGTCGTCGTCGCGCTCCTGGCCCGCCTGGAGGTCAGCGGCGACGTGCCCGAGGCGCTGCGCCGGGGCCCGCTGATCCTGGCCGCCAACCACATCAGCCCATGCGACCCCGTCGTGCTCGCCGCCGCCTGCCGCGCCCGGGGCGTCGCCCCCCGGATCATGGCCACCGGCGGGCTGTTCCGCACCCCCGTCATCGGCGCCCTGATGCGCCACGCCGGGCACCTGCGGGTCGACCGGGGCACCGCCGCCGTCGGCCGCGCCCTCGACGACGCCGCCGCGGCGGTCTCCGGCGGCTCGGTGATCCTGGTCTACCCGGAGGGCCGCATCGGCCTCGACCCCGGCTTGTGGCCCGAACGCGGTAAGACCGGCACCGCCCGCCTCGCCCTGGCCTGCGGGGCGCCGGTCATCCCGGTCGCCCAGTGGGGCTCCCACGAGGTGGTGCCCTACCGCGCCCCGAAGGGGCTGCTGCGCGGCATCGCCCGCGCGGTGTGGCGCCGCCCGTTGCTGCGCGTGCACTTCGGCGAGCCCGTCGACCTGACCGACCTCGCCCACGGCGCGCCCGGCGTCGCCCGGCAGGCCACCGACCGGATCATCGACGCCATCACCGACGCCCTCCTGCCGCTGCGCCCCGACGAACCGGAGCGCCCCCGCCACGTCGACCCCGGCCGCCCGAGCGACACCAGCCGCGCGCACCGCCGGCACCGCTCGCCCGACTGACCCGCCGGACCGCCGGTCACCGCGCGCGCCGTCAGAGCGCCTGCGCCAGCCGCAGCAGCTCGCCGACCGCCGTCGCGACCGGCGTCACCGGAGCCGCCACCACCGCCAGCCGCTGCAACAACCCGGTGACCCGGCCCGGTTCGGCGTCCGGGCGGGTCAGCTCCGCACGCAACTGCGCGGCCGTCACCCGGGCCGGCTCCGACAGCTCGCCCCGGTGCCGGTCGAGCACCTCGAGCAACTGCCGGACCAGCGCCGTGGTGTCGACACCGGCGGGCGCGGTGGCCCACAGGCTGCCGCCGCTGGCGTACGCGCCCGGACCCACCGCCTGGTTGCCCACCTGGCTCACCCCGCCGGACTGCTGGATGCCGTAGTTGGTCGCCTCGGGCATGCCATTCCTCCCCTGCGATTCAGTCGTCACGCGGCCGGCGGCTGCGCGGCGGCGCCCCCTCGGTCTGCTGCTCGGCCCGGGCGCCCTGGCCCACCGCCTGGTTGCCGACCACACTCAGGCCGCCGGTCTGGATGACGCCCTGGTTGAGGATCGTCGTCTGCCGGTTGCGGAACTCGGCCGTGTCCACCCCACGGGCGTCCAGGAAGTCCATGATGGCGGCCAGCACGTGCCGCTCGACGACCTTCAGGTGCTTGGCGGCGTCGAGCACCTGGAAGTAGTTGTGGTACTCGGCGCCGGAGGCGACCTCCCGCACGCCGACCTGGGCACCGTAGTCGTAGCCCAGGTCCTCGCGGGCCAGTTGCCGCAGCCGCGCCTGACGCCGCCCGCGCGCGGCACCCCGCACCAGGTCCCGCAGCAGCCGCAGCGGCGCGCCCAGCGCGGTGGGCAGCAACCGCTCGGTGCCGGTGGCCAGCACCTGCGCGAGCTGACTCACCGGCAGCCACTCGGTCAGCCGGTCCACGTCGTGGTAGCCCTGCCGCGGCGGCTCCAGCACCGTGCGGGCGCACTCCAGATAGAGCACCTGGCCGTCGGTGGAGAAGTGCAGGAACGTGGAGGCGACGACCTCCCCGCCCCAGGACGGCACCAGGGCGCACAGGTAGTGCCGCGCCGCGCCCTGCGGTCGGCCGGCGACCTCGCGTACCTCGTCGTCGGACCACCGCTGGCGCGGCATCCGCTCCCGGTGCGGCAGCAACCGCGCGTCGCCGGTGAGCCGGTCGCCGCAGACGAACACCCGGTCCTCGAGCAGCAACCCCGCGAGCCGCTCCGGGGTGGGATCGCCGGCCTGGCCCAGCCGGACCGCCGCCAGCCGGGCCCGCACGTGGTCGATGAGCTCCACGACGGTGAACGGCGCGGGGGCGGACACGTCGCCCGTGGGGACGGTCCCGACCGGCCCGTGGGCGTCCGCCAGGATCGGCAGGGCGAACGACCACCCCGCCACCGGCGTGCCGTGCCCGACGAACGGGGTGTAGCCGCCGTAGACCGTCACGTTGCCGCCCTGGGCGCGGTCGACGGCGGCCAGCCGCTCGGCGTCGCGCGCCGGCAGCGATGCCACGTCGGGCGGCCCGGGCCGGAACCGGGCCCGGCGCAACCGGGTCACCAGCAGCCGCCGGGTGCCCAGCAGGTGCCCCACGAGCACCAGGTAGGCGACCAGGCCGGCCGGCAACGCCAGCCACGGCCGGCCGACGACCCAACCGGGCAGGCCCGCAGGGTCGTCGTCCGGCGTGGCCGCGCCGAGCTGGAAGACCAGCACGAGCGAGACCGTCGCGATCGCGATCATCGACAGGAACGGGCCCACCGGGCCGTTGCGGCCGGGCCGCAGCGGGGCCAGTGAGCTGCCCACCGCCATCGTGACCCCGACCAGCACCGTCGCCAGCGGGGCGAGCAGCACCGCCAGGCCGCCGACGACCAGCAGCCCGACGTCACGCAGACGACGCCGCCGGCGGGCGGACAGGCAGTGCCGCAGCACCGTGCCCAGGTCGAAGCCCACCGACGGGGCGACCGCGCGCAGGTCGTCGTCGAACACCTCGGCCAGCACCCGTTCGGTGAACGCGTCGTCGGTGTGGGCGGCCGCGCACAGGTAGCGGGTGGCCTCGCTGCCGGCGTCCGGGTGCGAGCGTGCCGACGGCGCCTCGTCGCGTGGGCCGCTGTGCTGCCGTACCACCATGTCAGCCACCTCCGTGCCGGGTCGCCGGGAATCTCCCACGGCGCGGCCCCGGCCCCCGTACCGCCGCCCAGGCCAGCAGGGCACCCACGACGAATCCGCAGTACAGCGCCCCGGAGATCGCGCCGAGCACCGTCGAGGTCAGGTCCACGCCGCGCAGCATGCCGCTGTCGGTGAGGACGTGCATCGTCACGCCGCCCACCGCCGCGAGCACCGCCGCCGTCACGCTCGCGCCGATCACCGCGAGCACCCGGTGCGTACGCCGCGGCGAGAACGCCGGGGTGGCCAGCCGACGCAGCAGCGCCACCGCGACCACGACGAACAGCACGGTGCGGGCGTTCTCCGCCAGCCACCAGGCGACATGGTCGGCCCGCAGCGGCCGCACGTCCCACCTCGGCCAGCCCAGCCCCGCCAGGGTCGCCTCGCCCAGCGCCCCCACCAGCCCCGGCAGCCCGTCGCCCCGGGGCAGTCGGTAGCGCCACTCGATGATCAGCCGGGCGGCCCACGGGTTACCGACCAGCAGGACCAGCCAGAGCAGTGGCCGGGCCTCCGGCGGGACGCGCCGGTGCGGGCGCTCCGGCGACGGCAGCGCGATACGGGCCGGCAGCGGGTCCAACGCCCGGGCCGCCACCCCGGGCGCGGGCGCCGGCGGCTGCTCGGCCCCTCCCGGCCGGGGAGGAGGCATCCATGGCATCACCCGGACATCTTCACCGCACCGCAGCGCGACACCGTCGTCACTGTCCGACATCCGCCAGCCGCGCGTCGGTGCGGCGGGCGACGCGGTGGCAACCGGGCGGCCACCCGGCGGCCAACGGGGCCGGGCATACTCCCCGCGTGACCCACGCCTACCTCGACGGCCCCGCGCCGCTGGCCTTCGCCCACCGGGGCGGCGCCGCCGAGGGCGACGAGAACACCGCCGCGGCGTTCGCCCGGGCGATCGGGCTCGGCTACCGGTACGTCGAGACCGACGTGCACGGCACCGCCGACGGCGTCGCGGTGGTCTTCCACGACGCCACGCTGACCCGGGTCACGGGCGAGCCGGGGCGCATCGCCGACCTGCGCTGGGCCGACCTGGCCTCGGTACGCGTCGGCGGCGCCGCCGTGGTCCCCCGCCTCGACGAGGTCCTCGACGCCTGGCCACAGGTGCGGTTCAACATCGACGTCAAGGCCGACGGCGGCGTCGAGCCGACCGTGGCCACCGTCGCGCGCGTCGGGGCCGGCGACCGGGTGCTGCTGGCCTCGTTCAGCGACGCCCGGCTGGCCCGGCTGCGCGCCCTGACGCAGGGGCGCGTCGCCAGCAGCCTCGGCATGCGCGGGGTGGCCCGGCTGCGGATGGCGTCGCTGACCGGGCGGGCGCTGCGACTGCCCCCGTCGGTGGTTGCCGCGCAGGTGCCGGTGCGCTACGGGCGGGTGCCCGTGGTGGACCGCCGGTTCCTGCGCCACGCCCACCGACTCGGACTGCACGTGCATGTCTGGACGATCGACGAACCTGCCGAGATGCACGAGTTACTCGACCTCGGAGTGGATGGCATCATGACCGATCACGTCGGCGTGCTGCGCGACGTGTATCACAGCCGCGGTCACTGGGCCGCCTGAACCGTTCGAAGGACCCCGATGGCCGAGACCGTCACCCCCGCCGTGGGCGACACCCCCGCCCCGGCGAGCACCCGCCGCGAACGCAGCGGCTGGTACTTCTACGACTGGGCGATGTCCGCCTTCTCCACGACCGTCATCACCGTCTTCCTCGGCCCGTTCCTGACCACCGTCACCGAACTCGCGGCCGGCTGCGAACTCGGCGCCGACACCTGCGGCGGCTACGTGTACCCGCTGGGCATCAAGGTCGCCGCCGGCTCGTACTTCCCGTACCTGGTGTCGTTGTCGGTGTTCCTCACCGTGTTCGCGCTGCCGATCGTCGGCGCGATCGCCGACCGCTCGGCGCACAAGAAGCGGCTGCTCGCCGCCGCCGCCTTCATCGGCGCCGGCGCGACCGTCGGCATGCTCTTCGTCACCGGCGACCGGTACCTGCTCGGCGGGGCGCTGTTCATGGTCGCCAACATCGCCTTCGGCGCCGGTGTCGTGGTCTACAACTCGTTCCTGCCGCAGCTCGGCGGCCCCGACGACCGCGACGGCATCTCCAGCCGCGGCTGGGCGCTCGGCTACCTGGGCGGCGGCCTGCTGCTGGCGCTCAACCTCGTCGCGGTCAGCATGCTCGGCGAGGAGGGCAACCACCAGCGCACCCTCGACCTGGCCCGCTGGTCGATCGTGTCCGCCGGTGTGTGGTGGGCGGTGTTCACCCTGATCCCGCTGCGCTGGCTGCGCGAGCACCCCACGGCCGCCGCGCGGGCCGGCGGCAACCCGGTCACCGACGGGTTCCGGCAGCTCGGCCGCACCCTGCGCGAGATCAAGGCGTACCCGCTGACGCTGTTCTTCCTGCTGGCGTTCCTCGTCTACAACGACGGCATCCAGACCGTCATCGCCCTGGCCAGCCAGTACGGCACCGAGGAGCTGAAGCTCGGGCAGAGCACCCTGATCGTCACCATCCTGCTGGTGCAGTTCCTGGCCTTCGGCGGCGCGCTGCTGCTCGGCGCCCTCGCCAAGCGCATCGGCGCCTGGAAGACCGTGCTGATCAGCCTGGTGCTGTGGACCGGGGTGATCCTCGGCGCGTTCCGGCTGCCCGCCGAGGCGCCGGTGCCGTTCATGGTTCTCGGCGCCGCCATCGGCCTGGTGCTCGGCGGCAGCCAGGCCCTGAGCCGGTCGCTGTTCAGCCAGCTCATCCCCGCCGGCAAGGAGGGCGAGTACTACGGCTTCTACGAGATCAGTGACAAGGGCACCAGCTGGCTCGGCCCGCTGGCCTTCGGCATCGTGTTCCAGCTCACCAACTCCTACCGGGTGGGCCTGGTCTCCCTGCTGATCTTCTTCGTCGTCGGGTTCCTGCTGCTGCTGGCCGTGCCGATCCGCCGGGCGATCGTCGCCGCCGGCAACACCCCGCCCCGGGTGCTCTGAGGAACGCGGGCCCGTCCGCACGGGCCGGATCAGCGGGCGTCGATCGGCTAGGCTGCCCGACCGTGACCGTCCACGCCACCGCCCCGACCTGCCTGGCGCGCCCGCCGCTGGGCCCCGACGACTCCCCCGCCGGGTGTGCCGCGGCGCGGGGCGTGGACGGGCGTCCGCTGCACGCGGCGGCGTTGAAGTTCTTCTGGGGGCCGATGGACTGCGGCAAGTCCACGATGGCGTTGCAGATGAACTACAACCACTCCCGGCAGGGCCGCCGCGGCCTCGTCACCACCCGCATCGACCGCTCGCTCGGCCCGCAGGTCACCACGCGCATCGGTCTGGCGCACGAGGCCGTCGAGGTCACCGACACGCTGGACCTGCGCACCCTGGTGCGCGACACCTGGGCCGAGGGCGTCCGCGTCGACTACCTGATCTGCGACGAGGCGTCGTTCTACAACCTGGAGCACGTCGAGCAGATGGCGGAGCTGGTCGACAGCTACGACGTCGACGTGTACGCGTTCGGACTGGCCACCGACTTCCGCTCGTGCCTGTTCCCGGCCGCGCAGCGGCTGTTCGAACTGGCCGACGAGGTGGCCCGCATCCAGGTCGAGGTGCTCTGCTGGTGCGGCCGGGAGGGGCTGCTCAACGCCCGGGTGGTCGACGGCCGGGTGGTCCGCGAGGGCCTGCAGGTGGTCATCGGGGACACCGTGGACAGCGCCGAGGTGCGCTACCAGGTGCTCTGCCGCCGGCACTACCGCGCGGGCGAGCTCGGCCCCCGCCGCTGAGGAGTCAGTACGGGTCGCCGCACACCCGCCAGCCGCCGTCCTCGCGCACCACCGACAGCTTCCGCTCCTCGGTGAGGCCGCTGTCGCGGGTCAGCCGCACCGCCACCGTGCCGCGCGGGCTGCCGCCCCGGGTCGCCACCGACACGTCGACGATCTCGTAGCCGTTGACCAGCGGCGGGGTGCGCAGCCAGCTCGTGAACCCGATCGGGCTCCACCGGCTGCGCGCGTCGGCGCAGAGCCGGTCGTACGCGCCGTCGGTGTCGCCCGCCGCCACCGACCGCAGGAACCCGTCCGCGGTCTCCCGCACCGGGCCGCTGGCCTGCGTGACCACCTGCACGTTCCAGGCGCCCAGCCCGGCGACCCCGATGCAGCACAGCAGCACGGTCACGCCCGCGAACACCAACCCGGTACGCACCGGGCGGCTCCGACGGGCCGGCCGGCTCCACGGCTGCTCAGCGCCCACCCGTCGACCGTAGAGAACCGGTGGGCCCGCCCGCAGGAAAGTCGGCTCTGTCGTTCCCGTACCGGCCGGTCGGGTCGCGGTCGCCGTCGCCGCCGAGCACTGCCGGGGCCGGCTCCGCCGCGCGCGGTCACGGCTCGATGAGCCCGGCCCGGATGGCGTAGCGGGTCAGTTCCAGCCGGTCCCGGAGGCCGAGCTTCTGCAGCAGGTTGGCCCGGTGCCGCTCGACGGTCTTGACGCTGATGAACAGCAGGCGGGCGATCTCCTTGGAGGAGTGGCCCTCGGCGACGAGCTTGAGGATCTCCTCCTCGCGTTCGGTGATGGCCCTGGCCGGCACGCTCTCGCCCCGCGCGCTGCGTTCCAGGTAGGTGCGGATGAGGGCGTTGATGGCACCGGGATAGAGGAACGGTTCGTCGCGTACGGCGGCGCGGCAGGCCTCCACCAGGTCGCGGTCGGCGACGGACTTGAGCACGTAGCCGTTGGCGCCGACCTTGAGGGCCTCGAAGAAGTACTGCTCGTTGTCGTACATGGTCAGGATGAGGATGCGCAGGCCCGGCTGCTGCCGGGACAGCTCCCGGGCCGCCTGGAGGCCGGTCAGCCGCGGCATGGCGATGTCGAGGATGGCCAGGTCGGGACGCTCGGTCTGGGCCAGGGCGATGGCCTCCGCGCCGTCGCCGGCCTCCGCCACGACGGTCAGGTCCGGTTCGCTGTCGAGGATGAGGCGCACGCCACGGCGGACGAGGGCGTGGTCGTCGGCGAGCAGGATGCGGGTGGTCACGGCTGGCCCTCCCGGTCGCCGACCGGCACCCGCAGCCGCACCTCGGTGCCGCCGCCCGGGCCGGGCCCCACGCTGAGCTGGGCGCCGATGAGCAGGGCCCGCTCCCGCATGCCGCGTACGCCGGCGCCCTCGGCGGCGTCGCCGATGCCCCGGCCGTCGTCGCGGATCCGCAGCTGCACGTGGCCCGGTCGACGGGTCAGCGACAGCTCGACGGCGGCGGCCCGCGCGTGCCGGACGGTGTTGGTGAGCGCCTCCTGCGCCACCCGGTAGATCACCAGTTCGGCCTCGCCGTCGAGGGCGGGCAGGTCGGCGTCGAGGTGCTGGCGCACGGACAGGTCCGTGTGCCCGGTGACCTCCGTGACGAGCGCCTTGAGGGCACTGGTCAGGCCGAGCTCCTCCAGTACGCCGGGGCGCAGCCGGCGCGCGATGCGACGGATCTCGTCGAGGCTGTCGCGGGTGGTCTCCTGCACCTGGGCGAGTTGGGCGCGGACCGGTTCGGGCGCGTGCCGGGCAACCTGCTTGAGTTCGAGCAGGACCGCGGTCAGGGTCTGGCCGACCTCGTCGTGCAGTTCCTGGGCGACGCGCCGACGCTCGGCCTCCTGGGCGGACAGGGCGCTGGCCGCGCTGGTGGCCCGCTCCGCCTCCAGCCGGTCGATCATGGCGTTGAAGGCGCGGATCAGGTCCGCGATGCCGGCCTGCCCGGCCGGGACCGGGCGGGGCTCCGGCTGCAGCAGGTCGATGGTGGTCATGGCCCGGGTCAGCCGGTGCAGCGGCGCGAGGCCGACGCGCAGCAGCGCGGCGTTGGCGACCAGCATCGCGGCGAGGCCCACGGTCAGCACGAGGGCCTCGGTGAGCAGCACGGGGGTGGACACCGTGACCGGGCCGAGCAGCAGCAGCGTGGCGGCGACGAGTACGGCGGCGTTGAGCAGGAAGATCCGCCAGAACAGCGACACGACGGCACCTCCCCTCGCGGCCCGGCTCCGCCCGGCGCCGGCAGTTCCTTGCGGCCCGCCAGGGGCCAGGCCAGCCCGTCCCGCGGCGGTGATCACCCTCATCATGGTCAGCCTGTCGGCCCGGGTGCGTCCTGTAAATGCGTGCGCGCACCCATTATCCGCCGCGCCCGCGCCCGCGGCCGGGGTGGGACGCGGGCGCACCGCGCCGGGCAGCCGGCGCAGAGCCCTGCGGCAGCGCCGGCGGCAAATGGGTGTCAGCCCCGATGTCGACCCGGCCCGCTCCGATGACCATGGAGGCGAGCCGGGAGCCGCTGCGGCTCCGCTTCCTGCTGCCCGGCTCCACCTGTCGCCGCCCGCGCGGACGTCGCCCGTCACGCCGAGACCCCGGAGGATCTTGTGAACCGTCACCTGATGGTGGTCGAGCCCACACCACCGGAGACCGACACGCCCGCCTGCGCCTACCGGCCCACCAACGCCGAGAACGGCCCGCCGGGCGGATGCCTGTGAGCGCGCGGCCCGCCCCCGCCGCGATCGTCATCTCGCCGGTCGCCGTCGCCTTCACGATGTTCGTGACCACGGTGAACGCCCGGGTGTACGTGTGGCCGCGCTCCGTCGCGGCGTAGCCGGAACCCGCGGGCCAGGGGGCCGCCGTGGATCTCGGTGAGCTGTACGTGACGCTGGCCGTCGGCGCCGGCGTGGTCCTGGCCAGCGTCGGCGCGGCCCGGCTGGCCACCCGGCTGGGCATGCCGGTGTTGCTGGCGTACCTGGCCGTCGGCCTGCTGCTGGGCCAGGACCTGGCCGGCTTCCCGTTCGACGACGCGGCCCTGGCCCAGGCCCTGGGCCTGGCCGCGCTGGCGGTCATCCTGGTCGAGGGCGGCCTGACCACCAGGTTCAGCGACGTACGCGAGGTGCTGGCACCCGCGTCGGTGCTGGCCACCGTCGGCGTGTTCGTCAGCGTCGCCGTCACCGCCGCGGCGGCGTACCTGCTGCTGGACATCGGCTGGCAGATGGCGCTGCTGCTGGGAGCCGTCGTGTCGTCCACCGACGCCGCGGCGGTGTTCTCCGTGCTGCGGGCGGTGCCGCTGCCCCGGCGGCTGACGAGCCTGGTGGAGGCCGAGTCCGGACTCAACGACGCTCCCACGTTGATCCTGGTGCTCACCTTCAGCGCCGCCACCCTCGACGCGGTCGCGCCCCTGCCGCTGGTCGCCACGATGGCCTACCAGTTGGTCGCCGGGGGCGCGATCGGCGTGGTGACCGGCGCTACCGGCGTGTGGCTGCTGCGGCGGCTGACCCTGCCCACCTCCGGCCTGTACCCCATCGCGACGGTCGCCTGCGGGGTGCTGGCGTTCGCCGCCGCCGGCCTGGCCCAGACCAGCGGATTCCTGGCCGCGTACCTGGCCGGACTGGTGCTCGGCAACGCCGGCCTGCCGCACCGCCGGGCCACCCACTCGGTCGCCGAAGGGCTGGGCTGGATCGCTCAGATCGGCCTGTTCGTCATGCTCGGTCTGCTGGCCACGCCCAGCGAACTGCCCGCCGCGATCGTTCCCGCGATCGTGGTCGGTACGGCACTGCTGCTGCTCGCCCGGCCCGCCTCCGTGCTGGTGGCGCTGGCCGCGTTCCGGATTCCACTGCGCGAACAGGCGTTCCTGTCGTGGGCCGGACTGCGCGGTGCCGTGCCGATCGTGCTGGCCACCATCCCGGTCGTCGCCGGGGCGCCGGGCAGCGAACAGGTCTTCAACATCGTCTTCGTGCTCGTCGTGGTGTTCACCCTCATCCAGGCCCCGACCCTGCCCTGGCTGGCACGGCGGCTACGCCTCGACTCGCACGACCTGGGACCCGACCTGCAGATCGAGCTGGCGCCGCTGGACGCCATGGACGCCGACCTCATCCACGTCACCGTCGAACCCGGTTCCCGCCTGCACGGGGTCTACCTGCCCGAGCTGCGGCTGCCGCCGCCGGCGGCGACCACCCTCGTCGTGCGTGGCGACGACTCGTTCGTGCCCGATGAGCACACCCGGCTGCGCGTCGGCGACCAACTGGTCGTGCTCACCACCCCACCCGTACGCGACGCCACCGAACGGCGCCTGCGGGCCGTTTCCCGCGCCGGGCGGCTGGCCACCTGGTTCGGCGAGGCCGGCCATTTCGCTCCACCTGACAACAGGAGGCAATGATGCAGATAGAACGCATGCCGCTGCCCGGCATCGGGGTCGGCTACACCCTGCACACCGGGGAGGGACAGGTGATCGGGGTCGTCTGCCATCGCGGCGGCCGGCGCGACGTCGTCGTCTATGCCCCCGGCGACCCGGACACCGTGGAACGGTCCGTGACCCTCAGCCCGACCGAGGCGCAGGAGGTGGCCGAACTGCTGCACCCCATCGCCACCATCGACCACGTCACGCACCTGGAACGCCACCGGGAGGCGATCAGCGTCGTCGAGCTGCCGGTGACGGCCGCCTCGCCCTACGACGGCCGGACCCTGGCCGAGGCCGTCGCGCGCATCCACGGGGTGAGCGTCGTCGCCGTCGTCCGCGACGGGCGGACGGTCACCGCACCGGGGCTTGGGCACGTCCTCGCCCACGGCGACGTCCTGATCGTCGCCGGGGGCCAGCAGAGCATCGAGGCGCTGAGCCGGGCGCTGATCCACACGGACCCGTAGGCCGCGAGCACCGGGCGGTGGATGCCACGTACGCGCGGCATCCACCGGCCACCGCACGTCAGCCGCGGCGGCGGGCCCGGGCCGCCCAGATGGCGTACGCGGGATCGCGGTCGAGGTTGTGCCGGTCCCGGTCGTAGCGGCGGGTGGTGCGCGGATCGGCGTGGCCCATCGCGTCCTGCACGTCCTCCAGGGGCACGCCCTCGGCGCGGGCGGTGGTGGCGAACGCGTGCCGCAACGAGTGCGGCGACAGCCTCGCCCAGGCCGGGATGCCGGCCGTGCGGGCCAGCCGGCGCACCAGCCGGAACATCGCGTGCCGGTCCAGCCTGGCCCCGCTGGCGGTGACTAGCAGCGGGCCGGTCAGCTCGTGCACCGCCACGCCCTGGGCGGCGGCCCGCTGGGCCAGGTACGCGTCGACCGCGTACGCGGTGCCGGGGGTCAGGGCGCGGCGGCGGGACCTGCCACCCTTGCCGACGAACCGCACGCTGCGGTGGCCCCGCTCGGCGCCGAGGTCGGCCAGGTCGAGTGAGACCAGCTCCCCCACGCGAAGTCCGAGGTCGGCCAGCAACGCGATCGCGGCCCGGTTGCGGGCGGCGGTCGGCCCGGTGTCGGCCTCGGCGGCGGCGAGCAGCGCGTCGACCTCCTCGGGGGTGAGCCCGACGGTCGCGGAGTGGTCCCGGTCGATGCGAGGGCGGTCGGCGCCGGCGACCGGGTTGGCCTCGACCGCGCGCAGCTTGACCAGGAAGTCGTACCAGCTGGACAGGGCGGAGAGCCGGCGGGCGACGGTGGCGGGGGTCAGCGGCTTGCCGGTGCGTGCGCCGAGGGTGGCCTCCAGCGCCCGGCCGTACTCGTTGACGTGCAGGAAGTTGGCCTGCAACGGGTCCAGTTCGCGGGCCGCGCACCACGCGAGCCAACCGGCGACGTCCCGCCGGTACGCGTCGCGGGTGTGCTCGGACAGCCGCCGGTTGCGCAGCCACGCCTCGGTGAAGTCGACGGGCCCCCCGGGCAGGGCCAGCGGGGTGGGCCGGCTTGGCCGCGCCGGAGCGTTCGGGGAGAACATGTGAAAAAGGTTCTCAGCTTCGGGTCGGGAACGGGAGGAGGCGCGCCCTACGCGATCGTGTTGGGCCGCCCGGGGGCGGGACGGGCCGGTGGCGAGAAAGAGCGAGGGGCGGGCGGCCGCACCGGCCGTCCCGCCCCTCGCCCGCCGGGATCAGGCGTTGATCTCCTTGCGGCCGTTGGCGGTGGCAGTGACGGTGACCCGGCGGGGCTTGGCCCGCTCCGCGACGGGGATCCGCAGGGTCAGCACGCCGTTGTCGTAGCCGGCCTCGAGCTTGTCGGTGTCGAGGGTGTCGCCGAGGAAGAGCCGTCGGGTGAAGGTGCCCATCGGGCGTTCGGCGGCGACGAGCTCGACGTGCTCGCCGGCGGGCCGGCGGCGCTCGGCGCGCACGGTCAGCACGTTGCGCTCGACGGTGCAGTCGATGCTGTCCGGGTCGACGCCCGGCAGGTCGAACGCCGCGTAGAACCAGTCGCCGTCGCGGTAGGCGTCCAGGGGCATGACCGCGGGGCGCGCGGCGGTGCCGAAGAACTGCTCGGTGATCCGGTCGATCTCACGGAACGGGTCGGTGCGCATCAACATGGCCTGCCTCCTCGGTTCTCCTGGCCGAAGGTCCTTGAGTTGAGCCGATGAGACTCAACTTCCTGCTCTTTATTTAGCGCGTTCCGGCCGCGACGTCAACTCAGGACCTTCTCGAACCAGTGCTCGGCGTAGGCGCCGTCGTTGTACGCCGGGATCTCCCGGTAGCCGTGCCGGGCGTACAGGGCGCGGGCCTCCACCAGGTCGCCGCGGGTGTCCAGCCGGATCCGGTCGGCCCCCGCAGCCCGGGCCCGCTGCGCCACGGCGGCGAGCAGGGCCGCCCCGCCGCCGTGGCCGCGATGAGCGGGGCGCACGTACACCCGGGTCAGCTCCGCCCAGCCCGGCCGGTACCGCAGCCCCGCGCAGCCGGCCGGACGAGCGTCGCGGTACGCGAGCAGGAGGACCCCGGTGGGCGCGGCCAGGTCATCGCTCGGGTCGTCGGCCATCGCCGCCGCGACCTCACCCGGCCGGACCGGGCGAGCGTGGTAGCGGCGCACCATCTCCTCGAAGTACTCCTCGAGCAGGGTCGTCGCCTCGGGCCGGTCGGGACGGGTCGGCACCGTCGTCCAGTCTGTCGCGCTCACCCGTCGATCCTCGCCCTCGGGTCAACGGGATATCGCCGGCCGCGACGAGGGCGGGCTCGACGCCGGCGCTCAGTCGCCGACGCGCCAGTAGACGCCCTGCTCCCGGGCCAGCAACTGCTCGTCGACCAGGTAGCGGCGCAGCGCCACGTGGTCGGAGCCGCCGTCCTCGCACCAGCGCCGCAACACCTCGTCGACAGCCCGCTCCGGATAGCGCACCCCCGGCTCGAAGGACCTCGCCACGTGCGCCAGCACCACCCGCCGCCGGCCGCGCTGCGCCGGCAGGCCGGTCAGCCTGTCGTCGCGCACGAAGGTGCGCAGCACGCGGTCCGTGGAGTCGCCGGCCGGCCGGGGCGCCGCCGGCGTACGGGCCGCCTCCCGCAGCCTCCCGGCGTCGACCCGCAGGCCACCGTCGCCGCCGGCCACCAGGCCCGCATCGACGAGCCGGCGGATCGCGGTGAGCACCTGCCGCGCCGACAGGCCCGTCCGGTCGGCCACCGCCGGGGCGTCGGCGCCGCCCAGCACGATCGCCGCGAAGACCTGCCGCCGTACGTCGTCGGCGAGTGCCCCCGCCAGAGCCTGCGCTGTCATGCCGGCCACCCTGCCAGCCGGCGTACGCGCACCGCACGTCAATTCCGCCCGGGTGGCCCGGTCACCGACGGATCAGCCCGCGGGCCCGGGCGACGGCGACGGCGGCGGTACGCGAGTCGACGTCGAGCTTGCCGTAGACGTGCACCAGGTGCGTCTTGACCGTGGCCTGGCTCAGGTGCAGCCGCCGGCTGATCTGCTGGTTGGACAGGCCGTCGGCGACGAGCTGCAGGACCTCTGTCTCGCGGCGACTCAACGCGGTGCCCGGGGCACGCACCCGACCCATGAGGCGACGGGCGACGGCCGGGGCGAGGGCGGAACGGCCGGCGGCGGCGGCGCGCACGGCCGCCGCGAGTTCCTCGGGCGGGGCGTCCTTGAGCAGGTAACCGATCGCACCGGCCTCCACGGCGGCGAGGATGTCGGCATCGGTGTCGTAGGTGGTCAGCACCAGCACGGCGGGGCCGCCGGGGCGGGCGGTGATGGCGGCGGTCGCCTCGGCGCCGTCCATCCCCGCGCCGAAGCGCAGATCCATGAGCACCACGTCGACCCGCTCCCCCTCGGCGAGGGCGACGGCCCGCTGCGCGGTCGCGGCCTCGGCGACCACCTCGAAGTCCGGCTCGGTGGCCAGGACGGCGCGCAGCCCGGCCCGTACGACCGGATGGTCGTCGGCCAGCAACAGGCGGATCGGACCGCTCACGCGCCCGCCTCCTCGGTGCCCGGGCGCGCGAAGCCGACGGCCAGCCGGGCGCCGCGCCCGGGCGCCGACTCCACGATCAGGTTGCCGCCCAGCTCCTCGGCCCGGGCCCGCATGGCGGCCAGCCCGAACCCGCCGTCGTCGTCCGGCCGGTCGCCGGCCGCGCTCACGTCGAAGCCACACCCGTCGTCGACCACGTCGAGGCCGACGTCGCGCGCGCCGTACCGCAGCGTCACGTCGGCGTGCTTCGCCCCGGCATGGCGCACGGTGTTGGCCAACGCGGACTGCGCGATCCGCAGCAGCGCCACCTCCTGGCGGGTCGGCAGACGCACCGCCGTCCCGTCGACCCACAGGCGTACGGTCAGCCCGGACGCGGCGGCGGTCGCGTCACACAGCCGCCGCAGCGCCGCCGGCAGCGAAGCGCCGTCGAGGCCCGGCGGTGTCAGGGCGCGTACGAACCGGCGCGCCTCGACGAGGTTGTCCTGCGCGGTGCGGCGGGCCTGCTCGACGTGGCCCGCCGCCACGTCGAGCCGGTCGGGGAACCCACGCTGGGCGGCACGCAGCAGCAGTTGGATGCTCGACAACCCCTGGGCGAGGGTGTCGTGGATCTCGCGGGCCAGGCGTTCCCGCTCGGCGAGGACCCCGGCGGCGTGCTCGGCGGCGGCCAGTTCGGCGCGGGTCGCGGTCAGCTGCTCGATCAACCGCCGGCGGCGCTCGCTCTCCCGGTACAGAGCCTGGTAGCCGAGGACCGTGCCCACCGACACCGCGGCGCCGATGGCGGGACCGATCACCGCGCCCGGCGTGAGCGCCCCCTGGTGGCCGGCGACACCGGCGACCGCCGCCACGGTCGTCGCCGCCACCGCCACGATCCCCCAGCGCACGGGCAGCAGGTGCAGATGCAGCAGGAACAGCGGAAACGCGAACCACACCCCGTCCGGGGTCAGGGCGAGCAGCACCAGCCACCCGCCGGTCAGCACCGCCAGCCAGGCCAGCGCGGCAGGTCGATGCCGGCGCACCAGCGGCAGCGCCGCCCCGACGGCGTAGACGACGGCCAGCGCCACGGCCGCGGCGAGCACGGCGGCACGCCGCGGGCCCGGCCCGGTGACGGCACGAATGGCCGCCACCGCGAGGAGGAGCCCGACCAGCAGGTGCAGGCAGACGCGCAGCACCCGCAGCGGACGAGCGAGCGATTCCGCGTTCACGATGCCTCCAGGCTAGGACGCCGACGGCCGCCGCCATCAACCAAAAGGTTGATCCCGACGTACGTAGTGCGACGCCCCGAAACCGATCGGCGGCGCGATGGCACCGGCCGCCATCCGGACGACGGTTGGTGCCGGGCCGCCGCCGCGGCTTCGGGCACCTACCGGAAGGCTGATGCGATCGTGTTCGTCGCGTGGAGAGATCTACGGTTCGCCAAGGGCCGCTTCGCCCTGATGGGAACGGTCGTGACGCTGATGACGCTGCTGGTGGTCCTGCTGTCCGGGCTGACCGCCGGCCTGGGACGCGGCAGCACCTCGGCGATCAGCGACCTGCCCGCCGACCACCTGGTGTTCTCCGCCCCGGCCGACGGGCAGAAGCTCTCGTTCACCGAATCCACCGTCAGCCGCGAGCAGTGGCTGCGCTGGCAGGACATCCCGGGGGTGAGCGCCGCCGCGCCGCTGGGAATCGCCACCGCCCGCGTCGACGCGGGCGAGCGCAGCGCCGCGCTGTCCGTGTTCGGCGTCCCGCCCGGCTCGGGCCTGGCACCCGCCACCCTCGCGACCGGACGGGCCGTGCTGTCGCGGGGCGCGGCCGACGCGCTGCACGCCCGGCCCGGACAGACCGTGTCCGTCGGCACACACCGCCTCACCGTCGACGCGGTGGCTGGCGACGCCTCCCACAGCCACACCCCGGTGATCTGGACCGACCTGCACGACTGGCAGGCCCTGGCCCCCGGCGCCAACGGTGACGCCGCGACGGTCGTCGCGCTGCGCACCACCCGCGACGCCGACCTGGCCGCCGCCGACCGACACCTGCGCACCCGTACGGTCACCCGCACGCAGGCGCTGTCCGCGATCGGCTCCTACACCGCCGAGAACGGGTCGCTGCAACTGATGCGCGGGATGCTGTTCGGGATCTCCGCCCTGGTCGTCGGCGCGTTCTTCACCGTGTGGACCATCCAGCGCGCCCCCGACGTCGCCGTGCTGAAGGCGCTCGGCGCCACCACCGGCCACCTGCTGCGCGACGCTCTCGGGCAGGCCCTGGTGCTGCTGCTCGCCGGCACCGCCGCCGGCACCGCGCTCGCGGTCGCGCTCGGCGCCGCGGCGGCCGGCACGGTGCCGTTCGCGCTCACCGCCGAATCGGTGCTGTTCCCGGCCGCCGTGACGATCGCGCTCGGTGCGGCCGGCGGCGCCCTGTCCATCCGCCGCATCACCTCCGTCGACCCGCTGATCGCCCTGGGGAGCGCCCGATGAGCCTCGCACTCGCCGACGTCACGCTGAGCTACCCCGACGGCGACGCCCGGCTGACCGCGCTCGACCGGGTCAGCCTGTGCGTGCCGGCGGGCAGCACCACCGCCGTCATCGGCCCCTCCGGCTCCGGCAAGTCGAGCCTGCTGGCGGTGGCCGCCACCCTGATCACCCCCGACTCGGGAACGGTGCTCGTCGCCGGCACCGACACCTCGGGGCTCGGCCGCGCGGGCACGGCCGCGCTGCGGCGGGAGAAGATCGGAATCGTCTTCCAGCAACCCAACCTCATCGCCTCGCTGACCGCCGCCGAACAGTTGCAGGTGATCGCCCACCTCGCTGGCGGTTCCCGCCGCGCCGGCCGCGCCCGCGCCGCCGAACTGCTGGCGGCGGTGGGGCTCACCGGCCAGGCCGCCCGTCGCCCGCACCAGCTCTCCGGCGGGCAGCGCCAGCGGGTCAACATCGCCCGCGCCCTCATGAACGATCCCGCGGTGCTGCTGGTCGACGAACCCACCAGCGCGCTGGACCACGAGCGCGGCGCGGCGATCGTCGAGCTGGTCACCGACCTCACCCGCCAGCGCGGTACCGCCACCGTTCTGGTCACCCACGACCGGGAGCACCTGCACCGCGTCGACGCGGTCGCCGAGATGATCGACGGCCGGCTGCGCCTGCCGACCCCGGTCTGAGCGCCCGCTCCGCAGGTCCGGCGCTGCGCGGCGGCCCCCGGTGCGGCAGAGTGACACCGTTGGCCGGCGAGCGAGGAAGGGCGGTTGCGCGTGGAGGGTCCGACCGGGGTGGTGTTCCCGAAGACCGACGCGGGACGCAGTACGTCCACGCTCGGGCGGGCGGTCGTCGCCGACGCCCTGCGCGCCGTCGATCCGGTCGGCGCGCGCTCGGCGGAACACGAGACGAACTGGCGCCACGGTTACCTCGGGCACTTCCGGCGGCTCGTCGAGGCCGGACTGCTCTCCCGCGAGGCCGCGGTGACGATCGCCCGGGACGGGCTCGCCTCGCTGCACCGCCGGATGGCCGTGGTGCGCGCCGACGGCACCGAGACCGGCCTCGGCGAGGTGTTCGACGCGCCCACCGAGGTCGCGCCGCTGCACACGGCGACGGTCGCCGGCACCGGCGAGGTCGACCGCGAGTTCTCCCTGCCGTACCGGGGCCGGCGGCTGCGCGGCGACGAGCTGCGCCGCCGGCTCGACGCGTGGGTGACCGCCGGCGTCGTCGAGCCCTCCTGCGCCGAGGCGGTACGCGCCGTCATGGCCAACCCGGACTGGCTCGACCTGCGCGACCAGCGCATCGTGGTGCTCGGCGCGGGCGCGGAGATGGGCCCACTGCCGTCCGTGCTGCGTTGGGGCGGCGACGTCGTCGCGGTCGACCTGCCGCGCCCGGAGATCTGGCGGCGCCTGCTGGACACGACGCGCCGTGGCGGCGGCCGGCTGCACCTGCCCGTCCCGGCCGGCACCGACCCCGACGACGGCGCGTTGGCCGCCCGGGCCGGCGCCGACCTGCTGCACAACCTTCCGCAGGTGGCCGACTGGCTGCTCGGCGTCGACGGCCGGCTCGTGCTGGGCAACTACGTCTACGCCGACGGCGCGACCAACGTCCGGGTCGCCACGGCGGTCGACGCGCTCACCCTCCGGTTGCAGGACCGCCGCGACGACGTGGCGCTCGCGTTCCTGGCCACCCCCACCGACGTCTTCGCCGTCCCCGGCGACGCGGTGCACCACGCCGAACGCGGCTACGCGGCGCGCGGCGTCGTCCGCCGGTCGTTGCGGGTCGCCTCCGGCGGCAGGCTTCTGCACCGCAACTACCCGCCGGGCGTCGACCCGGGCGTCAACGACAGCCTCGTCCCCCAGCAGGGGCCCAACTACGCGCTGGCGAAACGCCTGCAACGGTGGCGGGCCACGGTGGCCCGCGACGGCGGGGCGACCGTGTCGTTCACCGTCGCCCCGCCCACCCGCACCCGCTCGGTGCTGCGCAACCGGGCGCTGGCCGCCGCGTACGCCGGTGCGCACCGCTTCGGCATCGAGGTGTTCGACCCGGCCACCAGCAACACACTGATGGCCGCGCTCCTGGTGCACCACCTGCGTACGGGCGCTCCGGCGCTGCCGCACCCGTGGCAGGACGAGGCGTACGGCGCCGCGCACGGCGGACTGTGGCGGGTGCCGTACGCCCCGCGCAGCGCCCTGGGCCTCGCCGTCCTGCTCGGACTCGGCGGTGCGCGGACCTGACCTGCCCCGACCGCCGACGGCTCCCCGGCGGCCGCTCAGCTCAGCCGAGCTGGAGACGGTCGGCCAGGTCGGCCCGGGTGAACGCGGCGACCACGTCGTCACGCCCCTCGGTGAAGTGGGCCCAGCTGTCCACGTGCACCGGCACGACCCGCCGCGCGCCCAGGATGCGGGCGGCCTCGGCGGCCTGGGCGCTGTCGAGGGTGAGCAGCGCGCCGTCGAACATGGGGGTACGCACGGCCCCGGCGAACAGCACGGCGGTGTCGACCGGCCCGAAGCGTTCGGCGATCTGCCGGACCAGGTCGAGCGAGGCGTTGTCGCCGCTGACGTAGACCGTGGGCAGGTCGGCGGCGGTCAGGACGAACCCGACGACCTCGCCGGTGAGCGGCTCGCAGCCCTCCGGGCCGTGCCGGGCGGGCACGCCCGTCACGGTCACGGTGCCCCCGCCGGGGCGCTCCAGCTCGACGGACTCCCACGGCGCCAGGCCCCGGGCGGTGCCGCCGAGACGACCCGCGCCGCTGGGAGTCGTCACGGTCAGGGCGACGTCGGCCAGCAGGGCTCGACCGGCGTGGTCGAGGTTGTCGGGGTGCTGGTCGTGGGAGAGCAGCACCGCGTCGACGGGGCCGAGGTCGGCCGCGCCGGCGGCGGCGGGGGCCGTCTTGGTCAGGACCATGCCGGGACCCAGCGGGTAGTCGCCGGGGGCGTCGAAGGTCGGGTCGGTCAGGAACCTGAGGCCGCCGTACTCGATGAGGGCGGTCGGGCCGCCGAAGACGCGGACGGGGACGGTCGTCGTGCTGGTGTCGGTCACCACGGTTCCTCACGGTCGGGGGATGGCTCTGCCGTGAGGAACCGTAATCGACCGTTCATCGCAGGGTGAGCGGGGTCTCCGACCCGATGCGAGTCAGCTTCTGCGGGTTGCGGACATAGTAGAGGCCGGTGATCCGTGCGTCCTCGACACGCAGCGCCAGCACGCCGTCGATCTCGCCGTCGAGGCGTACGAGCAGTGCCGGGTTGCCGTTGACCACGGTCGGCCCGCCGGTGAGCACGCCGTCGAGCCTGCTCAGACCACCGAAGAACATCCGGGCCACCTTCTCCGCGCCCGTGACCGGCCGCAACGCGGCCTGCATGACACCGCCGCCGTCGCTGACCAGGACGACCTCGGGGGCGAGCACGTCGAGCAGGCCCCGCAGGTCCCTGGTCTCGATCGCGTGTCGGAACGACTCCAGCGCCGCCCGGGCCTCGCTCGGCGAGACCACCCGACGGGGGCGGCGGGCGTCGACGTGCTCGCGGGCGCGGTGCGCGATCTGCCGGACGGCGGCGGGGCTCCTGCCGACGGCGGCGGCGATCTCGTCGTAGCCGACCTCGAACGCCTCCCGCAGCACGAACACGGCGCGCTCGGTCGGCGACAGCGTCTCCAGGACGAGCATCAACGCCATCGACACGCTCTCGGCGAGTTCGACGTCCAGAGCCACGTCCGGCGCGGTGAGCAGCGGCTCGGGCAGCCACGGGCCGACGTACGCCTCCCTGCGGCGCTTCATCGCGCGCAGCCGGTTGAGCGACTGCCGGGTCGTGATCCGGACCAGGTAGGCGCGCCGGTCGCGTACCCGGTCCATGTCGACCCTGACCCACCGCAGCCAGGTCTCCTGCAGGACGTCCTCGGCGTCGGCCGCCGATCCGAGCATCTCGTACGCGACGGTGAAGAGCAGGTTGCGGTGGGCGACGAAGGTCTCCGTCGCCGCGTCGGTGCCGTGGTCGCTCATGTCCCCCCTGCGCTCCTTCGCGGTCGGCCCCCGGTGGTCGAGGGCTCTCATGACGGCCGGGCCGCCCGTGCGGTGGTGGCCGTCGCCTCGACGCGCCTGGCCCGCAGCAACTGCTGGCGCGTGTCGTCCTTGATCCGCAGGGCGAGCGAACCGGGTCTGCGTGCCTCGTACGCCAACTGCCAGATGATGCTCCTGCAGACGAGTTCCTTGAGCTTCGCGGCCGGGCGCCCGCCGAGGTGCAGTCGCACCGCGGTGTCGTTCCGGCGGGAGAACTGGAACAGGCCGGCGCGACGCCCCAGGCTGACGCACTGGCCGGCGAACCCCACGTGGACCGGCGCGGGCTGCTCACCCGCGAGCCGGCTGAGCACCGTCTCGGCGGCCTGCGGGCCGAGCTGCATCGCGGCCTGGCAACTCATCCGGAACGGCAGGTCCGACGGCGCCGCCGAGTCCCCGGCCGCGACGATGCGCACGTCGTCCACGCTCGTCAACGTCTCGTCCGTGAGCAGCCGGCCCGACGCGTCGGTGCTCAGCCCGCTGCGGCCGGCCAGGTCCGGCACGCCGAATCCGGCGGTCCAGATGGTCACCGCGCTCGGCAGCCGGCGACCGCCACCGAGCCGCACGGCATCGCCGGCGACGGCCGTCACCGTCGCGTCGGGTCCGTCGAGCACGGTCACTCCGAGCCGGGCGAGCCTCGCGGCCACCGAGCGCCGGACCCGCGGATGCAGGTACGGACCGAGCACCTCACCGCAGACCAGGGTCACGGCGCGCCCCGCCTCCGCCAGCTCGGCGGCGGTCTCGATGCCGGTCGGGCCCCCGCCGACCACCGTCACCGGGGCCCCGGCGGGAGCGGCGGCGAGGACGGGCCGCAACCGCTGGGCCTCCTCCAGGCTCGCCACCGGGTAGGCGAACTCGGCCGCCCCGGGCACGTCCGGGGCGGCGCTGCCGCTGCCCACCGCGTAGACCAGGTAGTCGTAGCCGACCGTGCCGCCCGTCGCCAGCGTCACGCGGCGCTCCGCAGCGTCGATCCGGGTCACGCTGTCGACGACCAGCCGCACGCGCCCGGCCAGGACGTCCCGGTAGTCGACGACCGCGTCGTCGGTCCCACCCACCAACTGGTGCAGGCGGATCCGCTCGACGAAGGTCGGCCGCGGGTTGATCAGGGTCACTGTCACGTCGTCGCGCCGGGTCAGGCGGTTGGCCGCCATGACGCCCGCGTACCCGCCGCCGATCACGATCACATCGGTGTTCCCGTTCATGGTGTCTCCTCCGTTTCCTGGGCCTTCGGTCTCAAGACACCGCGTGACCGACCGTTGTGACATGCGTGGGCCAGATCACTGCCCGGGCCCCGGGCGCGAAAAAGGAAGGTGGCGCGCCGCGATGTCGCCTAGCCTCGCGAGGACACCCACCGACACGAAGCGGAGATCGATCATGAGGACGTCCGGCGGTTTCCCCGGTTCCCTGTCCGTCTCCACCGCCGGAAAGGCACTTCGTGTTCGGTCTGTTCGAAAACCCTGTTGATCCCTTCCCGACCGGCGACGACCGCACCCCGGCCGCCGGCGCCCGGCGGTTCCTCCTGGAGGAGTTCCGACCGCTACGACCGGTCGTGACGGCGGCCGTCGCCACCACCGTGCTGGCCGCCGCGATCGAGGTGTGGCTCATCGGGTACGCCGGACGCCTCGTCGACACGCTCGCCGCCGCGAGCCCGGACCGGCTCTGGGCCGACCACGGCACCGGGTTGCTCACCGTCGCCGTGTTCGTGCTGCTGGTCAGGCCGCTGATCCACGTCATCGGCGAGGCGCTGGACGACATCGCGTTCCGCGCCAACGCCCGCCCGCTCGCCCGCTGGCGGGCACACCGGCACGTGTCCCGGCAGTCCGTCGGCTGGTTCCGCGCCGATCTCGCCGGACGCATTGCCACCCTGGTACGCGACGGCGGCGATGCCGCCAGCACCGCCGCGTACTCGGTCGTCCACACGCTGGTGTTCGTGATCGCCTACATCGCCGGCTCGGTGTGGCTGATGTCCACGATCGACGTGCGCCTGCTGCTCCCACTGGGGGCCTGGATACTGGCGTACGCGCTGCTCATGCGGTGGATCGTGCCGCGCTACCGGCGCGCGTCGGAGCGCCTGCAGGACGCGGAGTCCGCGCTGACCGGCCTGCTCGTCGACTCGTACGGCAACGTCGACACGCTCGCGCTGCTCGGCGGCCAGGACAGCCGCACCGCACACGACCGCCGGGTGTTCGCGCTGTCCAGGCGCGCACACCTGGACCTGCAGCGGGTCGAGGTGACGATCAACGGCACCATGATGGCGCTGAGCAGCGCGCTGCTCGTCGGACTGGTCGGATACGGGATCGCGCTCTGGCGTACCGATGCCGCGCCCCTGGGTCTCGTCGCGGCCGCGCTGGCGCTCAGTTTCCGGATCACCGCGATGGCGGAGTGGCTCCTGGACGCGGTGTCGTCGCTGTTCAGGTCGGTCGGCGCGCTCCGGCGGGCCCTGCGGACCGTCGCGCAACCGCTCGCGGTCGCGGACAAACCCCAGGCGACCCAGCTGCGGGTACGGGGTGGAGCCATCACCTTTACGCAGGTCAGCCACCACTACGGCCGTGGCGGGGGCGGGCTCGACCGGCTCAGCCTCGACGTCGCCGCCGGTGAGCGCGTCGGCATCGTCGGCAGGTCGGGTGCGGGCAAGTCCACGCTGGTCGGACTGCTGCTGCGGTTCCACGACGCGGAGTCCGGCACGATCATGATCGACGGCACCGACATCACGGACGTGACGCAGGAGAGCCTGCGCGGCCAGATCGCCATGGTCGCCCAGGAGGCCACCCTGCTGCACCGCTCGGTCCGGGAGAACATCGCCGGCCCCGACGCCGAGGACGCACGGGTCGAAGCAGCGGTACGCCGGGCGTCCGCCGACCGGTTCGTCGCCACGCTGAGGGACCCGGACGGTCGGACCGGCCTGGACGCGCATGTCGGCGAACGGGGCGTGCGCCTCTCCGGTGGCCAGCGGCAGCGGATCGCGCTGGCCCGCGCGTTCTACCGGGACGCGCCGATCCTGGTCCTGGACGAGGCCACGTCCGCGCTCGACTCCGAGGCGGAGGCCGCCATCCACGGCACGCTCAGCGAGGTGATGACCGGCCGTACGGTGATCGCGATCGCCCACCGACTCTCCACCATCGCCCGCATGGACCGGATCGTGGTCCTCGACGCCGGCCGGATCGCCGAGCAGGGCACCCACGCGCAGCTGCTGGAACGCGGCGGGCTCTACGCGGACCTGTGGTCGCGGCAGTCCGGCGGATTCCTCGGCACGGCCGCGGTCAGTGCCGCAGCGGTCCGGTGACCTCGATCGGCTCCACGTGCCCGGTCAGCGGCGCCCGGCGGTGCAACTCGAGCCCGACGTCGATGACGACGGACCGCTCCAGGGCACCCACCCGCGGCATCGGGATCCACCGCGCCAGGTCGGTCGAACCGCCCGTCTCGTCACGAAGCTCGCCGCCGGTGACGCGTACGTCATAGAAGACGCCCACGCTGTGCAGCTCCGCGCCGTCGGGGCCGCCCCACTCGACGTACCTCGCCCGCGAGTCCACACCGAGCAACCGCTCGACCTGGACCTCGTAGCCCGTCTCCTCGGCCGCCTCGCGGACGACCGCGTCGAACGGATCCTCGCCGTGCTCGACCCTCCCACCCGGCAGCGTCCAGTGTCGCTGGGACCCGTCGGGCGACACGTACCGGGCAAGCAGCAGATGTCCGTCCCGCAGACACACGCCGTACGCGGCGACCCGCAGCCGTTGCGCGACCACTTAGCTCCCCTTCCGAAACGACGACGCCCATCCCCGACCCACGGCCAGAGCATCGTCAGATCAACCTCGATCACCCTCGCGCCAGATCACGCTTCTGTCGCAGGCCTCGATTGCGGCACGAGCGGTGCGTCCTCCCGTGCCAGGAGGTAGCGGGCCGCCGCCATCAGCGCCTCGGGCGAGTCCTGGAACGCGCCGAGGCCGATATTGCACTCACCGCAGAGTAGACCGCGTACTTGCCGGGAGTTGTGGCAGTGGTCCACGACGAGGCGAAACGGCTCGGAGTTCGGTGTCCCGTCAAGCCGTGGCCGGCCTCTGGACCCGACCTTCAGTTCGCTCTCATGGCGACCGCAGATGGCGCACCGGTAGTCCTGAGCCACACGCCGCGCGTCGTACTCCTGCGGCCTGATCCGGTAGAAGGACCAGAGGTTGTCGGCTCGGATCTTGTCCGGATTGGCTCTGCGGTTCTTGTGGTTGTTGGCGCGGGCGTACTCGCGGCACGAGGCGCACGCGACCAACTCTCGGCCGGCCTTCATGAAGCTCTCGAGCGGTCGGGTCTTCTCGCACCGATTACACACCTTGGACACGTAACAACAATACTCCATATTGTTGTTACCCAAGAACAGTCATTATGATGTGCTTCCGATTTGCCCCCTTCGCGACGACTCTTTACTGGTTTATCGTTACCGGTAATCCGGTAATCCACGAGGAGGGGTGCCCGTCCCGTTCCAGCTGAGTTGAGGCAGGGCGTTCAGACGGGTCGGCTCACGCAGCGCAACTGGAACCGAGCGCCCGGACCGCGGTCAAACCCCGCTGACCAGTGTCATGAGTCATTCCCCGCAGCAACAACGCTCTGACAGACTCCGATCGTGACCGCCACCTTCTGGAACCGACCAGCGACGTGGAAGGCGTTCCTGCTGGTCGGGGCCTACCTCGTCTTCTTCCTTGCCGTCGGACAGCTGGTCGGCGTGGTGGCCGGTGACGACATCGACAAGGACAACGTGCTCGCCGACCCGGCCAGCATCTTCCTCGCCCTGGTGCTGCCCATCGCGATCGGCGCGGCCGCCCTCATCGTCTTCGCCTGGCGGGTGGGCTGGCTCCGGGCCATCTTCGGACCTCAACCGATCCGCGGCCGTGGCTGGATGTGGATCGGGCCGGTGCTGGCGCTCCTCGCGGTCGTCGGCCATGTCGGGGCCACCAACTGGAGCAACTGGAGCGGTCAGCAGATCGCGCTGATCGCTCTTCTCGGTCTGTGCGTCGGCGTCGCGGAAGAGCTGGCCACCCGCGGACTCGCCGTCAAGATGTTGCGCGACGCCGGACACGGCGAACGGTTCGTCGCGATCGTGTCGTCTCTGCTGTTCGCCCTCATGCACTCGGTCAACCTGCTCTCCGGCATGCGGCTCTCGACCGTCGCGAGCACGATCGTCTACACCTTCTGCTTCGGCATCTGCATGTACCTGGTCATGCGCGTGACCGGCACGATCTGGGCCGCCATCATCCTGCACGGCATCACCGACCCGACGACGATCCTGTCCAGCGGTGGCATCGACCAGGCCGTCAACGCCGGCGGAACGGACGGCTGGTCGGCGCTCACGGGTCTCGCCACGATCGGGTTCATGCTGTTCGCCGTCGTCGCGATGTTCTTCATCCGCGGCAACGCGACCGCCAAGCCGACGATCAACGCCTGAACAGGCACCACGCGGTGTGGGACGCCGCCCCTGAAGCACGCCGCCACGCCTGGTCGACGTACCCCCTGGCTACCATGCTGCGATGATCGAGGAACTGGTCCGGGCGGCCGGAGCCGGCGACGACGCCGCGCTCGAGGAACTGATCGAGATCGCCGCCGCCGAGCCGGCACGCCTCGCCGGACACCTGAGCCTGCTGCTCGACGCGGGCGTACTGTGGCCGCCGACCTTGTATCGCGGCGCGACCGGAGACGTGGTCCGCCGGATCGTCGACGACGTCGACGCTGGCCAGTCCCCCCTCCGGCTCAACCATCTGCTGCTCATCCTCGCGCGCTCCGGCGACCCACGCGCCGAGCAGGCCCTGCGGCGATGGCAGGAGCAGCCGCCGGCCGGTTTCGACAAACTGCACGTCGGGGCGCTGGCCTACGCCCACCAGGCCGGTTGGACGGTCGCTCCCGACGGCAGCCGCCGGGAGCTGTGCGCACCCTCGGCGTACCGATTGGTCATGAACGAGGTGCCACGGCCCGCCGGCGACCCCACCTGTCCGTGGTGCGCCTCCCCGCTGTGGACCATCGCCGACCTCGACACCGACGCCCCCGAGGTGGGCGAGGTCCTGGCCCACACCGGCTGGGCCGGCCGGCTGAGAATCGTGACCTGCCACCTCTGCGCCTGCTACACCACGCTGTACTGCCAGGTCACGACCGACGGCGACGCCGTCTGGTGGACGGGCAACAGCCGCCCGGATTGGGCGCCGGCCACCACCGAGCCGGCGGACCCGCCGGCCGTGCTTCCCGCCGTCGGTCCCCGCCGGGCCACGCCGTTCGAGGCCAGCGCGTGGCACGAGGGCGGCTCCACCCTGGGCGGCCATCCCGACTGGATCCAGGACGCCGAGCACATCGACTGCCCCGCCTGCCGCCAGCCGATGGACTATCTCGGCCTGGTCGGCGGAGCCGACGTGGACTTCGGCGAGGGCGCCTACTACCTGCACCTGCACGCGCCCTGCGGCGTCGCGGCGGTGAACTACCAGCAGAGCTGACCGCAGCGCGCTCGCGGTGCCCCCTGCGGCCCGATCGGCGTCGGTACGGTGAGGTGATGACGACGGAACCCACGGTGCTGATCTCGGCCGACATGGAGGGAATCTCGGGGATCGTCCACCCGACCGAGACGAATCCGGGCGGCTACGACTACGAGCGTGCCCGCAGGCTGATGACGGCCGAGGTGAACGCGGCCATCCTTGGTGTGCTCGACGCGGAGCCTGACGCGGACGTGCTGGTGGCGGACGCGCACGGACCCTTCCGCAACCTCCTGCCCGAGGAACTCGACCGCCGGGCGCGACTCGTCCGCGGCAGGCCCCGCCCCCTGAGCATGGTCGCCGGCCTCGAGATGGGCGCCGACGCGCTGCTGCTCGTGGGGTACCACGCGCGCGCCGGTGCGGGACCGGCGGTGCTGGCCCACACCATGAGCGACGCGGTGCTCGACGTACGCCTCAACGGGCGGCCGGCGGGCGAGATCGGCCTCAACACCGCCGTCGCGGGGCACTTCGGCGTGCCCGTGGTGCTACTCAGCGGTGACGACGTCGCGTGCGCCGAGCTGCGCGACCTGGTCCCCGACGCGGTGACCGTCGAGGTGAAGTGCGCGCTGGGCCAGGCGGCGGCGGTGACGCTGCACCCCGGTGAGGCCCAGGAGCGCCTTCGGCGGGCAGCCGCCACGGCGGTGGCACGGCGTGCCGAGGTGCCGCCGCTGACCTTCGCCGGGCCCGTCGACGTCGAGGTCGACCTGTACAGCCCGACGACCGTGGACCAGGCGACGCTGGTGCCCGGTTTCGCCCGCGCTCCCGGCGCGCGTACGGTGACGTTCACCGGCCAGGACATGGTCGAGGTGTACCGGGGGGTGCAGCTGCTGGTGCAGCTCGGCCAGATCAAGCCCGGCTGACCTCTCGCCCGTCAGCGGTGGTCGTTCTCCTTCAGCTCGATGACCCACGCGCGGCGCTCGGCGATCTTGCCGTCGCGCATGACGAACACCTCCGCCATCGACATGCGCATCTCCTCGCCGGTGTCGCGCCGCACCGAGCCGACCAGCTCCGCCATCACGGTGTCGCCCTGCTCCACCATGCGTACGACCTCCAACCGGGGCGGCGGCACGAAGCCCGGCCCCTCGATCGCGGCGTCGTACGCCTCCTTGCCCTTCAGGTGGAAGGCGCCGTAGACCGTCCACTCGATGTCGTCGGTGAGGCAGGACAGGATCTGCGCGTGGTCGTTCTTCCGGAAGCCGTCCAGGTAGGTCTCGACGGTCTGCGTGTTACGCGACATCGCGCGGTGTCCCCTCGTCTCGGCGAGCCTGCCCGACGGCAGACCTGCCGAAACTAACCCCGGGGTGTGACGGCCGGTGCGTGGGACGCGCCGGCCGCCACGAAACTCAGGACGAGCCCCGCCGGGACCGGTGGTTGGCGTGCTTGCGGGCCGCGAAGTCGTACGCCTCGGCCAGCAGTTGCCGCACCGTGTCCACGCTCGCCTCGCCGGGGTTCACGACACACACCCAGTGCTGCGGGGCGTAGACCGGATGCGGCAGCACGGTGTCCGGCACCGAGTGGTCGACGTCCGGCCCGTGCCCCTGCGGAAACAGCGCCCCGTACGCCGAGCGGGTCAGCCCGACGTTGAGCCGCCACGCACCCGGTCGGCCCAGGTCGGAGGCGTCGTCGTAGTGGTCACCGGTCACGATCGTCGCGAACGGCATCTGTCGCTCGGCGGGCAGGTCCCGCCCGGGGTCGTAGATGTAGAAGGTGTCCCCGTTCGCCTCCAGGGCGTTCACCCCGTCGAAGGTCTCGCAGATGTACCGCTTCATGTCCCCCACGTCCATGCCTCAATTTTTTCATTGAAATGCTTCTTGAGGCTTACGCCGGTTTTCGACCGCCCGTAGGCGGTGAACCCTCAAATCCGGACACAACCGGGTCGCGCACGGCAACCCACGACGATCGGAGCGGACTCCGCCCCGCGACCGGGGCCGCTCGCGGGACGGAGTCGCCTGCCGTCAGCCGGTGCCGTCGAGGACGGGAATGAGCTGCTCCTCCTCGTACGTCAGATGGGCCTCCAGCTCGGTGCTGAGACGCTCGACCTCCCGGCGGGCCTCGTCGGGGTCGGCGTCGGGGTCGCCGACCACCTGCTGGAGGCGTTCGACGAGGGCCGCGATGCGCTGGTGCTCCTCGCGTAGCCGGGCCAGCGCCGGGGCGAGGTCCGGCCGTTGCCCCTCCAGGCCGGCGAACATGCCGTCGTCCTCGTTGCGGTGGTGGTGGTGCAGGCCGTGGCAGAAGGTCAGGCAGTTCACCCGCAGCTGCGCGCCCAGGCCCGGGCCTGAGCGGGCGACCTCGTCGCGGATCAGCGCCAGCTCCCGGCGGAACGCGTCGTGGACGAGTTTGAGCGCCGCACCCCAGGACGCCGCCTCCGGCGGCCCGCCCGCCACCTGGTGCAACGCCACCACGGGAATGATCCGCGCGGTCTTCGCCTGGTACGCGGCCCAACCGGGGTCGGCCTCCACGGCCCGGGCGAAGATCTCGTCGCGTTCGGCGCCGGCCAGCACGACCGCGTGGGCCTGGTAGGTGAAGACCCCGTCCTCGACGGTGGCGAGCGGGTCGGCGAGGAGGTTGTGATACCAGTCCGGGTGTCTCGGGCCGCCCCCGGCCGAGGCGATGACGAGGATGCGTTCGCCGTCGGGCAGGTAGCCGACCGGGGTGGTGTGCGGGGTGCCGGAACGGGCCCCGGTGGTGGTGAGCAGGATCAGCCGGCCCCCCTCGAAGGGACCCCCGACCCGGCCGTGGTTGGCGCGGAACTCGTCGATGATCTGCTGGTTGAAGTCGTTGGGCAATGCTCTGCTCTCTGCTCGGGCAGGGATGTGCGGCCACGATGGATCGCCCGCCCGGCGACCGGTGGCGGCGAGGATGCGGATACGCCGGACGACTGGCGTGGACGGTGGAAGCGCGCTGCGGTGGACGTGGCGTCGACACCGGCAATCGCGGGAACGGCGGGCCACGGGCCCGCCCCCGGCTCACCTGACGGCCGGGTGCCCTGTCCGCTCGTGGCCCATGGCCGACCCGGCAGTCACGGATCCGACCGTAGTGCGGGTGACGACGGCTGGCAAGCGTCATCTGGTTGCGGCAGCGGTGGCGCGGTGGCACGGTCGGCAGATGCCCGAGCTGACCGGCGTCGACGTGGACCGCGCCGTGACCGAGATGACCGCCGTCCTCGGCCCGCACACCGGGCGGGACTGGGGCGTGCCGGCGGGCGGGCTGGACTGGAGCTGCTGGACCACCGCCGCGCACGTCGCGCACGACCTGCTGGCGTACGCCGGCCAGGTGAGCGGGCGACCCGACGACGGCTACCTGCCGTTCGACCTGGCCGTCTCCCCCGCCGCCGGCGCGGCCGAGGTGCTACGGGTCGTCGTCGCCTGCGGCGGCCTGCTGCGGGCGGCCGTCGACGCTGCCCCGCCGGAGACGCGGGCCTGGCACTACGGGCCCTGCGACCCGGCGGGCTTCGCGGCGATGGGGGTGGCGGAGACGCTGCTGCACACCGACGACATCGCCCGCGGCCTCGGGGTGTCCTGGCAGCCGCCGCAGCCACTGAGTGCCGCCGTGGTGCGGCGCCTCTTTCCGGACGCGCCCGCCGGGCCCGCGCCGCAGGTGCTGCGGTGGCTGACCGGCCGTGGTGAACTGCCCGGCCGCCCCCGGCGCACGTCCTGGTCGTGGCGGGCGGCGGTGGACTGACCGAGGGCTACGCCACCCGGCGGCGCCAGGGCGGTCGCCAGCCCCGCCGGCGCGGCGCGGCCGCCGGGGCCGGGACCGGGATCGCGGCGGCGGTGGTCTGCCGCTCGTCCCGCCAGCGGCGGACCACCTCGTCGGCGTTGACCGGGCGCACCGCGACCCGGGGCCCGGTGGGCGTACGCAGCCACGAGAGGATCTGGGCGTTGAGGTCGGCGACGAACGCGCGCACGGACTCCTCGGTCGGCAGGTCACGCACCTCGTCGGGCACCTGTTCGATGCGGCGGCGCAGTTGCAGCGGCGTCGGCAGCAGCAGGTCGGTGGGGAGCTTCTCCCGCTCCAGGAAGCTCTTGATCCACCACGACTCGTCGTACGGCTGGCCGCGACCGGGGATCGGCTTGCCCATGCCCGGCAGGTCGTCGAACTCCCCCTGCTCCTGCGCCGCGCGGATGCGCGCCTCGACCGTCGCTTCCCAGCTGTCCACCTGCCGACACCTCCCCCGGACCCCACGGTAACGCGGCCACCGCGTCGGGGCCGACGGAAGACGTCAGCGCCCCGACCCGGCCGGGCATTCCCGGTCCGACCGGGCCCAGTGGGCGTGCCGGTGACCGTCGCGGGGGAACGGCGGGCGGGCCGGCAGCACCTCCTGGAAGACGTAGCCGGCCTTCTCCGCGACGCGGCAGGACGCGGGGTTGTCGATCTGGTGCAGCAGGTCCAACCGCCGCAGGCCGGCGAACCGGGCGAACGCCCAGTCGGTGACCGCGCTCAGGGCGTGCGGGGCGACGCCCCTGCCCCGCGCGGGCGCGGCGGTCCAGTAGCCGACCTCGGCGTCCCCGCCGCCTTCGGTGACGTTCTTGAGGACCACCTGCGCCACCAGGGTCTCGCCGACCGGGTGCTGCTCCAGCACGGCGAAGCAGAACCGGTGGCCGTCGTCCCAGTCCCGGTGTGCCGCGGCCAGGAACCGGCGCGCCTCGGCGGTCGTGGTCACCGGCGCCCGGGTCCAGCGCAGCAGCACCGGGTCGCGGTACGCGGCGATCAGGGCGTCGGCGTCGGCGTCGCGCCAGGGACGCAGCAGGAGCTCCGGCAGGGTCGCAGTGGCGGGGGCGTGCAGCATCGGCCCAGTGTGCCCAACGTCGTGTCGACCGTGGGGGCGCGCGGCACGCCGGCACGGGTCGGCGGCGCGGCGGCGTACGGCGTAGGGTCGGCGCGAGCATCGGCAACGGGGGGAACCATGGTCGGTACGGGTGCACTGGTGGGCATCGCGCTGGTGGCGCTGGGGATGGTGTTGACCCCCGGGCCGAACATGGTCTACCTGGTGTCCCGGTCGGTGACGCAGGGCCGGCGGGCGGGGCTGGTGTCGCTGCTGGGCGTCGCCGCCGGGTTCGGCATCTACCTGGCCGCTGCGGTCGCCGGCATCGCCACGGTGTTCGTGCTGGTGCCCGCCCTGTACACGGCGGTCAAGCTGGCCGGCGCGGCGTACCTGCTGTGGCTTGCCTGGCAGGCGCTGCGACCGGGCGGGCAGTCACCGTTCGCCCCGGCGCCGCTGCCGCCGGACCCGGCCCGGCGGCTGTTCACCATGGGCCTGGTCACCAACCTGCTGAACCCCAAGATCGCGATCCTCTACGTGTCGCTGCTGCCGCAGTTCATCGACCCGGCCCGTGGCCACGTGGCGGCGCAGAGCCTGCTGCTGGGGCTGACCCAGATCGCGGTGGCGCTGACGGTGAACGCGCTGATCGTGCTCAGCGCCGGCGCGCTCGCCGGGTTCTTCGCCCGCCGGCCGCTGTGGCTGCGGGTGCAGCGACTCGTGATGGGCACGGTGCTGGCGGGGCTGGCGGTGCGGATCGCCGCCGACCGTTCCCGCGCCGCCGTCGCCATGCCCTGACCGCCAGCCCTACCCCTGACCAGCGGGCCCGCCCCGACAGCGCAGCGGGCGGCGACGGGAGTTCGCGAGGACGGGTCAGCCGCCCTGGCGACCCGGGTCGCCAGGGCGGCCGGCGCCGGTCTCCCGGAGCACAGCCGCGCCCCCGGCGGGCAGGTGCACCTCCGTGTCGGCCGTCGCGCCGGTGAGCAGGTCGACCCCGGCCGCCGGGACCCGCTGCGGCCGGTCGGTGTGATTGAGCAGGAACAGCCAGCTCGCCCCGACGGTGCGGCGGCGGACCGCCTCGACCCCGGCCGGCGCCGCCGGGCAGACGGGTGTCGCGCCGGCCGCCCGCGCCGCCTGCGTCACCAGTCGACGGTAGGTGGCGTCGTCGGGTCGGGTGGACAGGTACCAGGCCGTGCCGGCGCCGCTGCGGTGGCGGGTGACCGCCGGCAGCCCCGCGAGCGGGCCACCCGCGTACGAGGCCACCGGCTCCGCGCCGGCGAGGCGTACCGTCTCGACCCAGAGGCGACCGGTCCCGGCGTCGGACAGCGGTACCGTCTCGCCGTCGGCGAGGGGGTGGAACTCCTCGACCCGTACGCCCAGCACCTCGCGGAACGCCCCGGGGTGACCGCCGAGCCGGACGCGGGCGTGCTCGTCGGCGACCCCGCTGAGCCACGTCACCAGCAGGTGACCGCCGCCGTCGACGTACGCGCGCACCCAGTCGGCGGTGGCGTCGGAGGCCAGGTAGAGGGCTGGCAGCACCAGCAGGCGGTACCCGTCGAGCCGGTCGCCGGGCAGCACGATGTCGGTGCCGAAGCCGGCACGCCACAGCGCCCGGTGCGCCGCCGACACCTCGTCGCGGTGGTTGAGTCGCGGCGACGGCATCCCCGGGTGGCCCAGGGCCCAGCCGCTCGCGGCGTCCCAGGCGATCGCGACGGCGGCGTCGACCGTGCCGTCGACCTCCGAGATCCGCTCCAGCGTCGCGCCGAGGTCGACGGCCTCCCGGAACACGCGGGTGTCGGGGCCGGCGTGCGGCACCAGCGCGGAGTGGAAACGTTCCGCCCCGCCGGCCGGGGCCCGCCACTGGAAGAACATCGCCCCCCGTGAGCCGCGCGCGACGTGGGACAGGCTGTGCCGCAGCGTCCGGCCGGGCTCCTTGGCGTGCATCCGCCCGCCGGTGTGGATCTGGTTGGGGGCGCTCTCCATCAGCAGCCACCGCGCCGGGCGGCCGACGTCGCCGTCGCCGTGCCGCGCCCAGCCCCGGGCCAGGTCGGCGGCGAGGGCGGTCTGCTCCTCCGCGCCGCCGTCGGTGGCGTCCGGGTAGTGGTCGATCGCCACCAGGTCCACCTCGGCGGCCCAGCGGGCGTGGTCGACCGGCACCCAGTCGCCGAGGACGTGGTTGGTGGTGATTGGGATCGCCGGGTTGGCCGCCCGCAGCAGGTCGCGCTGCTCGGCGTACGCGGCGAGCAGGGTGTCCGACCAGAAGCGGCGGAAGTCCAGCAGGTGCCCCGGGTTGGCCAGGTACTGCGTGGCGCGGGGCGTGTCGACCTGCGCCCAGTCGGTGTAGTGCTGGCTCCAGAAGCTGGTGGCCCAGGCGGCGTTGAGCGCGTCGAGGTCGCCGTGCCGGTCGGCCAGCCAGCGCCGGAACTCCCGGGCGGTGTGCGGGCAGTGGCAGGTGGTGCCGTACTCGTTGTGCACGTGCCACAGCGCGAGGGCCGGGTGGTGGGCGTAGCGGTCGGCGAGGGCGGCGGCGATGCGCCGGGCGGCGGCCCGGTAGGCGGGCGCGGCGGCGCAGTAGGTGTCCCGGCTGCCGTGGTGCAGGCGTACGCCGTCGGCGGTCACCGGCAGGGCGTCGGGGTGGGCCAGCGAGAACCAGGGCGGGGGCGACGCGGTCGGGGTGGCGAGGGCGACGGAGATGCCGTTGTCGTGCAGCAGGTCCAGCACCTGGTCGAGCCAGTCGAAGGTGTACCGGCCGGGCTCCGGTTCGAGTCGCGACCAGGCGAACACGCCGACGGTGACCAGGTTGACCCGGGCGCGGCGCATGAGGGCGACGTCCTCGCGCCACACCTCGGCCGGCCACTGTTCGGGGTTGTAGTCGCCGCCGTAGCGCAGCCCCGCACCGTCACCCCACATCGCTCACCGCCAGTTTGTTGGGGAAGCGTCCAAAATATTGACGACGTTTGCGCCTGTCAACGCCGATGCTTCGCCGATCCGGTGCAGGTTTTCGTTGACAGTTAGTTGAGGAGCCAAAGAAACTGACGGGACCGCCGGAACCATCCTGGAGGAGACGCCGATGCCCTACCGACCGCCGTTGGTCCCGTACGAGACCTTCGTGGCCGACCCACCCGACCTGCCGGTGCGCGGCCCCGGCGAGGACGCGGCCGCCGTCGTCGGTCGGGCCGAGGTCGTCGCGACCGACGCGCACGGGGTGACGTTCAAGGCCGCCCTCTCCGACGGCGCGAGCATGGTGGTGCGCGTCGACGCCGCCGGCGAGGGGGTGATCCGGGTACGCCTGTCCGACGATCCGCAGGCCCGCAGCCGCTCCGCGCGGGCGCTGCCGCTGGTGCACCCCGGCACCCACCCGGCCACCGTCACCGTCGACGAGGCCCGCGTTTGGGTCGACGCCGGCGCCGTGGTCGCCGAGATCCGCCTGGACCCGTGGCACCTGCGCTTCCTCGGCGCCGACGGGCGGCTGCTGCTCGAGCAGGACCCGGGCACCCGCGACATCAGCGGCCGGCGGCGCACCCTGCCGTTCGGCCGCTCCACCGTCGACGGCGCGCCCGTCGCCTGGCACGAGAGCTTCGTCGCGCCCGGCGACGAACGCTTCGTCGGCTTCGGAGAGAAGTTCACCCCGCTGGACAAGCGGGGCCAGCGGCCGCTGATGTGGAACTTCGACGCCTTCGGCGGCGAGTCGGACCGCTCCCACAAGAACGTGCCGTTCTACCTGTCGGACCGGGGCTACGGGGTGCTGGTCGACAGCGGGTTGCCGGTGCAGTTCGACGTCTGCCAGTCCACCCACAGCAGCGTGCAGATCCTGGTCCCCGACGACCTACTCGACTACTACGTGCTGGCCGGCCCGACCCCGGCGCAGGTGCTCGACCGCTTCGACCGGCTCACCGGCCGGCCGTACCTGCCGCCGAAGTGGGCGTTCGGCGCCTGGGTCTCCTCGGGCTTCTTCCCCGACTCGCAGGAGCGGGTACTCGAGCGCGCCCGCCTGCTGCGCGAACGCGGCATCCCCTGCGACGTGCTGCACCTGGACTGCTACTGGCAGGTCGCCGGCCGCTGGTCGGACCTGCAGTGGGACGCCGAGGCGTTCCCCGACCCGACGGCGATGCTGCGGACCCTCGCGCGGCAAGGCTTCCGGGTCTGCCTCTGGATGAACCCGTACCTGATGACCGACAGCCCGCTCTACGCCGCGGCGGCCGAGGCCGGCTACTTCCTGCGCCACGCCGGCGGCAGGCCGTACGTCGCCGACGTCTGGCACGGCAGCCACCCGGCGAGCGCCATCGTGGACCTCACCAACCCGGCCGCCGTCGAATGGTTCACCGGGCTGCTGCGGCCCCTGCTGGAGCAGGGGGTGGCGGTCTTCAAGACCGACTTCGCCGAGGGCGTGCCCGTCGACGCCGTCGCCCACAACGGGATGACCGGCGTCGAACTGCACAACGTGTACGCGCTGCTGTTCAACGACGTGGTCGCGCAGGTGACCGAGGAGGTGACCGGGCACCGCACGGTGTGGGCCCGCTCGTCGTACCTGGGCGGGCAGCGGCACAGCGCACAGTGGAGCGGCGACGTCAACGCCACCTGGCCGGGGCTGGCCAGCACCCTGCGCGGCGGGCTGTCGCACGGGCTCTCCGGCGTGCCGTTCTGGAGTCACGACACCGGCGGCTTCCACGGCACCCCGACGCCCGAGCTGTACGTCCGGTGGACCCAGTTCGGCGCGTTGTCGCCGCTGGTCCGCCTGCACGGCACCACCAGCCGGCTGCCGTGGGACTTCCCCGCCGAGACCGAACGCGACGCGGTGGCCGCCCTGCGGCTGCGCTACCGGCTGATGCCCTACCTGTGGTCCGCGGCGGTACGGTCGGCCGCCGACGGCACGCCGATGATGCGCGCGCTGCTGGTGGACACCCCCGACGACCCGACCGCGTGGACGACGGACCTGCAGTACCGCCTCGGCACCGACCTGCTGGTCGCCCCCGTCACGGACCCGTCCGGGCGGCGCGACGTCTACCTGCCCGTCGGCGACGACTGGGTCGACGCCGCCACCGGCGAGCGGCACCGCGGCGGGCAACGCCTGCGGGTCACCGTGCCGCTGCACCGGTCGCCGCTCTACGTCCGGCACGGCGCGATCGTCCCGGTCGTGGCGCCGGGCGACACGGTCGGCGACGGGCCGTTCGCCGACGTCACGCTGGTGAGCTGGGGCGCGGTCGACGCCCGTAGGGTGCTGCACGACGTCGACGGCGACACGGTCGTGACGGCCGTACGCGACGGCGACACCCTGCGCGTGGACACCGACGGCCCGCTGCGGGTGGCGCACGTCAGCGTCGCCGGCGCGGACCTGCCGGCCCGGCTGCTGCTCAACGGCGAGCCGGTCACCCCGGCGCCCTTCGACGGATGGTTCCCCGACCCGGCGTGACGGCGCGCGGCGCCCGACCCGTCAGGGGTCGGGCGCCGCGCGGGCCCGGTCAGCCCTTCACCGCGCCGGTGATCACACCCTTGGTGAAGTGCCGCTGCACGAACGGGTAGACGATCACCGCCGGCACGACGGTCACCATCACCACCGCCATCTTCACCGCCAGGGTCGGCGGGTACGCGCTGATGCCCGGCAGGCTCACCGCGGCTCCGGACACGTTCGGCGACTGGCCGGCGAGGATGTAGCTCTGCAACACCCGCTGGATCGGGAACTTGTCGTTGTCGTCGATGTAGAGCACCGCGTTGAAGTAGGCGTTCCAGTAGCCGACGGCGTAGAAGAGACCGACGACGGCGATCACCGCCCTGGACAGCGGCAGCACGATGCGCCACAGGATGCGGAACTCCCCCGCGCCGTCGATGCGGGCGCTGTCGAGCAGCTCACCGGGGACGTTCATGAAGAACGCCCGGATCACCACCAGGTTGAACACGCTGATCGCGCTGGGCAGGATCAGCGACCAGATGCTGTCCTTGAGCCCCAGGCCGGTGACCACGAGGTAGCTGGGCACCAGGCCGGGAAAGATCAGGAAGGTCAGCAGGAAGAAGAAGAGCAACCCCCGGTGCCCCACCGACCCGGGCCGGGACAGCCCGTACGCGGCGAGGACGGTGAGCACCAGGCTCACGGTCGTACCGAGGACGGTGACCAGCGTACTGATCCACACGGCCTGGGTGATCTGCCCACCGCTGAAGATGGTGATGTACGCCGACGGGTCGATCTCGCGGGGCACCATCACCATCCCGCCGGCCTCGTCGATCGTGCTGCGCGAGGCGAGGCTGGTCACCAGCACCGCCCACATGGGCACGAGCACGGCCGCGACGAGCGCCGTGAGCACCGCTCCCTTGGCCAGCGTGCCCAGCGGCGTGGGCGGTTCCTCCCAGGCGGGTCGCTGGGACCGCCGCCGCCTGGGCAGGGGATCGGGTGTCGGGCGCGCCGACACGGGGCCGACGCCACTGAGCTGTGCGGTCATGATCTTGCGTACACCCCCTGCTCGCCGAAGCGGTGCGCCACCTTGTTGGCGGCGAGGATGAGGACCAGCCCCACCACTGCCTTGAACAGGCCGGCGGCGGCGCCGAGACCCCACTGCTGGGTGCTGATGGCCTGGTAGTAGACGAACGTGTCCAGCACCTCGGCGGCCTCCCGACCGACCGCCTCGCGTTGCAGGATGAACTGCTCGAAGCCGACCGACAGCGCGTCGCCCAGCCGCATGATGAGCAGCAGCACGATCACCGGGCGCAGGCCCGGCAGGGTGATGTGCCACAGCCGCCGCCACCGGCCGGCCCCGTCGGCCGCCGCCGCCTCGTACAGGTTGGGGTCGATCGCGGACAGCGCGGCCAGGAAGACGATCGCGCCCCAGCCGACGTCCTTCCACACCGACTCGGCGGTGACCAGGACGATGAAGGTGTCCGGGTTGGTCATCACGTCCCAGGGCTGCATGCCGGCCTCGCGCATCTCCTGGGCCAGCAGGCCGGCCCCGCCGAGCATCTGCACGAAGAACGTGACCACCAGCACCCAGCTGAAGAAGTGCGGCAGGTAGACGACGCTCTGCACGAAGCCCCGCACCCGGCCGGAGACCAGGCTGTTGAGCAGGATCGCCAACATGATCGGCAGCGGGAAGAAGAAGACGAGCTGGAACGCGGTGATGGTCAGGGTGTTGCGGACCGCGTCCCAGAACAGCGGGTCGACGAACAGCGCCTCGAAGTTGCCGAAGCCGATCCACTCGCTGTAGAGGAACGCCTCGAGCGGGTCGTCGCCGACGAACGGGTTGTAGTCCTGGAAGGCGATGACGTTGCCCAGCGTCGGCAGGTAGTGGAAGACCAGCAACAGGCACGCGGCGGGCGCTGTCATGGCCAGCAGCGGCCAGTCCCGGCGCAGCCGGTCCCGCAGGGTACGCCGGGGCCGGACGGGCGGCGTACGACCGGCGGCCCGGCCCCGACGGCCGGGCCGGGTCGGGCGGGGGTCCGCTGGCGCGTCGACCGCGCCGGCGGTGCCCGGGCCGCTCATCGGCCGTTGTCGGCGAGCGCCTTCTCGTGGAACGCGCGCCCCTCCTCACCGCCGGAGGCGAGGAACTCCTTCGTCACCTGGTCGAGGTCGCTGATCGGGCGACGGCCGCGCAGGATGTCGCGGATCTTGTCCTCCGTCGGCTGGATGATCTTCGACCAGTTGGCCGGCAGCTCCAGTTTGATCCCGGCGAACAGGTCCTTCTCCAGCAGGCCGATGTTCTTCTTGTAGTAGTCCAGGTACTGCTGGACGTAGTTCGGCGTGTCGCTGCTCTTCACCTTCACCGGCACCCGGCAGAAGTTGTACTGGCCGCCCAGCTCCTTGCGGCCGAGGTCGCTGGGCAGCGGGCTGCCGTCGGGGCCCCGGGTGAAGTGCGTGCCCTCCACGCCGTACTCGCGCAGCTCGAACTCGCGGCTGCCGAACGGCGCGGCGCACCAGTTGAGCACCCGCAGCAGCTCGTCGACCCGCTCCGCGCCGGCGCCCTTCTTGAGGAAGGTGAAGAAGATCGGCTTCTCGCTGCCCCAGATGACCGGCTGAGCGCCGGCCGCGCCGAACACCGGCAGCGGCTGCATGTCGAAGCTCGGCAGGATCTTGGACTGCTCGCCCTGCAGGCCCTGCCACGCGCCGAGCCCGTCCTGGAACATCATGATCTTGCCGGCCTTGAAGAGCTGCTTCTCGTCGGCGCCCTTGCTGGCCACCGTGTCGGGGTGCACCAGCCCCTCGGCGAAGAGCTTCGCGGTGAACTCCAGGGCCGCGCGGAAGCCCGGGTTCTCGAACTTGTGCTCCAGGCCGCCGTCGGCCTTCTTGCGCCAGGTCTGCTGGCAGCCGAAGAACTGCTGCACCATGTCGAAGATGCTGCCGAACGCCCACACCCCCTTGCCCGGGTCGGTGAGCTTCCTGCCCAGCTCGTGCAGCTCCTCCGGCGAGGTGGGCGCGGTCAGGCCGGCCTTGTCGAGCAGGTCCTTGCGGTGGAACAGCGCCCACGCGAACACCCCGTCGGTGGGGTACGGCACGGCGTAGAGCCGGCCGGCCCAGACCGAGTACTCCCACGCGCCGGTGGGCAGCGCGGCGAGGTACGGGTACTTCGCGGCGCTGTCGCCCTTGAGGTGGTCGGTGAGGTCCTCGAACAGCGCCTTGACGGCGTCGGAGAACCGGGCGACCTTGTCGACCTCCCAGTTGGGGACCATGAGCAGGTCGGGCACGTCGCGGGCGCCGAGCATCGCGTTGAGCTTGTCGGCGTAGGTCGTGCCGTCCTGCAGGCTCGGGTCCAGATCCACGCCCAGCTTGGCGTTGACCGCCGCCAGGTAGGAGTTGCGGCCCAGCGTCGGCGGGGTGGGCCCCCACCACGGGCTCATGCTGCGGATCGCCGGGCCGCCCCGGCCGGGCTGCTCGGTGACGGCGTCGACCAGGCTGCGGGGGTAGCTGAGGTAGCCGTCGGGGATCGGCCCTTCCCCGACGATGTCGGGCTTGAGCAACTCGGCCGGCTTGTGGGCGGGCAGCACCGACCGGATGGCGTCGCCCTTCGTGGCGCTGCCCTTGCTCCCGGCCTCCTTGCTGCAACCGGCCAGGGTGGCGCCGCCCATCGTCGTGGCGGCGCCGAGGCCGAGCAGGCGCAGCAGGGACCGTCGGTCGGTGGATACGCCCGGCAGGGACGGCTTCACGGCGCACTCCCTTCGTCATCGGATAACGGTTTCGCGGACCGTTCGTGTCCGGCTAGAATTAGTTGGGGTTCTAGCCAAACAAACTAATCGACGGTGATCCGTCCCACAAGACAGCGGCACCCGCCACGTACGCGATGATGGGGCGCGCGGCACCACCGGGATCGCGCACCGTCGCCCAGGGAGCGGACAGATCGTGATCAGCAGCCACAGCGAACCGCGGCCGAGCGACCTCGGCGACGTCCGTACGGCCAACCGGGCCGTCGTGCTGCGGCACGTCCGCCGCCACGCCCCCTGCTCCCGGGCTGACATCGCGGCGCACACCGGCCTGAACAAGGCCACCGTGTCCAGCCTGGTCGGCGAGCTGATCGAACGGCGGCTGCTACGCGAGACCGGGCTGACCGAGAACCGGGTCGGGCGCCCCGCGACCATGCTCGTCCTCGACGGCGCCCCGTACGCGGCCCTGGGCATGCAGATCGCCGCCGACGAACTGGTGGTGGTGGCCGTCGACCTGGCCGGCGCCCGGCTGCTCACCTGGCGGCGTGCCTTCGCCGCGCCGACGTCCTCCCCCGCCGAGACGGTCCGCGCGCTGGCGGCCCTGGCCCGGCGGGCGATCACCCGGCTGACCGGGCAGGACCGCCGCGTGCTCGGCCTGACCGTGGGCGTGCCCGGCCTCGTCGACGCCGACGGCGCCGTTCCCCGGGCCACCGCGCTCGGCTGGCGGGACGTGCCCCTCGCCGCCGACCTGCGCGCCGCACTGCGCGAGCCCGGTCTCACCGTCGACGTCGACACCGACGCCAACCTCGCCGTCCTCGCCGAGCACCGCCACGGCGCGTACGCCGGGGCCGCCCACCTGGTCCACCTCACCGGCGGGGCCTCCGTCGGCGCGGGGATCGTCGCCGGCGGCCGGCTGCTGCGCGGCGGACGGGGATTCGCGGGCGAGATCGGGCACCTGACGCTCGACCCGGCCGGTCCCGCCTGCGGGTGCGGGCGGCGCGGCTGCCTGGCCGCGTACGCCGGGCTGCCGGCGGTGGTCGGCCGCCTGCTGCCCGACACCCAGCAGGACGGGCCGGTCACCGACTTCCTGCCGGAGATCGAACGGATCCAGGCGCTGGCCCGCCAGGGCGACCCCGGCGTCCTGGCCGGACTGGCCGACGTCGGCTGCCGGCTCGGGCACGCCGCTTCCGTCCTGGCCAATCTGCTCAACCCGCAGGCCGTGGTGGTCGGCGGGCACCTCGCGACCCTGGCCCCGTGGCTGCTGCCGGCGGCCCGCACGGAGTTCGCCGCGCGGACCCACGCTCCGCAGGCCGGCGGCTGCCTGCTGGACGCCTCCACCCTGGACTCGGCGGCCACCGCGCTCGGTGGCGCCACCGCCTCGCTCGCCGCCGTCGAGTCGGGTCGGCTCCCCGCGGCGTGACCCCCGGGGCCAGCGGGCCTTGACCGGACCGGCGCGGGGTGCCAACCTCGAACCGCCGCCCTGTGGCTCGGGCACCCGGGGCGGCATGTCTCGCGCAGTCGTCGAAGCGCTTCAACGCTTCCGGGCCGGCGGCCGCCACCCCCACCGCGACGCCGCTCGCGCCACCGTTCGTCGAAGCGCTTCGACACGGTCGTGACGCGGACCCACGGAAGGCGACCCGACCATGACCGACCACCCCGCCCCCTCCCCGCAGGCCATCGTCGACGACCTGCTGGACCGGCTCACCCTGCCGGAGAAGCTCGGCCTGCTGCACCAGTGGCAGGCGCCCGTGCCCCGCCTCGGCCTACCCTCCTTCCGCACCGGCACCGAGGCGCTGCACGGGGTGGCCTGGCTCGGCAAGGCCACCGTCTTCCCGCAGGCGGTCGGGCTTGCCAGCAGCTGGAACCCCGAGCTGGTCCGGGCCGTCGGCGCCGCCGTCGGCGACGAGGTGCGCGCCAAGCACCACGCCGACCCCGAGCGGGTCGGCCTCAACGTCTGGGCGCCGGTGGTCAACCCGCTGCGCGACCCCCGCTGGGGACGCAACGAGGAAGGCTGGTCCGAGGACCCGTGGCTGACCGGGCGGCTCGCCACCGCGTACGCCCAGGGACTGCGCGGCGACCACCCGCAGCGGCTGCGTACGGCGCCGACGGTCAAGCACTTCCTCGCCTACAACAACGAGACCGACCGGGCCACCACCTCCAGCGACCTGTCCCCCCGGGTGCTGCACGAGTACGAGCTGCCCGCCTTCCGCGCCCCCCTCGCCGCCGGCGCGGCCGTCGCCGTGATGGCCTCCTACAACCTGGTCAACGGGGTGCCCGCGCACCTGAGCCCGCTCATCGAGAACGAACTGCGCCGCTGGACGCCCGAGGAACTGCTGATCGTCGGGGACGCCGGCGCGGTGACCAACATCGCCGGGGTGCAGGGCCACCTGCCCGACCACGTCAGCGGCTTCGCCGCCGCCCTGCGCGCCGGGATCGACAGCTTCACCGAGGACGACGCCGACAGCGCCCCGACCGTCGCGCGACTGACCGAGGCGCTCGACCGGGGGCTGATCACCGGGTCCGACGTGGACCGCGCCGTCCGGCGGATCCTCGCCGTCCGGGTCCGCCTCGGCGATCTGGACCCGCCGCGCGACGACCCCTTCGCCGGCGTCGCGCCGGACGCCGTCGACCGCCCTGCGCACCGGGACCTGGCCCGCGAGGCCGCCCGCCAGTCGATCGTGCTGCTGCGCAACGACGGGCTGCTCCCGCTGACCGACGCGGGCCTGCGGGTGGCCGTGCTCGGCCCGCTGGCCGACGCCGTTCACGAGGACTGGTACAGCGGCACCCTGCCGTACGCGGTGACCGCGTACCAGGGCCTGGCCGAGCGACTGTCCACTGTCACCACCCACCCCGGCACCGACCGGATCGCGCTGCGCGTCGGCGGGCGCTACGTCGGCTGCCCGGACAGCCCCGACGGCGGCCCGCTGACCGTCGGCGCCGACGCCACCGGGTTCGACGTCTTCGACTGGGGACGCGACGTGGTGGCGCTGCGCGCCGCGGGCAACGGCCGGCACGTCGGAGCCGACGAGGCCGGCACACTCGCCAACGACCGCCCGGGACCGGGCGGCTGGGTCGTACGCGAGACCTTCCGCTTCCACGACGGCCCCGACGGCACGGCGCTGCTGCACCACCTCGCCACCGACCGGTACGTCGCCGTCGACGCGGACGGGCGGCTGCGCGCCGACGCCCCGACCCCGGGCGACGCGACCCGCTTCACGGTGGAGCTGCTGGCCGACGGGGCCGCCGAGGCCGCCGCCCTGGCCGCCGAAGCCGACGTGGCGGTGGTGGCGCTGGGCAACCACCCGATGGTCAACGGCCGGGAGACCGAGGACCGCGTCGACCTGGCCCTGGCCACCGGCCAGGAGACGCTGCTGCGGGCGGTGCACGCCGCCAACCCGCGCACGGTGCTGGTGGTGACCAGCAGCTACCCGTACGCCGTCGGGTGGGCCGAGAGGCACCTGCCGGCGGTGCTCTGGTCGGCGCACGGCGGCCAGGAGCACGGCACCGCCCTGGGCGACGTGCTGCTGGGCGACGCCGAGCCCGGCGGCCGGCTCACCCAGACCTGGTACGCCGACGCCGCCGAACTGCCCGACCTGCTCGACTACGACGTGATCGGCTCCGACGCCACCTACCTGTACCACCGGGGCGACCCGCTGTACCCGTTCGGCCACGGGCTCAGCTACACCCGCTTCGAGTACGCCGGCCTGCGGTTGAGCGTCGACGAGGCCACCGCCGGCGAGGAGGTCGAGGTGAGCGTCGAGGTCACCAACGCCGGCGACCGCCCCGGCGAGGAGGTCGTGCAGCTCTACACGCGCCAGCGCCGCTCCCGCGTCAAGCAGCCGCTGCGCCAGCTGCGCGACTTCGCCCGGATCAGCCTCGCGCCGGGGCAGCGGCAGGTGGTCCGGCTGCGGCTGCGTACCGCCGAGCTGAGCTGGTGGGACGAGACCCGGGGCCGGCGGGTGGTGGAGGACGCCACCCACACCGTCCTCGTCGGGCGCTCCGCGCGCGACGTGCGGCTGGTCGGCACCCTCGCCGTACGCGGCGACGAGGCGGCGGGCGACGGCCGGGCGGCCGTGCCGGCGTCGGGGCGGGCGCGGTGAGCGGGGCGCGGGGGCGCCCGTCGCCCGGGCAGCCCACCATCGCCGACGTCGCCCGGCACGCCGGGGTCGCGGTGAGCACCGTGTCGTACGTGCTCAGCGGCAAGCGCGTCATCTCCGAGGTGACCCGCAACCGGGTGCTGGCCAGCATCCGGTTGCTCGGCTACCACCCGCACGCCGGGGCGCGGGCTCTGGCCAGCCGGCGGGCCAACGTGATCGCGCTGGTCCTGCCGCTGCGCGCGGGGATGCAGGTGCCCGTGGTGATGCAGTTCGCCATGGCCGTGGTCACCACCGCCCGCCGTTTCGACCACGACGTGCTGCTGGTCACCTCCGACGAGGGGCCCGCCGGCCTGCGGCGCGTCGCCGCCACCGCCCTGGTCGACGGCGTCCTGGTGATGGACGTGGAGCTGGACGACCCGCGGGTGCCGCTGCTGCGGGCGCTGGCCCGGCCCAGCGTGCTCATCGGCCTGCCCGCCGACGCCACCGGCCTGACCTGTGTGGACCTGGACTTCCACCGGGCCGGGTGGGCCTGCGTCGCGCACCTGGCCGGGCTGGGGCACCGGCGCGTGGCGCTGCTCGGCGCGCCTGCCGCCGTCTACGACCGGGGCACGGGCTTCGCGCACCGCACCCGCGCCGGCGTGGTCGAGGCCGCCGCCGTGCACGGCGTCGACGCGGTGGCGCTGCCCTGCGAGGAGGGGGCGGCGGCCGTGCGCCGCACCCTCGCCGACCTGCTGGAACGCCACCCTGACGTGTCGGGGCTGATCGTGCAGAACGAGGCCGCCGTGGACCCGGTGCTGGCCACGTTGCCCGCGCTGGGCCGGCGGGTGCCGCAGGACGTGTCGGTGGTCGCCGTCTGCCCCGACCGCTTCGCCGAGCAGGCCAGCCCGATGCTCACCGCCGTGCCCGTCCCCGCCGAGGAGATCGGCACGCAGGCCGTGTCGCTGCTGATGCGCAAGCTCGACGGCGAGGCGGTGCCGGAGGTCACCCTGCTGCCGCCCCGGCTGACGGTACGCGGCAGCACCGCCGCCCCCGCCCCGGCGGCGAGGGCCGGCCGGTGACGGCCGGACCGTCCCCCGCCGCGCACCGCATCGTCGACACCGCCCCCGCCGAGCGCTGGGAGGACGCGTTCCTCTCCGGCAACGGCGAGGCCGGGATCATGGTGTACGGCCGGCCGCACGCCGAACGCATCATCGTCAACCACCACCGCTTCGTCCTGCCCAACGGCACCCGCCACGCCCGGCCGCCCGAGCTGGCCGCCCTGCTGCCCCGCGTCCGTGAGCTGATCCTCGCCGACCGGCGCGCCGAGGCCAGCCGGCTGCTCGCCGGCGACGGCGTGCTGCGCTGGACGCAGTCGTTCCATCCCGGCTTCGCCCTCACCGTCGACGCCGTGGCGCCCGGCCCCGTCGACGACTACCGGCGCCGCACCGAGTTCACCACCGGGGAGGTCGTCGTCGAGTGGGCCGGCGGCCGGCGACGCTCGTTCGTCTCCCGGGCCGACGCGCTGGTGGTCACCCACGTCGACGCGGGCACCTGCGAGGTGGGCGTCACGGGGGACCTGCCGGGCCGGCCGGATTCGGTGCGCTACACCGTCGCCGCGTACCGCCGGGGGGAGCTGGTCTTCCTGCGGGTGCGGGGCCGCTACCCCGACGCGGGCGGCGCGTACGGCTTCGAGGGGCTCACCCTGCTGCGCGGCGACGTGGCGGTCCTCGGTGACGACCGGGTGGCGGTGCGCGGCCCGGCGCTGCTGACCACGGCGCTCGACCGCCCCGACACGCCGCCGTGGCGCACCGGCGAGCTGGAGGAGCGGCTGGCGGCCCACACCGGCGACGACTACGAGACCCTGCTGGCCCGGCACGTCGCGCTGCACGGCCACGCTTACGAGCGGGTGAGCCTGGACCTGCGGGTGCCGGACGCACAGCGGGAACTGCCCGTGGGCGAGTTGCTCGCGGCGCAGGACGCCGACGCGGGCACGCTGCGGCCGGCTCTGCTGGAGCGGCTGTTCCACGCCGGCCGGTACCTGCTGCTCAGCTCCAGCGGTGTCCTGCCGCCCCGGCTGACCGGGCTGTGGCTCGGCTCGTGGGACGCCGCCTGGGCGGGCGACTTCACCACCGACGCCAACCTGAACCTGCAACTGGCCGGCGCGAACGTCGGCGCCCTGCCGGAGGTGACCGCGGCCCACGCCAACCTGGTACGCGGCCAGGTCGACGACTGGCGGCGCAACGCGCGGGCGATCTACGGGGCCCGGGGACTGCTGGCGCCCAGCCGCACCGACGGCGAGCACGGCCACCTGTTCCACCTGCACGAGGACTGGCCCTTCGCCGCGTGGCTGCCCGGCGCGGACTGGCTGCTGCACCCGCTGCACGAGCAGCATTTGGTGACCGGTGCGCCCCTCGGGGAACTGGCCGGCTGGCTGGCGGAGGTGGCGGACTTCTTCGCGGACCTGCTCACCGTCACCGACGAGGCGGGCACGGTGGTCGTGGTGCCGTCGTACTCGGCGGAGACCGGCCCGCACGACGAGCGGGGGCGGGCGGTGCACGTGGCGGTGAACGCCACGATGGACATCGCCGCCGCCCGGCACGCCCTGCGTACCGCCGCCGAGGTGACCGGCTCGGACCGGTGGGCGGGGCTGCTGGGGCGGCTGCCCGCGTACCGGGTGGACGGGCGCGGGGCGCTGGCCGAGTGGGCGTGGCCCGGCTACCACGGCGATGACGACCACCGTCACGTCAGCCACCTCTACCCGGTGTGGCCGCTGGACGAGATCAACCCGGACGACACCCCCGAGCTGGCCCGGGCCGCGCACCGGGCGCTGACGCTGCGCGGCGACGAGAACCTCTCCGCGCACGGCAGCCTGCACCGGGCGCTGGCCGCCGCCCGGCTGCACGACGGGGCGCTGACCGCCGCGAACCTGCTGAAGATCGTCGGCAACGACATGTTCTTCCGGTCCCTGATGAGCGCGCACAACCCGGGCCTGGTGACGTACAACGCCGATGCCGCGCACGCCCTGCCGGCGGTGCTGATCGAGTCGCTGGTGCAGTCCCGCCCGGGGCTGCTGCGGCTGCTGCCGGCCGCACTGCCGGGCCTGGACGCCGGGGCGCTGCGCGGGGTGACCTGCCGGGGGCGCGTCACCGTCGAGGAGCTGTCCTGGTCGCCGGGGCGGGTGCGGGCCCGCCTGCTCTCCCCCGTCGCGCAGCGGATCAGCGTGCGCAGCCCGTACGGCGGACGGGACGTGGACCTGGCCGCGGCGACGCCGGTCGAGGTGGCCTTCGACGCCCCCGGATGAGCGGCGCTCGGCGTCGAGATCCGGGGGCCGCCTCCGCACGCCCTGCGCCGACGGGCGGTCAGAGCGCGTCGGGCCGGTCGAGCGCCGGATGCCGCTCGCCGGGAGCGGCGTGCCAGACGGGGGCGTCCTCGCGCAGCGCCGTGTCGACGCGCAGCCGCGCCCACTCGTTGATCTCCGGCAGGTCGGCAGGGTCGAACCAGGCCACCTCGATGGACTCGTCGTCGTTGACGCGCGGCTCGCCGCCCACCGCCCGGCACCGGAACCACACGTTCAGGTACTCGCAGACGTCGCCGTTGGGGTAGACGACGGGGTGGGTGGCGACGCCGGCGACCCCGTCGACGCGCACGTGCACGCCGGTCTCCTCGTACACCTCCCGCACTACCGCGTCGGCGGGTTGCTCACCGGGGTCGATGAGGCCGGCGGGCACCGACCAGCGGCCGTTGTCGGCGCGCCGGGCCAGCAGCACCCGTCCGGCGTCGTCGCGCACGACCGCGCTGACCCCGGGCAGCAGGAGCAGGTCGTGACCGACGTGGGCGCGCAGCCGGGCGACGTACGGGGAGATGGCCACGCCGGCCACGTTAGCCGGTGGCGTCGCGGTGCCGGCGCAGCATCCCGGCGGCCAGCGGCGCGGCGTCCAGGTCGCCGGCGGCGACCCGGGCGGCGACGGTACGGCGCACGAGCCGGTCGGCCAGCGTCGGGGCGTGCCGGGCGAGGGCCAGTTCGAGGCGTCCGCGCCGGGTGGTGGCCACGTCCCGGGGTGCCCGCCGGGCGGTGGCGGCGCGCAGGATCGCGGCGACGACCCCCGCCACCGGTTCCGGGCGGGACACGCCCCGTAGGGACAGGCCGGCGTCGGCGGTGCTGTCGTGGATCGGCGAGGCGACCATGCTCGGGTAGACGACGCTCACCCCGACGTGGGTGCCCACCTCGTGGCGCAGCGCGTCGGCGTAGGCGACCAGGGCCCGCTTGCTGACCCCGTACGCGGCGGCCAGCGGCAACGGCAGCAGGGCCATCCGGCTGGCGACGAACACCACCCGGCCGCGGGCGGCCTCCAGGGCGGGCAGCGCGGCGGCGGTGGTCCGCCAAGCGGCGAGCAGGTTCACCTCCAGCTGTTGGCGCACCACCGCGTCCGGTGCCAGCTCGGCCGGGGCGGGGCCGCCGACGCCGGCGTTGTTGACCAGCAGGTCCAGCCCGCCGAGCCGGTCCACGGCGGTGGCGACCGTGGGCGGCACGGCGGCCGGGTCGGTCAGGTCGCAGCCGAGCACCGGCACGCCCTCGCCCTCGCCCGGGTCGTGGTCGACGGCGACGGTGCCCGGTTGGCGGTCGATGCCGACGACGCGTGCCCCGGCGGCGGTGAACGCGGCGCACAGGTGTTGGCCGAAGGTGCCGCTGGCCCCGGTGACCAGTACCCGACGACCCGCCAGCCCGCTCATGCCGCGGCTCCGCGGGCGCGGCGGGTGCCGGCGGCCAGTTCCCGCCTCAGCTCGGCCAGGTACGCGTCGAAGTCCACCCGCATGGCGGGCCGGCGCTGCCCCCACCGGGCGGTGGCGGCGCGCAGTTCGGCCCGGCAGGCGGCGCGCTGCCGGTGCGGCTCGGGCAGCGCGTAGCGGCCGGACAGCTGCGCCGCGACCAGCTTGGCCTGCGCCTCGACCAGCGGGAACGCCGCACCGGTGGACTGCATCAGCCCGACGAACGCCAGCCCGGGCGCGTCGAGGTGGAACACGTGCCGGTACAGCGGCAGGGTGTCCGCCCCGTCGCCGAGCAGCGCCGGGTCGAGGAAGGGAATCTCGACCCGGTAGCCGGTGCACCAGATGACCAGGTCGACCTCGTCGACGCGGCCGTCGGTGAAGGTGACCCGGTCGCCGTCGAAGCCGGCGATGCCGGGGCGGGGCTCGATCTCGCCGTGGGTCAGCCGGGACAGCAGCCCGTCCGACAGCGTCGGGTGGTCCTGGAGGAAGCCGTGCGCGGGGGCGGGCAGGCCGTAGCGGGTGGGCGCGCCGACGGTGGCGGCGAGCATCCGTTCGGTGATGCGCTGGCGCAGCCGCCACGGCAACCTGCGGGCCAGGGCACCGTTGAGGGTGTCCGACGGGCGGCCGAGCAGGTGTTTCGGCACCACCCAGACGCCCCGGCGCAGCGACAGCAGGGTGCGCCGGGCCGCGTACGAGGCGTCCACGGCGATGTCCATCGCGGAGTTGCCGCCGCCGACGACCAGCACCCGCCGGCCGGCGAGCTGGTCGGGGCCCCGGTAGGCGTGGCTGTGCAGCTGCTCGGCGGTGCAGTCGCCTGGGTGTGCGGGGGTGGGCGGTTTCGGCACCCGGTTGTGGCCGTTGGCGACGACGACGGCGTCGACGGTGACCTCGACACCGCCGTCGGGTCCGTCGGCGTGCACCGTCCACCGGCCGTCGCCGCCCCGCTCGACCCGGTCGACGGTGTGCCGCAGCCGCACCGCGTCGTGCAGCCCGAACCGGTCGGCGTAGTCGGTGAGCCAGCCGGCGACCCGGGCGTGGTCGGGGTAGTCCGGCCAGTGCGCCGGCATGGGGTGGTCGACGAACTCGGTGCGGGCCTTGCTGGTGTTCAGGTGCAGGGTCCGGTAGGCGGGCGAGCCGGGTGTCCCGTACACCCAGAGGCCACCGACGCGGTCGGCCGCCTCGAAGCAGACGGCGGGCACGCCGACGTCGGCGAGCGCCTTGAGGGTGGCCAGTCCGGCAGCCCCCGCGCCGATGACCGCCACCCGGGGCTGTGCACCCATCGCCGGCTCCTCCCCGTTAATCCAACGTGCGTTGGATAGTGGCCCGGTACGGGCCGGCACGTCAAGGCGTCGCCGGCCCGTACAGCCCGTCGAGGAAGCGGTGCACGAAGGCGCGGAACTCCCGCCGCTCGCGCGCCTGCGACCCCCCGCCGGCGGCCAGGGCCACCACGTGCCCGTGCACCGCCCACACCAGGCTGCGCACCGTCACGTGCGGCGCCGGCTCGACCAGCGCCCCGGCCGCCGCGGCGGCGGTGAGCAGGTCGGCGACGAGCCGGTACAGCGGCGCCGCGTAGCGCTCGTCGAGTTCGGCGTGCCGCTGCGGCTCCAACCAGCGGCGCAGCCACAACGCGGTGGTCTCCGGCCGGTCCTCCAGGAAGTCCACGAACACGTCCACCAGGTCGTGCAGCGCCCGCCGGACCTCGCCCGGCCCGCTGTGCAGGGCCTGCCGGGCGCGCCCGGCCGCCGCCTCGAGCGCCTCCCGCTCGGCGGCGAAGACCCGCGCGAAGCAGGCGTCGTAGAGTTGCGCCTTCGTACCCGTGTGGTGCGAGACCGTGGCGACGTCGACGCCGGCGGCCGCCGCGACCTCCCGCAGCCCGACGGCGTCGAAGCCCCGCCGGGCGAACAGCGCGGTCGCGGCGGTGAGCACCACCTCCCGGGTCGGTCGGGTCTCCTCGCGGCGGGGCCGCCCGGGTCGACGGCGGGGCATGGTCATGGCCGCCATTCTGCCCCTACAATCCAGCATCCGTTGGATTGCGGGCGGCGTGCCCGCCGAGGAGGCCGCCATGACCGGGCTCGACCAGCAGCCGGCCGGTACGGACACCACCACCACCGCCCTGCCCCGGGGGCCGTTGCTCGGCTTCGCCGCCGGTTCCCTCGGCATGGGCGTCTGGGTGACGGTCCCCGGCCTGCTGCTGCTCTACTTCCTCACCGATGTGCTGGCCGTCGCCCCCTGGCTGGCCGGCCTGGCACTGCTGCTGCCGAAGATCGCCGACGTGCTGCTGCACCCCTGGATCGGGCACCGCTGCGACGTCGAACAGGCCCGCCGGGGCGACCGGCGCCGGCTGCTGCTGCTCGGCTGCGCCCTGCCGCTGGCCTTCGCCACGCTGTTCGCCGTGCCCGGCGGGCTCACCGGCGCGCCGGCCGCCGCCTGGGTGGCGCTCGCCTTCGTCGCCGGCAACCTGCTCTTCGCCGCCTACCAGGTCCCCTACCTGGCCACCCCCGCCGACCTGCGGATCGGCTACCACGAGCGCACCCGGCTGATGGCCTTCCGGATGGTGGTGCTGACCCTCGGCATCCTCGTCTCCGGGCTGCTGGCGCCCCTGCTGACCGGCGGCGAGGACGCCACCCGGGCCGGCTACCAGCGGATGGGCGTGCTGCTGGCCGTCGGGATGCTGGCCGCCATGCTGGTCGGCGTGGCCGGCATCGCCCGGCTGCGCCGGGCCGCCGCCGCGACACCCGCACCGCACGGCGGCGGCTGGCGGGCGCTCGTCGTGGCGCTGCGCGACCGACAGTTCCGTTGGCTGGTCGCCGCGTACCTGGCCATGTCCACCACCACCCACCTGGTCCTGGCCGCGGTGCCCTACTACGCCGAGTACGAGCTGGGCCGCCCCGCCCTGACCACCGTGCTGGTGGCCGCGTTCGTCGCCCCGGCGCTGCTGGTCACCCCGGCGTGGCTGGTGATGGCCCGCCGCGTCGGCAAGCAGCGGGCGCTGCTGGGCGCCCAGGGCGCCTTCGCGGCCGGCTCGCTGGTCCTCGCCGTCGGCCGTCCCGCCGGGTTGCCCCTGCTGGTGGCCGCCGTCGCGGTGCTCGGAGTCGCCTTCGCCGGCATGCAACTGCTGCCGTTCTCGATGGTGCCCGACGTCATCCGCGCGGGCGGCGGCGCCGCCGGCACCTACACCGGGGTCTGGACGGCCACCGAGGCCACCGGCGCGGCGCTGGGCCCGTGGGCGTACTCGCTGTGCCTGGCCGCGGGCGGGTTCGTCGCCTCCACCGCCGGCGAGGGCGTCACGCAGCCCGACGGCGCGCTGACCGCGATCCGCTGGGGCTTCGGGCTGCTGCCCGCGGCGGCGATGCTCGTCGCGCTGCTGCTGCAACGCCGCTACACCCTGGACCGCACGGCCCGCCCGGCCGGCTGAGCGGCCGACCGCCGCCGCCCGTCACAGGTCCGCCGCCGTCGCGCACCCGTCTTCGTCACGGGTCGGGCAGGCCGGGATCGCGGCGACCCGGGGGCGGCGGGCGCACCGCTGGTGGCCACCGGACCCGGCAGTAGACTCCGCCCTCGATGGACGCCGAGCCCACCCCCGCCGAGACCCGCCCCTGCGCCCACTGCGGACGCCAGGTGCCGCAGCGCGTCGGCGCCGGCCGGCCGTTCCGCTACTGCCGCGACAACGACGGCGCCTGCCAACGGGCCTCACGCAACAGCCGGATGCGGCACCGCAACGCCCCCGGCCTGCCCGGCCAGGTGGCCCGCACCTGGGAGGCGGTCGACCGGCTGGAGCAGGTCGCGGAGACCCTCGCCGACGCCCTGCACGCCGAGTTGTCCCCGGTGGGGGTGGAACGCCAGCTCGCGCAGGCCCGCGCCGACGCGGCGACGCAGGTCGCGGCGGCCCAGACCGAACGCGACGAGGCCCGCCGCGACGCCGAGGACGCCGCCGCGTCCGCCGTCCGGGCCCGCGAGGAGGCCCGGTCCGCCGCCGCCGAACGCAACGCCGCCCACGACGAGGCCCGGCGCGCCGGCGAGCGGGCCACGGCCGCCGTCGAACGCGCCGACCGGGCGGAGGCCGCCCGCGACGACGCCCGTCAGCAGGCCAGCGCCGCGGAGGCCCTGCGCACCCAGGCCGAACGCGACCGCGACACGGCCCGCCACGAGCTGCGCGCGCTACGCGTCGAGATCGACGCCGAACGCCGCCGCGGCACCGAACTCACCGGCGAACGCGACGCCGCCCGCGCCGACGCCGACCGGGCGACCCGCGCCGCAACCGAGGCCCTCGACCGCGCGCAGCGCCTGCACGCCGAGGCCGAGCAGGCCCGCGAGCGCGCCGGTCAGGCCCGCGCCGAGGCCGACGCCGCCCGCACGGCCGCCGCCGAGGCCGACGCGGCCCGGCAACGCGCCGAAGCCACGCACCGGGACGCCGAGGCCGCCAGGCGGCGCGCCGAGGCCACCGCCGAGCAGGCCCGCACGGAACTGGCCGCGCTCACCGGCCGGCACGACACGCTGCGCGCCGACCTGGCCGCCGCGCGCGAGGCCGCGAGCGCCGCCGAGGGCCGCGCTGCCGAGTTGACCGTACGGCTGCGCGCCGCCGAGACCGACCGCGACGAGGCGCAGCGGCGGGCGGCCCAGCTCGCCGAGCAGGTCAGCCACCTCGCCGCCGCCCTGGCCCACCTGGGCCCCCGCGCGACCGGCTGAGCTATCTCCGGTCACCCACGGGCGGTGGCGGTGTAGCGGCGGGCCAGCCGCGCGAAGGCGTCCCTGAGCTCGGCCGGGCCGACGACCTCGATGTCGACGTCGAAGCGGCCGATGGAGGCGGCCAGCCCCACCCACGACCACGAACCCAGGACGAGCCGGCAGCGGTGCGGGCCGAGTTCCTCGACTAGCGCGTCGTGCAGGTACCCGGACACCACAGCGGCCGGCAGGTCGAGGATCACCTCCCCGCGGCAGGGCCAGCCGTCGGCGCCCCCGGAGCCCTGGAAGCGGCTGGTCACGAAGGTCGCCACGTCACCCCCGGGCAGCTCACGTGGGGTGAACCGGGGCCCGGTGGGGGTACGCGGGCTGATCCGGTCGGCGCGGAAGGTGCGCCAGTCCCCGCGGTCGAGGTCCCACGCCACCAGGTACCAGCGTCCGCCCCACGTGACGAGGTGGTGCGGCTGCACCCGGCGCGGCGCGGGCAGCCCACCGTCGCCGTCGGCCTCCGGCGGGGTCACGGGGGTGTAGTCGAAGCGCAGCACCTCGCGGGCGTGCACGGCGGCGCCGAGCGCCATGAGCACGCCGCTGTCGACCTGCCGGGCCGCCCGGGTCGGGGACCGCTCGACGGCGGTGACCTGGAGGATGTCGATGCGGTGGCGCAGCCGGGCGGGCATGACCTGCCGGACCGTGTGCAGTGCGCGCGCCGCAGCTTCCTCGATGCCGGCACCGGCGGTCGTGGCGCTCTGCAACGCGATGGCCAGGGCCACGGCCTGCTCGTCGTCGAACAGCAGCGGCGGCAGCTGCGCACCGGCGGCGAGGCGGTAGCCACCGTCGGGTCCCTTGACGGCCGCGATGGGGTAGCCGAGCTCGCGCAGCCGCTCGACGTCGCGCCGTACGGTGCGCGCGCTCACGTCCAGCCGCGCGGCCAGCAGCCCTCCCGGCCAGTCCCGGCGTGCCTGCAACAGCGACAGCAACGCCAGCAGGCGTGCGGAAGTTTTCGGCATTCCCCCATGGTGCCCGCAGAAGCGGACACATCCTGTCCGCTTCGGCTGCGAACGTGGTCCACGTGCCCACCGATGACGACACGAAGGACCCGAACGCCGTGACCGACACCGCCACCGCCACGCCCCCGACGACCCTCGACCCCGAGCGGGCCGACCTGCTCGCCGCGCTCTCGACCGCCCGATCCGCCCTGACCGGCACCGTCCGCGGCCTCACCGACGAGCAGCTCGGCCAGCGCCCGACGGCCAGCGCGCTGTGCCTGGGCGGGCTGGTCAAGCACGTTGCGGCCATGGAGCAGTCGTGGCTGCGCTTCGTGGTCGAGGGCCCCTCGGCCATGTCCTTCGCCCTGCCCGACGGGGTCACCTGGGCCGACATCACGGCCGGCACCGCCCGCGAGGTGCCGCAGTGGCTCGTCGAGCACGAGGCCGGCTTCCGGATGCTGCCCGGCGACACCCTGGCCGGGATCCTCGACCACTACGCGCAGGTCGCCGCCCGCACCGAGGAGACCGTCGCCGCCGTCGCCGACCTGTCGGCGACCCACCCGCTGCCGTCGGCGCCGTGGCACGAGGTGACGGGGGTGCTCAGCGTACGGGGGGTGCTGATGCACGTCATCGCCGAGACCGCCCAGCACGCCGGGCACGCCGACATCCTGCGCGAGAGCCTCGACGGGCAGCGGGCCACCTGAGCGCCCGGCGGGTTCCGGCCACCTGACCGGGACCCGCCCGACCCCCGCCTCCGCCGACCCGCAGGGAAGACGTGCACCGATGACCGTTCTCGACGCCCGGGCGCTCAACCGCGCCACGCTGGCCCGGCAGCTGCTGCTCGACCGCGCCGACGTACCGGTCCTCGACGCCGTCGCGCACCTGTGCGGTCTGCAGGCGCAGGAACCACAGGAGCCGTTCGTCGGGCTCTGGTCCCGGGTGCGCAGGTTCGACCCGGCGGCGCTGTCGGACCTGCTGACCGGCCGGCGCGTGGTGCGGATGCACCTCATGCGCCGCACCGTGCACCTCGTCACCGCCGACGACGCGCTGGCGTGGCGGGCCCGCCACGACGGCATGCTGCGCCAGCGGGTACTCGGGGTCTACCGTCGCGAACTCGCCGGCGTGGACCTCGACGAGCTCGCCACGGCGGGCCGGGAGGTGCTGGCCGACGGCGAGCCCCGCTCGATGACCGGGCTCGCGCGGGCGCTCGCCGACCGGTGGCCGGCACCGGGACCGAGGGCGCTGGGCGAGATGCTGCTCGCCGCCCTCGTCCCGGTGGTGCAGCTGCCGCCGCGCGGGCTGTGGCGCACGAGGGCGGGCGTACGCAACGCGCTGCTCTCCTCCTGGCTGGGCCGCGAGATCGACCCGCCGGCCCCGCCGGGCTGCGACCCGGTCGGCGAGGCGATCGTGCGGCGCTACCTGGCCGCCTTCGGTCCGGCCTCGACGGCCGACCTGCGCGCCTGGTCCGGCCTCGCCGGCCTGCCGGCGGCGGTGACCGCGATCCGCGAGGAGCTGGTCGTCCTGCGCGACGAGCGCGGGCGGCGGCTGTGGGACCTGCCCGACGCGCCGCGCCCCGACGCCGACACGCCCGCGCCGGTGCGGTTCCTGCCGGCGTTCGACAACGCGCTGCTCGGCTACGACGACCGCAGCCGCATCGTCGACGACGCCCACCGTGGCCTGTCGGTCGCCGGCGAGCGCGTCGTCCTGGTCGACGGCCGGGTCGCCGCCACCTGGAGCGTCGCGGCCGACACCGTGACCGTCGCCCCGCTGCGGCGCCTCTCCCGCGCCGAACGCGCCGCCGTGGCCGAGCAGGGACGGGCGGTGGCGTCGTTGCTCTCCGACGACGCCAGCGACCGCGTACGCATCGCCGCGTCCACGCCCTGAGCACCGCACCGCCCGGGGCAGCGGGGCGGCCCGCCGCCGGGCCATGATGCCGGGGTGGGAAAGACACACGAGCGCATCGAGGGCCGGCTGCGCAGCTTCATCGAGGACCAGCCCCTGTTCTTCACTGCCACGGCGCCGCTGTCGGGCGACGGCACCATCAACCTGTCCCCGAAGGGGCTGCGTGGCTCGTGGGCGGTCGTCGACGCGCACACCGTGGCCTACCTGGACTTCGCCGGCAGCAACGCCGAGACGATCGCGCACCTGCGGGAGAACGGGCGGATCACGCTCATGTGGTGCGCGTTCGACGGGCCGCCGAACATCGTGCGGGTGCACGGGCGCGGCGAGCCGGTGTTTCGCGACGACCCCCGCTGGGCGGAGCTGACGGGCCACTTCCCGGACATCGACACCAGCCTCCACGGCCTGCGGGCGATCATCGTCGTACGCGCCGAACTGATCCGCGACACCTGCGGCTACGCGGTGCCGTTCATGTCCTACGACGCCGACCGCGACCTGCACGGCCGGCGGTTCGCCCGGGAGGACGACGCGTCGCTGAGCGACTACTTCGCCGGCAAGGACCACGTGGCCCGCAGCATCGACGGGCTGCCGGGCCTGCCGCTGCCGCTGCCACCGACCCCGGCGACCTGAGCCGGCCGCCGGCGTTCCCGGCGCGGGCTCACGGGCGAGCGGGGCGACGGCGAGGGGCGCGGCCGGCGCGTCACCGGCCGTGGCGACCTGCGCGGCTTCGGGGCGGCTACCATCGCCGGTGGCACAGCGAAACCCTCCACCCGCCCGACCCGGCCCGGGGCGACCCCGCCGGGCGGCTGGCGTGGCCGGCTACCCTTGTGCAGGCTCGCCCGGCGTACGGGCGGGAATGGCCCGGCGGGAACGGACCGTTACACCGAGAAGACCAGCACCACGAACGAGGGGAAGTCGATCATGGGCGAGCGTATGCTGCGTGGCAGCCGTCTGGGCGCGGTCAGCTACGAATCCGACCGCAACACGGAGCTCGCGCCGCGTCAGACCCGCGAGTACCTCTGCGCCAAGGGCCACCAGTTCGAGGTTCCGTTCGCCGTCGACGCCGAGGTCCCCACGACCTGGGAATGCAAGTTCGACGGCAGCGTGGCCCGGCTGGTCGACGGCAACGAGCCGGAGCAGAAGAAGGCCAAGCCGCCGCGTACCCACTGGGACATGCTGCTGGAGCGGCGTTCCATCGCCGAGCTGGAGGACATCCTCGCCGAGCGGCTGCAGGAGGTCCGCACCCGCCGCGGCCGCGCCTGAGCCGCACCGTCAACGCCACGGCGCCCCGGGAGCATCGCTCCCGGGGCGCCGTCGTGTCCAGGTCAGCTTCGGCCGGGCTCCACGATCTCCCCCTCGATGGCGCGGCCCCCGTCGACGACGGTGGGCTCGGCAGCCGGCTGCGGCTGCGGCGGCTGCTGCTGCGGCGCGCCCCGGCGCACCCGCACCCGGCGCGGCCCGAACAGGTCACCGGCGACCATCGACGACACCCGCCGCTCCGCGGCCCGCTGCACCCCGTTGCGGGCCAGCCGACGCACCGGCGGCACCAGCAACGACACCCCCACCAGGCCACTGAGCAGGCCCGGCATCGCCAGCAGCAGCGCCCCGAGCAGCCCCACGAGACCGTCGGTGACCTGCCGGCCCGGCGGCTGACCGGCCTGCGCGGAGGCCTTGAAGCCACGCCAGGCGCGCATCCCCTCCCGACGCAGCAGCACCAGCCCCAGCAGCGACACCGCGAACACCACCAGCAGCGCCGAGCCGAACCCGATCGCCCGCCCCACCACGACGAACACCACCAGCTCCAGCAGCGTCGCCGCCAACAGGGCCAACGGCACAAACCTCAGTCCTCGGCGCATCTCACCCCATTCGCCATCAGCGGCGCCTACGGCGGGGCCACCCCGCGCGGGCGCCGGCGCCCCATCCAGCATGACACGCCGCCGCTCAGGGCCACCGCACCTGACCGGTGGGGGTGCCGTGCAGGCCACGCCGTACCGCCTGCCGCCGGTCCTGCACCCCCCACGTCGTGATCCGCCACAACGCCTCCGCCACGATCAGCGGGCTCATCTTGCTGCTGCCGCGCTCCCGCTCGGCGAACGTGATCGGCACCTCCACGATGCGTGCCCCGGACCGGTGCGCCAGCCGGGACAACTCCACCTGGAACGAATACCCCTGCGAACAGACCGACGCCAGGTCGAATGCGTCCAGGGCCGCCAGCCGGTACACCCGGTAGCCGCCGGTGGCGTCGGACAGCGGCATGCCCAACACCAGCCGCGCGTACAGGTTGCCGCAGCGCGACAGCAGCAGCCGCCGCAGCGGCCAGTTCACCACCCGCGCCCCGGCGGTCCACCGGGAGCCGATCACCACGTCGGCGTCGCGGGCGGCGGACAGCAACGCGGGCAGGTCCTCCGGGGCGTGTGAACCGTCGGCGTCCATCTCCACCACCGCGTCGAAGCCGCGCTCGCGGGCCCACGCGAACCCCGCCAGGTAGGCCGCGCCGAGGCCCTGCTTGCCCTCGCGGTGCAGCACGTGCACCCGGCGGTCGGCGCCGGCCAGGGCGTCGGCGAGCGCACCGGTGCCGTCGGGGCTGTCGTCGTCGGCGACCAGGATCTCCACCGCCGGCGCGGCGCGACGCACCCGCGCCACGATCCCCGCCACGTTGTCGGCCTCGTTGTAGGTCGGGATCACCACGAGCACCCGACCCACCCCCGGATGACCGGTGTCGGCCCGGGTGCCGGTCGTCTCGCCCACCGTCGCTCCCCCTTCGCCGGCGTACCGGCTGGTGTCACCCGGCGCGCGGCCGGCGGCGCAGCACGCCCGCGCCGACCAGGGCCGCCACGGCCAGGGTGGCCAGCGCCACCTCCGGCCACAACCCGACCCGGGTGGCCAGGGTGCGCCCGTCGTCCAGCCGCAGCTGCCGCACCACGACCGCTCGGGTGTTGAACCCGGTGGCGTCGCTTACCCGCCCGTCCGGGGCAACGAACCCGGACACCCCGACAGTGGAGGCCATCAACGCCGGCCGGCCGTGCTCGACCGCCCGCAGCCGCACCATCGCCAACTGCTGGCGCGCCTCGGCCACGTCGAACGTGGCGTTGTTGGTCTGCACCACCAGCAGCTGCGCGCCGCCGACGACGGTGTCACGCACCACCTCGTCGTAGGCGACCTCGAAGCAGATCACGTCGCCGAGCACCGCCGCCCCGGTCCGCAGCACCCCCGGCTCGCTGCCCGGCACGAAGTCGGCGCGTACCCGGTCGACCTGCTTGCTGACCATCCGGGCGAGATCACGCATCGGCACGTACTCGGCGAACGGCACCGGGTGCCGCTTCGTGTACAGCTGGTCCAGGTCCGGGCCGCTGCCGGGCCGCCACAGGATCCCCGCGTTGCGCACCTGCCCCTCCCCGGGGCCGCGCAGGACCGCACCGACGAGGATCGGGGCGCCGACCGCGTCGGCGGCCTGCGAGATGCGCGCCCCGGCGTCGGTGTCGCGCAGCGGGTCGATGTCGCTGGAGTTCTCCGGCCACACCACCAGGTCGGGGCGGGGCCGCACGCCCGCGGACACCTGCCCGGCCAGCTCGATCGTGGCGTCGACGTGGTTGTTCAGCACCGCCTGCCGCTGGGCGTTGAAGTCCAGCCCGAGCCGCGGCACGTTGCCCTGCACGATCGCCACCGTGACCGCGGCGCCGCCCCCCGCGCCCGACACCGGCACCAGCAGCCCCACGACGGGCACCGCGACCGCCGCGGCGGCCAGCCCAGCCACCGGCACCCACCAGCGCCGCCGCCCGCCCCACGGCCGCCACAGCGCCGCGACCAGCAGCCCGCCCGTCAGCGCCACCGCGAACGTCACCAGCGGCGCGCCACCCCACGCGGCCAGCCGCAGCAGCGGCGAGCCGTCCTGGCTGAACGCCAGGCGCCCCCACGGGAACCCGCCGAACGGGGTGCGGTCGCGCAGCGCCTCCTGCCCCACCCACAACAGGCCGGTCACCAACGGCCAGCTCCACCGCGCCCGCTCTACCAGCGGCGACACGTACGCGCCCGCCGCGCCCAGCAGCGCCAGGTAGCCGGCCTGCAACAGCGACAGCAACACCCACGGCAGGTAGCCGGTGTGCAGGTTCGTCCAGCTCAGCAGCGGCGCGAACAACGCCACCCCGGTCAGGAGACCCAGCCCGGCGCCGGCGCGTACCCGACGCCGGTGCGTCGCCGCGGCCAGCAACGCCACGCCCAGCGGCGCGAGCGGCCACAGCCCGTACGGCGGGAACGCCGCCAGCAACGCCAGCCCGGCGACCACCGCCATCGGCACGGCCACCCGCAGCGGCAGCGGCCGCCGCGGCGCTCCGGGCGTCCCCGCCCCCACGGCGCCCGGCTGGCTGCTGTCCCCGGCCGGCGCCGGCACGTTGCCCACGATCACGGGCCGAAGGCTACCCGGCCACGAGTTCCCGCCCCGCCCGGCGCCGCACCCGACGCCCCGTCGCGGCGCGTAAGGGCGATTCCTCCCCGGCAGGGGGCCGCAGACACAAATCGGGGCGCGGCTCACGCCGCGCCCCGATGCTCCCAGGCCCTTCCCGGCCGGTGGGGCGAGAATGAGCTGCGCCGACCTTCGGACCGACCCGACGTGGACTGGCTGCCCCCGCCTGGCCGTTGTCTACTGGCCGTGCACCTCACCCTGCCCGTACACCGGTAACCGCGGCCGGTTCGCGCCGCCCCGCCGACCCCCGCCCGCTGGACCTGGCCGCCGCGACGCACTGCTCACATGTCGCTCGGCCAGCGGACGAAGGGACGAAGCGAACAACAGCCGCTTCCCGTAGTAGGACTCAAAGACGGTACGGCGTGGACCCCCGCCGCTGTCAACCCACCCGGGCCTGTCGTGTGATGCACCACGGCGTGTCGCGTCGGCGAGTCTCAATCCGTCGCGAGGTGCCGGCGCAGCAACGCCCCCGCCGCCGCCGGATGCTCGGCGGCCAGCAGCCCACCGGCGGCCAGCACGTAGTCGACGTCGACGACCGGCCGCGCCGCACGCGGCAACGGCCACCCACCGGCGTGGTCGGCCAGCACCGCACCCAGCACACCCGCCGCATCCGCCGGCGCGGCGTGCCGCAGCACCCCACCGGAACCCACCAGCAGCCGCACGTCGCGCAGGTCCCGCCCGGCCCGCTCACCCGTGGCCGCGCCCCGGGCGTGCCGACGCAACGCCACCGTCGCCGCCAGGGCCGCGATCCGGGCGTCCACCGCACGCTCCGCGTCCCCCACCGGCAGGAACCCCGGATCGCCCGCGCGCACCGCCGCCCCCGTTGCCAGGTCGTCGCCCTGCGCGTCGGTCAGCAGCCGCTCCTCGACGGCCGCCCGCACCACCCCCGGCGCGCTCCACCGCATGCCCAGGTCCCCCTCGACGGTACGGGCCCGCCACAGCGACCCCGCCACCTCCCGCCCCGGCCCGGTGGCCCGCTCGTCCGGCGTGAGCACCGAATACACGTCCGTGGTGGCGCCACCCACATCCACCACCACCAGATCACCACCCAGGGTGTCGGCCAGCACCTCCACGCCGGTCAGCACCGCGTCGGGAGTGGCCGCCCGCACCAGCCGCGCGAACCGCGACCCCCGCGACAGCCGCTTGCCCCCGATCACGTGCCGCAGGAACACCTCCCGGATGGCCGAGCGCGCCGACGCCGGCGCCAGCACCCCGATGCGCGGCAGCACGTTGTCGGCCACCGTCACCGGCACCCCCGCCGCAGCCAGCACGGCGTGCAGGTCGTCGCGGACGTCGACGTTGCCGGCCAACACCACCGGCACCCGCCAGCGGGCCCGCGCCAGCCGCGTCGCGTTGTGCGTCAACGTCTCGGCGTCACCACCGTCGGTGCCACCCACCAGCAGCACCACGTCCGGGCGGGCCGCCCGCAGCCCCGCCAGGTCCGCCGCACCGAGCCGACCCGCGGCCACGTGCACCACGTTCGCGCCCGCCGACAGACCCACCCGCCGGCCCGCCTGCGCGGTCACCAGCCGCTCGTAGCCGACGACCGCCAGCCGCAACCCACCACCGGCCGACGAACACACGTACCAGGGCGCCTGACCCGCCGCCAGGCCGGCGGTGGCCGCCGCCACCGCCGCGTCCAGGCCGTGCAGCACGTCCGTGCCCACGGTCGTCGGCGCCGACGCCCCCGCCACCAACGCGCCCGCGTCGAGGTCCACCACCGCCACCTTCGTGTACGTGGACCCGACGTCGGCGCAGACCGCGTACCTCACGCCACCGGCGGCACGACCACCGTGCCGGTCGCGGTGACCGCCACGATCGGCACGTCGAGCACCTCGGCCGCCGACTCACCCCGATCCGGACGCCCCCGGCACACCACGGCCGCGACGAAGTCGATCGTGCGGCTGCGGGTACCCACCCGGGTCACCGTCGCCGTCACCTCCAACACGTCACCCGCCCGCATCGCCGCCCGGAACTGCACGTCCGAGTACGACGCGAACAACCCCTCGTCACCGTCGGTGCGGATACACACCTCCGTGGCCACGTCCCCGAACAGCCCCAGCGCGTACGCCCCGTCGACCAGGTTGCCGGCGTAGTGGGCGTGCGAATACGGCACGTACCGCCGGTGCACGACCGTCAGACCCACCCGGGAATCACTCATGCCTTCGCCTTCTTCTCCGTGACCAACGCGTGCACCAGGAAACTCGCCACCTCACCCGGGGTGGTGCCCCGACCGAAGATCCGGTCCACGCCCAACTCGCCGGCCATCGACTCGTCGAAACGCGGCCCACCCACGATCAGCAACGGCCGGCGCCCCGCCGGCATCGCCTCCCGGAACGCCGCCGACATCTCCCGCGTGTTGTGCAGATGCGCGTCGCGCTGCGTCACCACCTGCGACACCAGCACCGCATCCGCGCGCTCCACCCGCGCCGCCTCCACCAACTCCGGCACGCTCACCTGCGCACCCAGGTTCGTGACCTTCAACTCCCGGTAGTACTCCAGGCCCTTCTCCCCCGCGATGCCCTTCACGTTGAGGATCGCGTCGATGCCGACCGTGTGCGCGTCCGTGCCGATGCACGCCCCCACCACCGACAACTTGCGCCGCAACCGCCGCTTCACCACCGCGTTGACCTCCTTGGCGCTCAGCAGCGGGAAGTCACGCTCCACCACCTGCACCGCCGACAGGTCCACCAGATGGTTCACCCGCCCGTACACCACGAAGAACGTGAACCCGTCACTCATCGGCTTGGCGTGCACCAGCATCGCCGGATCGATGCCCATCTTGTTCGCCAACTGCACCGCCGCGCCCTCGGCCCGCTTGTCGTGCGGCACCGGCAACGTGAACGACACCTGCACCATGCCGTCGCCCGTGGTGTCCCCGTACGGCCGGACGATCTTCTTCCCGGCGTCCCCGCCGGCCTCGACGGCGCTCACGCCCGTGCCACCTCTCCACCCGCCACCGGCGCCTCCAGGATCTCCGTCGCCGGATTGAAGTAGCCGGCCTCGTGCGCGGCCACCCCCGCCAACCCCTTGCCCCGGTCCGCCGGCCGCTTCATGATCCCGAACGTGCCCTCGGCGATCGCCGTCAACAGCGACTGATCACCGATGCGCTCCAGCAGGTCGACCGCCTCACCCAGCACCCGGTTCGCCCGCTGCTGGATGAACCCGCCCGACGCCGGCACGAAGTCCTCATGCAACCCACCGGCCGCACCCAGCACGTACCGCACGTTCTGCAGGGCGATGTCCCGGTCCGACAACCACGGCGTCACCACCGCCTCGGTCATCATCCCCACCAGCAGGATCCCCTGACCGGTCATCGTGCCCACCAGGTTGAAGAACCCGTCCAGCAGATTGCCCCGGAACACGTCACCCGTCATGTGCTTCGTCGGCGGCATCCACTTCAACGGCGCGTCCGGGAACAACTCCCGCGCCAGCAACGCGTGCGCCAACTCCAGCCGCAACGACTCCGGCACGTCCGGGTTGATCTCGAACGCGTGCCCCAGGCCCAACTGCCAGTCCGCCAACCCCGCCTCGTGCGCGAAGAACTCGTTGAGCAGCTGCGACACCGTCACCGTGTGCGCCTCGTCCACCGCGTCCGCCGTGGTCAGGTAGTTGTCCTCACCGGTGTTGATGATGATCCCCGCCCGCGCGTGCACCTGCCGCGAGAACCGCTGGTCCACGAACGTGCGGATCGGGTTGATGTCCCGGAACAGGATCCCGTACATCGAGTCGTTCAACATCATGTCGAGCCGCTCCAGGCCCGCCAGGGTCGCCATCTCCGGCATGCACAGACCCGACGCGTAGTTCGTCAACCGCACGTAGCGGCCCAACTCCCGCGACGACTCGTCCAACGCCGCCCGCATCAACCGGAAGTTCTCCTGCGTCGCGTACGTGCCCGCGAAACCCTCCCGGGTCGCCCCCTCCGGCACGTAGTCCAGCAGCGACTGCCCCGTCGACCGGATCACCGCGATGACGTCCGCACCCGCCCGCGCCGCCGCCTGCGCCTGCGGAATGTCCTCGTAGATGTCGCCCGTCGCCACGATCAGATAGATCCACGGCCGCTGCGCCGGATCCCCGAACCGCTTCACCAGCCGGTCACGCTCCGCACGCCGCCGGTCGATCGCCCGGATCCCCGCACCCACCGCCCGCCGCGCCGCCTTCCGCGCCGCCGTGGCCGCCTTCCCCGTCGGCACCTCGAACCGCACCGACCCCGCCGCCGCCTTCTGCGCCAGCAACGTCACGTCCCCGAGCTGCTCCCGGGCGAGCGCGTCGAACACCGGCAACGCCACCCCGTGCCCCAACCCCACGTCCGCGACCACCGCGTCCACGAGCCGGTTCACCCACGGAATACCGTCCGGATCCGCGCCGGCCACCCCGGCCAGCCGCAGCACCGCCCGCTCCACCGACACCGTCGTGTGGCTGCGCGCCAGATCCACCACCGGCTGCCCGGCGCGACGCGCCAACTCCCGCGCCCGCGCCACCAGCCGCGGATCAAGGTCAAGCTTGCCCGTCACACCGTCACCCGACCCTGCCCCGCGACGGCGCCACACGCCGTACCGATGGTTCGCTCGCTCACGAAGACCCTTCCTCGTAGATCACGTCACCGCGCAACACCGTGCGCCGACACACCGGCAGCGGCGTCGGGTCCTGCGGACCACGCGCCTCCGGGTCCGCGGCCAACAACACCGGCAACCCCCGGTCCACCCCCGCCGGCGTCGACCACACCGCGAACGTCGCCGGTGCCCCCAACGCCAGCACACCCTCGTTGTCCAGCCGCACCGCACGCCACCCGCCACGGGTGTGCGCCGCGAACGCCGACCGCACACTCATCCGCTGCGTCGGACTGTGGTGCCACACCGCCGCCCGCACCGAACCCCACGGATCCAGCGGCGTCACCGGCGAATCCGACCCGAACGCCAACGCCACCCCGACACCGTGCATCGCACCCATCGGATTCGACTCCAACGACCGCTCCAGGCCCAGCCGCGACTCGTACATCCGACCCGCGCCACCCCACAACCGGTCGAACGCCGGCTGCATGCTCGCCACGATCCCGTACTCCACGAACCCGGCGATCAACCGCTTGTTCATGATCTCCGCGTGCTCGATGCGGTGCCGACCCGCCCGCACCCGGTCCGTGCCCAACCTCTCCGCCGCCCCCGCAAAACCCTCCAGCACCGTCGAGATCGCCGCGTCACCGATCGCGTGGAACCCACCCTGCACAGCGTGCGCCGCACAGTCCAACAGATGCTCACGCACCTGCTCCGCACTCAGGTAACCGTGCCCGCAACCCCCCTCACCATCCAGGTAGTCACGCGACACGTGCGCCGTACGCGACCCCAACGCCCCGTCGGCGAACAGATCACCCCCCGCACCCACCGCACCCAACTCACGAGCCCGCGCCGCCCCCAGCAGCTCACCCCAGTACCCGTACACCTCAGCCACGCCGTCACCCGACAACGCCAACAGACCCGTGAAGTCCTCCTCGTCGGAGATCTCCGGACCACCGCACTCGTGCACCGCCGCGATACCCAGCGACGCCGCGTGCGCCAACGCCGCCCGCTGCGCCGCCACCCGCTGCGCCCGCGTCACCGACGCGAACGCCGCCGCCCGCACCACGTGGTGCGCGTCCCGCCGCAACCACCCCGACGCGTCGTACCCCGCCGCCGACACCACCTGCGGACACGCCGCCAGCAACGCCGCCGACACCAACGCCGAATGGATCGACGCCTGCGACAGATACAGCCGCCGCCCCCCGGCCGCCCGGTCCAACATCGCCGCGTCCGGCAACCGCGGCACCGGCCAACTCGACTCGTCCCAGCCGTGCCCCAACACCACCGCGTCCGACGGCAACCCCGCCGCGAACCCCGCCACCGCGTCCAGCAACTCCGCCGCCGAACGCACCGCCGACAGATCCAGCCCCGACAACGCCAACCCCGTGTCCGTGGCGTGCACGTGCGCGTCGACGAACGCCGGCGTCACCAACGCCCCGTCCAGATCCACCACCCGCTCGGCGACCGGCGCGTCCGCCTCCACCCCCAACCAGGAGATCCGGCCATCGGTCACCAGCAGAGCCGTCGCGCTCGGATCGGCCGGGCAGTGCAGCGTCCCGCCGCGGTACAGAGTCGAGGGGTTCGTCATGACCATCAGTCTGCCGCCAGACGCGCCTCGAACAACGCCCGCACCCCCGACTCCGAGCGCAACAGACCCAACGCGAACTCCGCGTGCCCCGGCACGTACCCGTTGCCGACCAGCATCGTCACGTCCGCCGCCAGGCCCTCCGCCCCCAACGCCGCCGCCGCGAAACTCGTCGCCATCGAGAAGAACACCACCGTGCCGCCGTCCTCCGTCGCCAGCACCGCACCGTGCTCACACCCCGGCACGTCCACGCAGACCACCGTCACGTCCGCCGGCGCCCCCAACGCCGTCGTCACCGCCGACGACAACGCCACCGGATCCCGGGCGTCGGCCAACGCCACCACGTCCGCCAGACCCACCGCCGCCAGCGCGTCACGCTCCGCCACGACCGGCACCACCCCGACCGTACGGGCGGCACCCGCCCGCCGCGCCGCGGCCAGAGACAGCGACCCGCTCTTGCCCGCGCCACCGATCACCGCCACCCGCACCGGCGTCGGATCCTCCGCCCGCTCCCGCTCCGCCACGTACCGCGACACCACCCGCGCCGTCAGCGCCGGCGCCCCGCACACGTCCAGTACCGCCAGGGACAACTGCGGATCGAGATCCGCCGGCAGCACCGCCGCGATCGACCGGGCGAACAGGATCGCGTACCCGTCGCACGGCACCTGCTCGCTGCGCCCGTCCCAGCGGGCCAGCCCGTCGAGGATCGTCAGCGGCGTCAACGTCAGCGACACCAGGGTCGCCACCCGCTGCCCCGCCCGCAGCCCCAGCGGGGACCGCCGTCCCGCCTCCTCCACGGTGCCGATCAGCATCCCGCCCGAGCCCGTCACCGGGTTCTGCATCTTGCCGCGCGTCGACACGATCTGGAGCACCTCGGCGCGGACCGCGTCGCCGTCCCCGCCGTGCTTCTCCCACAGCTGCCGGAAGCTCGCCGCGTCCAGGTTCAACCGCTCCACCCGGATCCGCACCTCGTTCGGCGCGATCTCCGGACTCGCGTCCAGCCGCCACGCGGCCTGCGGCAGCACCCCCGCCGGTTCGACAACGCGGTGCAGACCCACCGGTGACGTCACGCCGACCTCCCCTGTCACGCCGCTCGAAGCCCCGACCAGGGCTCGCGTAGCGGGAAAACTTACGGCAGACTAATTTCTTCACCGAATATTTTCCAGTAGCCTTCGGGGTCGCTGATCAACCGCACCACATCGAGGAGGGGCCGTGACCCAGACCCAACCGGTAGAGACCCCGCCTGCGCCCCGCCCCGCGCCGGTCGCCGTCCCCACCGCCGGACAGCCCTACGAGTACCGCCGCGCGCCCCTCGTCGAACCCGACTGGACCCGCTTCCCCGGCTGGCGCCACGTCACCCGCGACCAGTGGGAGAACGCCCAGTGGCAGCGCGTCAACTGCGTCAAGAACATCAAGCAGCTGCGCACCGTCCTCGGCGACACGGTCGACGAGACCTTCTACGCCGACCTCGAGGCCGACCAGAAAGCCCTGGCCACCATGTCCATGCTGGTGCCGCCACAGATGATGAACACCATGGTCCCGTTCGCGCCGATGACCACCGAGGCGTTCCTCGCCGACCCCATCCGGCGCTACATGATCCCCGTCGCCTCCGACCGGCGCACCGACTGGCCCTCCCACCCGTACGCCAGCCGCGACTCCCTGCACGAACACGACATGTGGGTCGCCGAGGGCCTCACCCACCGCTACCCCACCAAGGTCCTCGCCGAGCTGCTCTCCACCTGCCCCCAGTACTGCGGGCACTGCACCCGCATGGACCTCGTCGGCAACTCCACCCCCGCCGTCGACAAGCTCAAGCTCACCCTCAAACCCGTCGACCGCTACGACGCCCACATCGGCTACCTCAAGGCCCACCCCGGCGTCCGTGACGTCGTCGTCTCCGGCGGCGACGTGGCCAACGTCCCGTGGAAGAACCTCGAGTCCTACCTGATGCGGCTGCTGGAGATCGAGACCATCCGCGACATCCGGCTCGCCACCAAGGCCCTCATGGGCCTGCCCCAGCACTGGCTCCAGCCCGACGTCGTCGAGGGCCTCGAACGGGTCGCCCGCACCGCCGCCCGCCGCGGCGTCAACCTCGCCATCCACACCCACGTCAACCACGCCCAGTCGCTCACCCCGCTGGTCGCCAGGGCCGCCCAGACCGCCCTCGACGTCGGCGTACGCGACGTCCGCAACCAGGGCGTGCTCATGCGCGGCGTCAACGCCACCGCCCCCGACCTGCTCGACCTCTGCTTCGCCCTCCAAGGCGAGGCGGGCATCCTGCCGTACTACTTCTACATGTGCGACATGATCCCCAACGCCGAGCACTGGCGGGTCCCGGTCTGGCACGCCCAGCAGCTCCAGCACGACATCATGGGCTACCTGCCCGGCTACGCCACCCCGCGCATCGTGTGCGACGTGCCCTTCGTCGGCAAGCGCTGGGTGCACATGCTCACCGAGTACGACCGCGACCGCGGCATCTCGTACTGGACGAAGAACTACCGCACCTCCATCGAGTCCGCCGACGCCGAGGCGCTCAACAAGCGCCACGCCTACTACGACCCGATCGACACCCTGCCCGAGACCGGGCAGCAGTGGTGGGCCGAGCACCGCAACGACTGACCAACCCGCGACACCCGCACCCCCGGAGCCGACACCGGCCCGGGGGTGCCGCGTCTCCAGCCCACGACGCCACCGCCGCTCCTCGCTCGAGCGACCGCGAGGGTACAGCGCACGCTTTACCTTGAACAGGAACGCCATGCTGCACAGGTGAGGCCCTGCCCTTCTTAGTACACCGCCGAATGTACTATCGGTGATGTGGAGACGTTGACGCACGGGCAGGTGCTGGCCCGCTTCGGTCATGCCCTGTCCGACCCGACCCGGGCGCGACTGCTGCTGGCGCTGCGCGACGGACCGGGATACCCGGCGGAGCTGGCCGAACTACTGAGCACGACCCGGCAGAACCTGTCGAACCACCTGTCGTGTCTGCGCGGCTGCGGCCTGGTGGTCGCCGTGCCCCAGGGCCGCCGCACCCGGTACGAACTGGCCGACGCCCGGCTGGCACACGCCCTCGCAGACCTGCTCGGCCTCGTCCTGACGGTAGACCCGGCCGCGTGTCCGGACTCCGGTGAAAAGGGCTGCTGCTGATGACCCTCCCCCTCATCGACCTGACACCGGCGGAACCGTCGCCGGCGCGCCGCGCGGTGCTCGCCCGCCGGGTGCGGCTGCTGGTCGCCGCGACGATCACCTACAACGTCGTCGAGGCGGTCGTCGCGATCACCGCCGGCACGATCGCGTCGTCGACCGCCCTGCTCGGCTTCGGCTTGGACTCCGTGATCGAGGTATCGTCGGCAGCCGCGGTGGCGTGGCAGTTCGCCGGTCGCGATCCGGAAGCTCGGGAGAAGGCGGCGCTGCGGATCATCGCGGTCTCGTTCTTCGCCCTCGCCGCCTATGTGACGGTGGAGTCGGTGCGTGCCCTGCTCGGCGGCGCCGACGCCGAGCACTCCAGCATCGGTCTCGTGCTGGCGACACTGTCGTTGGCGATCATGCCGGGCCTGTCGTACGCGCAGCGCCGCGCCGGCCGGGAACTCGGTTCGCGGTCGGCGGTCGCGGACTCCAAACAGACCCTGCTGTGCACCTACCTGTCCGCCGTCCTCCTCGTGGGCCTGGGTCTGAACAGCCTGTTCGGCTGGTCCTGGGCCGACCCGGTCGCCGCGCTGGTCATCGCCGTGGTGGCGGTCAAGGAGGGCCGTGAAGCGTGGCGCGGTGACGCCTGCTGCACACCCGGGCTCCCCCCGGCCGGGCCGGCGACAGGCAGCACGGACGGTTGCGTGGACAGTTGCTGCGCTGACGAGGGTTCGCGGTGACGGCCGGCCTGGCACTCGCCCTGTAGCTGCTGGGCCTGGTGCTGGCGTTCGGGTGTCGCACCCTGGCGCGGTGGCGGGTTACCGGCGACACCAGGCTGCGGCTGGACGCCGGATCGGCGTCGACCCCCGCGAGCGCACCAGGCTGGTCACCACCGGCGCGTTCGCGTTGGCGCGCAACCCCATCTTCACCGCGATGGCCGTCACCAGCCTCGGCCTGGCCGCGATGGTGCCCAACCCGATCAGTCTTGCCGCGACCGCGGTCCTCGTCGCGTCGGTACAGGTGCAGGTCCGCGCGGTCGAGGATCCCTACCTCATCCGCACCCACGGCGCCACCTACCTCACGTACGCCGCCTGGACCGGACGGTTCTGGCCCGGCCTCGGCCGCCGCACGACCCCGGTCAACGGACCGGTCATGCGGTAAGCCCCCCAGCCGAGCCCGTCCCGGCCATCGGCCGCCACCAGGCGAGCAGCGGGACGGGCACGCACAGATCGAAGCCCTCCCTGATTCCCCGACGTTCTCGCCGCGCAAAGCCGCAGCCGCGGGCCAGGACGTCCGGCGGCCCCCGGCGAGGGTGCCGGGAGCCGCCGCCGTACTCGGGTCACCTGGTGAAGGCGTCCTTCACGTCCCGGCCGGCGTCCGTGAGGTGCTCCCCGGCCTGTCGGGCACGCGCGTCGCTCTGCTGCGTGGCCCCCTCGTCGCGCATCCGCTCGCTGTGGGTGGCGCCGCCGAGTCGCTTCCTGGCGGCACCCGCCACCTGTTGGACCTTGTTCTTCGCCTTGCCGGTGAAGCCCATGTCGCCTCCTCAGCACGGGCCGGGCCTCCCCCGGCCCTCGCTCGGTCGGGTGCCCTCATCACGCCGTGGGAAACCCCGCAGTGCTGTCATGGCGGGTGCCACACCCGCTAAGGCGTCCTAGGACACTAGGTGAACGGTGGGAAGAGGCCGTCTGGTTGACTGGACGGATGGGAGAGCTTCTGCTGATCCGGCACGGCGAGACCACCTGGAGCGCCAGCCGCCGGCACACCTCGTACACCGACCTCCAGCTCACCCCCGACGGCGAGCGGCAGGCCCGCGCCCTCGGCCGATTCCTCGCCGGCCGCCGCTGCGCCGCGGTCCTGACCAGCCCCCGCGCCCGGGCGCTGCACACCGCGCGGCTCGCCGGCCTCACGGTCACCGACACGCTCGACGACCTGGCCGAGTGGAACTACGGGGAGTACGAGGGGCGCACCACCGCCGACATCCGCGACGACCACCCGAACTGGTCCATCTGGGCCGACGGCTGCCCCGGCGGGGAGTCCCCGAACCAGGTCGGCGAGCGCCTCGACCGGGTGCTCGCCCGGGTCCATCCGCTGCTAGACCGGGGCACCGTCGCCCTCGTCGGGCACGCCCACAGCCTGCGCGTGCTCGGCGCCCGCTGGGTCGGCCTGCCCCCGTCCGCCGGCGGGCTGCTGCGCCTGGACACCGCCACGGTCAGCGTGCTCGGCCACGAGCACGGCCGGCGGGTCATCCTGCGCTGGAACCAGCCGGTTCCCCCGACCCCCGCGAGCGCACCCGAAGCTGGGGCTCGGCACTGATCTTCGGCGACCGGTTCTCGTACGGCGTCGACAGCACCACCGTCGTACGGGTGGTCACGTTCGCCGCCGTCCGGATCTCCTGGAGCAGCCGCTCCAGGTCGGCCGGGCTGGCCACGCGCACCAGCAGGAGATAGAAGTCCTCCCCCGCCACCGAGTAGCACGAGTCGATCTCGGGCAGGTGGGCCAGCCGCTCCGGCGCGTCGTCGGGCTGCGACGGGTCGAAGGGCCGGATCGCCACGAACGCGGTCAGCGGCAGGTCCAGGGCCTCGAAGGAGACCCGGGCGGCGTACCCCTTGATCACGCCGCGCTGCTCCAGGCGGCGCACCCGTTGGTGCACGGCGGAGACCGACAGGCCCACCCGCTCCGCCAGATCGGTGTACGACAGCCGACCGTCAGCGGTCAGCGCGGCGATGATGGCGCGGTCGATCTCCTCCACGGCGTGCAACCTACCGGGAAAACCGCGTCGCGGCGACGAGGCGGCCCGCCGGCGCGACGCGGCGCCGGCGGGGCGACGCCCGTCAGCCCTTCGCCAGCGCCCTGGAGATGACCAGCCGCTGGATCTGGTTGGTGCCCTCGACGATCTGGAGCACCTTGGCCTCGCGCATGTAGCGCTCCACCGGGTGGTCGGCCACGTAGCCGGCCCCGCCGAGCACCTGCACCGCGTCGGTGGTCACCCGCATCGCCACGTCGGTGGCGAAGAGCTTCGCCTTCGCCGCCTCGATCGAGTACGGCCGGCCGGCGTCGCGCAGCCGGGCCGCGGCCAGCATCAACGCCCGGGCCGCAGAGATCTGGGTGGCCAGGTCGGCGAGCGTGAAGCCCAGTCCCTGGAAGTCGATGATCGCCTTGCCGAACTGCTGGCGCTCCCGGGCGTAGCCGACCGCGTAGTCCAGCGCCGCCTGGGCCAGCCCGACCGCGCAGGCGGCGATGCCGAGGCGTCCCGAGTCGAGGGCGGACATGGCGATGGTGAAGCCCGCCCCCTCCCCGCCGATCAGCCGCTCGGCCGGCACCCGGGCCGAGTCGAAGGCGATCTGCGCCACCGGGGAGGCGCGCAGCCCCATCGTGCGCTCGGCCGCCTGCGGCGCGATGCCTGCCGTCGCGCGGTCGGCCAGCAGGCAGGAGATGCCCTTCGGGCCGGGCCCGCCGGTGCGGCAGAAGATGTTGTAGAAGTCCGCCACCTGCGCGTGGGTGATCCACGCCTTGGTGCCGTCGACCACGTAGTCGTCGCCGTCGCGCACGGCCTTCGTGGTCAGCGCGGCGGCGTCCGACCCGCCCTGCGGCTCCGACAGGCAGTACGCCCCGAGCAGCTCCCCGCCGATCATGTCGGGCAGCAGCTTGCGCTGCTCGTTCGTCCCGAACTGCGCCAGGGGGTAGCAGGACAGCGTGTGCACGCTGACCGCCTCGGCGACCGCCAGCCAGCGGCTGGCCAGGATCTCCAGCACCTGGAGGTAGACCTCGTAGGGCTGGGCGGCGCCGCCGTGCTCCTCGGCGTAGGGCAGGCCGAGCAGGCCGGCCCGCCCGAGGGTGCGCAGCACCTCGCGGGGGAACTCCGCGCGCTCCTCGAACCCGGCGGCCCGCGGCGCGAGCTCCCGGTCGGCGAGTTCGGTGGCGAGGTCGAGCAGGTCGTGGGCCTCGTCGGTGGGGAGGATCCGGTCGACAGTCATAGCGCGATGAGCTCCGTGGGGGTGGTGTTGAGCCGTTGCACGCCGTCCGTGGCGCAGACGACGATGTCCTCGATGCGGGCGCCGTGGCGGCCCGCCAGATAGATGCCCGGTTCGACGGAGAACGCCATCCCCGGCTCCAGGGGGCGGGCGTTGCCGGCCACCACGTAGGGCTCCTCGTGGCCGTCCAGGCCGATGCCGTGGCCGGTCCGGTGCAGGAACGCCGCGCCGAAGCCGGCGGCCGCGATCGGCTCCCGGGCCGCCGCGTCGACGTCCCCGGCGGTGATCCCGGGGCGGACCGCGGCCACCGCGGCCCGCTGGGCGGCGTGCAGGACCGCGTAGTAGTCGACGAACTCGGCCGGCGCCGGGGCGCCCGCGACGTAGGTGCGGGTGCAGTCCGAGCGGTAGCCCGACGGCATCGTCCCGCCGATGTCCACGACGACCGGCTCGCCGGCACCGATGGGGCGGTCGGAGGTGCCGTGGTGCGGGCTGGCGGCGTTCGGGCCGGCGGCGACGATCACGAAGTCCACGCTCACGTGGCCGGTGGCCCGGATCGCCGCGGCGATGTCGGCGCCCACCTCCGCCTCGGTGCGTCCCGGCCGCAGCCACTGGCCCATCCGCGCGTGCACGGCGTCGATCGCCGCGCCCGCCTCGGCCAGCGCCGCGACCTCGGCCGGGGACTTGCGCAGGCGCATCTCGCACAGCACCTCGGAGGCCAGCCGCTGGGTGGCGCCGGGCAGCGCCGCGCGCAGGGCCAGGACCTGCTCGGCCCACATCCGGTCGGCCAGGCCGACCGTCGCCACCGGTCCGCCGAGCGCGGCGACGAGCAGCGGGTACGGGTCGGTGCCGTCGGCGTGGTCGACGATGCGTACGCCGGTGGCCGGGGCGGGGGACGCCTCGGCGGCCGGCCGTTCCAGGGTGGGCACGATCAGCGTCGGCTCGCCCTGCGCGGGCAGCACGAGGCAGGTGAGCCGCTCCCCCTCGTGGGCGTCGTAGCCGGTCAGGTAGCGCAGGTCGGAGCCGGGGGTCAGCAGTAGCGCGTCCAGGCCCGCGGCGGCGGTGGCGCGCCGGGCATCGTCCAGCCGCCGTGGCGGATACAGCTCGTCGGATCCCACGCGCTCAGCTTAACGGTCGTTCGGGGCCGGAACCCAGCCCACCCGAGGTCGGGCAGTGCCCGCATCCATCGAACATCATCGTTGACGTGACAGTTAACAATCCTTAGGATTTGGCTGCCTCGAGGATGTCCACCCCGTCCCCACCCGTACGCCCGCACCCGGCGCCCCGCCGCCGACGCGGGCGGCACGGCCGCCACGACCCGCCCACGGGAAGGCCCCCGATGCCCTCATCGCTCTCCCACCTCAGGTCGGCCCTCGCCGCCGGCCTGCTCACCCTCGCCACCGCCGCCACCACCCTCACCCTGGCCCCCGCCCCCGCGCAGGCCGCCGCGCTGCCCAACGACTTCCGCAGCGTCGGCTACCTGCCTTCCTGGACCGGCGACGTCAACGCGGTGCAGTACGCCAAGCTGACCCACGTCAACTACGCGTTCGTGCTGCCCAACGGCGACGGCAGCCTCCGCCCGGTGGAGAACCCCGCCAAGCTCTCCCAGCTGGTGTCCCGCGGCCACGCCAGCAACGTCAAGGTGTCGATCGCGATCGGCGGCTGGAACAACGGCGACGACTCCGCCTTCGAGGCGCTCGCCGCCAACGCCGGCAGCCGCACGACGTTCGTCAACAACGTCGTCAACTTCGTCAACCAGTACAACCTCGACGGCGTCGACATGGACTGGGAGTACCCGGACCCGGGCGCCTCGGCCACCAACTACACGGCGCTGATGCAGCAGCTGGCCGGCGCCCTGCACAGCCGGGGCAAGCTGCTCACCGCCGCCGTCGTCTCCGAGGGCTGGTACGCCGAGGGCGTGCAGCCGGCCGTGTTCGGCCACGTGGACTGGCTCAACATCATGGCGTACGACGGCGGCAGCCCGCACGCCAACTACGACTGGTCGATCAACGCCGTCAACTACTGGAAGTCCCGGGGCCTGCCCGCCCGCAAGGCGGTACTCGGCGTGCCGTTCTACAGCCGACCCGGCTACCACACGTACGCCGCACTGGTCGCCATGGACCCGGCCAACGCCAACCGCGACTGCACCACGGTCGGCGGGACCCAGCAGTGCTACAACGGCATCCCGACGGTCAAGCGCAAGACCCAGTGGGCCATGGCCAACGCCGGCGGCATGATGAACTGGGAACTGAGCCAGGACACCACCGGCGCCACCTCCCTGGTCAGCGCCATCTACGACACCGCCACCGGCGGCACCACCCCGCCGCCCGTCGGGCGCACCGGCCCGATCACCGGCATCGGCGGCAAGTGCGTCGACGTGGCCGCCGCCGGCACCGCCAACGGCACCGCCGTGCAGCTCTACGCGTGTAACGGCACCAACGCCCAGAGCTGGACGGTGGGCACCGACGGCACGCTGCGCGCCCTCGGCAAGTGCGCCGACGTGACCAGCGCCTCCACCGCCAACGGCGCCAAGGTGCAGCTGTGGGACTGCAACGGCACCGGCGCGCAGGTCTGGCAGGCCCAGGCCAACGGCACGCTGCGCAACCCGGCGTCCAACAGGTGCCTCGACGCCACCGGCAACAGCTCCGCCGACGGCACCCGGCTGCAGATCTGGGACTGCTTCGGCGGCGCCAACCAGGTCTGGCGGCTGCCCGCCTGAGCGGCACGGGCCCCGTCACCGCCTCGGCGGGGCGGGGCCCCACCCCGCCGGCACCGCCCGCCATCGGCTGGCCCTCGGCACCACCCGCACGTCGGCCCGGCCCCGTGCGCCGCCGATCCGCAGCGACAGCCGCCATCTCCCCCTCGGCCCGGCCCGCGTCAGCCCGGTCGGTCCGCCGCGACCGGCAGCGCGGCGGCGAGCCGGCGGACCCGGTGCGCGTGGGTCAGCACGTCGACGTTGTCGACGTACTGGTCGACCGCGCCGAGGGGCGGACGCCCGCGCAGCACCGGGTCGGTGATGGCGGCCCGTAGCGCGCCGGCGATCCGACCGGCGTCCAGGACCAGGAACGGCCGCCGGTGGAAGGGCCGGGACCGGGCGCGCACCGGGGCCGCCAGGCCGGTGTCGTCGGTCCGGGCGGCGAGAGCCTCCAGCGCCCGGACCAGCCCGTCCTCCCGCCTGCGCCAGTCGCCCGGGCCGAGCGCGTCCGCCAGGGCCGAGACCAGGGGCGCCGCGTCGGGCAGCCGGGCGAACAACGTGCCCAGCCACTTGTCGTACGGGGGCCAGCGGCGGTGCAGCAGCAGGCCGAGCCGCATCAGGTCCCGGGCCAGCCCGGCGGCGACCACCCGGCTGCCGAGCTCGTCGCCGGTCTCCGCGCACCGGCCGGGCAGGTGTTCGGCCTGGGCGACGCGGGTCCACGCGGCGGCGAGCACGTGCCGCCACACGTCGTCCGGGTACCACGCCAGCGCCGCCCGGGCCCCGGTCAGCGCGCCGTCGAGACCGTCGTGGAACACCTCGCCGCCGGTCACCTCGGCCAGCCGCTGCGTCGGCGTGGCCAGCCAGTCCGCCGTGGTGACGCCGGCAGCGGGGTCGAAGCCCAGCCGCTCGCGCCACCAGCCGCCCGGCTCGTCGATCGTGACGCCGTGGCGGCTGCCCGCCCGGTCGGCGACCCCCAGCCGGCCCTCCCCGGTGAAGCGGGTGGGCCAGCCGAGGAACTCCGCCGGCAGGTCGGCGTCCAGCGCCGCGCGCAGGTGCGGGATCCGCGCCGCGTCGGCCGCGCCGACGAAGAGCTGCCCGCGCGGCCCCCAGTCGTGGTCGGTGGAGCGCGGGGTGTCCAGGCCGAGCAGCTCCGAGCCGCCGTCGAGCAGCCCGGCCGCGTACCGCAGGTCGGGGAAGCGTCGACGCAGGATCGGGGCGAGCACCTCGTCGTGAAACCGGCGGCCGAGCGTCAGGCCCGCAACGAACGTCACACCGGCAAGTCTGCGCGCGGAGCGGCGGGCCTGCAGCCCGGTTTCGCCGCCGGCGGCCGTACGCGCCGATAGGCTGGGCGCGGACGGGTCGCCGACGGAGAGGACCGACCGCCGTGGCAGCGACGGACCGGGAGCGCGCCGCGACCCGACGCCGCCGGCTGCTCTGGGCGGGCCTCCTCGCCGTCGCGGGCCTGGTGCTGCTGGCCGTCGGGGTGACCGTCGCCGACGGCACGGCGGCCTGGCTCGAGGTGTCGGTCGCGATCGTGCTGCTGCTCGCCAGCTACGGCCTGCAGTACGTGGCCCGCCGCGAGACGCTGTACCGCGACCACGAACGTCCCTGACCCGCCGCGCCGCGCCCCCTGATCGTCGGTGGGGTGTGCCAGGCTGTCGGGCGTGGCACAGCGACCCCCGATCCTGCTCATCGACGCGCCCAGTCTCTACTTCCGGGCCTACTTCGGCATTCCCGAGTCGGCGGCCCGGGCCGCCGACGGCAGCCCCGTCAACGCGGTGCGCGGCTTCCTCGACATGCTGGCGAGCCTGATCCGCACCCGCCGGCCCGACCGGATGGTCTGCGCGATGGACCACGACTGGCGGCCCGACTGGCGGGTGGCGCTGCTGCCGTCCTACAAGGCCCACCGGGTGGCCCCCGAGGGCGGCGAGGTGGTGCCCGACACGCTCAGCCCGCAGGTCCCCCTGATCCTGGAGGTGCTCGACGCCGTCGGGATCGCCCACGTCGGCGCCACCGGCTACGAGGCCGACGACGTGCTCGGCACCCTCTCGGTGACCCAGCCGGCGCCGGTCGAGGTGGTCTCCGGCGACCGGGACCTGTTCCAACTCGTCGACGACGCACGCCCCGTGCGGCTGCTCTACGTCGGGCGGGGCGTGGCCAAGCTGGACGACTGCGACGACGCCGCGGTGCGCGCCCGCTACGGGGTGCCGGCCGACCGCTACGCCGACTTCGCCGCCCTGCGGGGCGACCCCAGCGACGGGCTGCCCGGGGTGGCGGGCGTGGGCGAGAAGACGGCCGCCCGGCTCGTCGAGCGCTACGGCGACATCGCGGGCATTCTGGCCGCCCTGGACGAGCCCAACTCCGGCTTCGCCCCCGGGCTGCGCACCAAGCTCGCCGCCGCGCGTGACTACCTGGCCGTCGCGCCGCAGGTGGTCCGGGTCGCCCTCGACGTGCCGCTGCCCGAGCTGGCCACCGAACTGCCGACCGAGCCGGCCGACCCCGACCGGCTGCTGGAGCTGGCCGGCGAGTGGAACCTGGCCGGCTCGGCACGCCGCCTGGTCGACGCCCTCGCGCAGCGCGCCTGACCCACGTCCGCGCGGCCACGGGGCAGGCCCGTGGCCCCGGTGCGGGCGCCGGAGCTGTCCCGGCACACCGTCTCGACGCCGGGTGCTCGCGCGGCCACGCCTGCAAGGTGTCGGCCCGACGGTCGGGCGACACGTCGATGCGCTCACCCGTCATCGCGCGATCAGGGCGGTGGCGCAGCGCTGCCGGTGTCGCCAATCCGTCGGTCTCCGCACGGGGTGTGCCACGTAGCGTCGTAGCGACCGATCAGTTGCGTGGAAGGAGCCCTCATGACTGAGCTCGCCGCACCGCAGCTCGTGGTGAACAGCCGGATGATCTATTTCGGCTGGGTTCCGGCCGACCCCGACGCGGTTGCCGCGTTGGTGCCGCAGGGCCTCGAGCCGGCCCCGAACCGGCAGGTCTTCATGAACCAGTACGTCGTTGACGACGCCGTGCAGACCTCCGGCTTCGGCGCCTACTCGCTGACGTATCTCGGTCCGGACCTGTCCGGGGTCGACGCCCCGGACGGGGTGACCCCCGGCCGCTGGTGGACGCACTACGTCAACTCCAGCCCGGTGGTCCGCGACTACGCCGTCGCGCGGGGCGCCCCGGCGAGCGCCGGTACCACCACGATCGAGGTGAAGGGGCATCGGCTGGTCGCCACCACCGAGGCGGACGGCGTACCGGTGATCCGCACGACGGCCCGGGTCGGACGCACCGGTGACGCCGTGAACCGTGGACAGCTCCGCTACCTGACCCGGCTCGACGGCAGGCTGCTGAGCGGGAACTACCCCTTCGTCGCGGAGCCGGTCGATCCCTTCGAGATCGAGTCGGTGGAGTTCCTGGCACCCGACCACCCGGTCCACGCCCTGCGTCCCGCCGAGCCGCTCGAAATCGTGTGGGGCTTCTATTCACCGCGCTCGTCCTTCGCCTACCCCGGCGGTGAGTCGGCGTTCGACTGAGCGGGGGCATCCTCGATCACAGCCCCAAAGCCAAGATCCTCACCGCCGCGCACCGCGGCCAGTGGCGCGACGCCCCGGAAACCTCCCGGTCCGTCCCTGAGCCAACAGGCTCCGCTACCGGCGGCGGGGCAGGGCGAGCCTCGATAGCCTGGTGGAATCCCCTGCGGCGGCTTGGGTACGGGCTGCACGGCGGCGGAGACGACAGGCGGAGGAAGCATGCCGGGAGACGGGCCAGCTCCGGACGGCATCGGCCCGGACAGCGAGCGACGGAGCCGGCGCTACCTGGCGGCGGTGCTGTTGGGCGCGGCCGGGGGGATCGACTTCCTCACCGGGCTCGCCATCGTTCCGCTCGAGCCGTACGTCGACATTGCCAGCGCGGAGATGTTCCACCTCGACATCACCAGCTGGGGCTGGGTCCGACTGGTCGGCGGGGTGGCGACCGCCGTGGCCGGGCTGGCGGTGCTCGTCGACCGGCGCGCCACCACCGTCGCGGCGATCGTCACCGCAACGGTGGGCATCGGGCTCGGTATCCTGCTGCTGCCGTACCGTCCGCTGGCGGTCTGGATGACGGCGGCGCTCGCCGCCGTGGCCCTCTGGTTGCTCGCCGGGCAGCTGCGCGCGGCGAGCCGGACCCCCGCTTCGCGGGTCTGAACTGGTTGTCAGTCTGGTTGCCGCAGCGGACGGCAGTAGAGTGCCGTCGAGAAGGCCGGCGTGCCGGACGGCACGGTGGGTTCCCAGACCGGGTTGATGCGCAGCGCCAGGTTGGGTGCGTGCCAGGCCGCACCCAGCCGCTCCAGGAGGCCGTACTCCCGGCGCCGGACGTTGACATCCTCGCCGGCGAGAAAGTCGATCAACTGGTCCTCGATGACCGGGCGACCGATGAGCCCCCCGTGGAAGGACGGTGCCTCGACCGTCGGGATGCGGATGTACGGGTCCGGTGGCGCCTCGGACGCGGTGACCGTCGGCAGGAAGGCGATCGCCCGGACCCCCGGGACGGGACACATCATGTGCAGGCGGAAAAAGGGCCCGTCTTCGTCCATCAGTGAACGGATGAACGGCTCGTCCGGCGTGGTGGCGGCTGTCCTGCCGACCTGCGTGACAGCGAACATCCCCCGCAGCAGCCAGCCGGCGGCCAGACCCCAGCCGGTGCTGACGTCCGGGGGTGGGTAGTACGCGCGTCCGGCGCGGACCAGCGGGCTGAACATCGCCAGTGCCTGCACCCGCGGGTCCGGCCGATCGCCGAGGTAGCGCCGGGCCACCATCGCCCCCTCACTTCGGCCGACCAGGGCGATGGGCCTGCCGGTCCGCCGATGCAGCGCGTCCACCTGCGCGGCGAGCAGTTCCGCGCTGGAGTCCAGCGACCGGTGGGTGTCATACCGCCGGTACGGCAGCGGGCGGCCACCCGCGTCCAGGCCAGCGTATGAGAACCACTCGGCCGCCGGGTCCCCCAACGGGCGGCCGTCGTACGCGGATTCGTGCCCGGCCAGCAGGATCACCGCGTAGCGCACCCTCGCGGGCAGCGGCCGGTCGAAGACGGGCGGGACGAAGGTGCTCCGTTCGTGGCGGGGCGAGGTGATCACCTGCGACACCAGCGGAGTGGCCAGCGCGAGCACCACAGCGATCGGCACCACCGGCACCCGCCGCCACCGTACCCGCGGCTGCAGCACGGCCGCCCGCACCGTCCGGTTCCACAGCAGGCCGTTGGCCGCGCCCGCGCCCGCGGCGACGAGCGGCGTCATCAACGCGGGAACCTGCCACACCGCGCCACCGGCCACCGAGATCACCACGAAGTCGAGCAGCGACCAGCCGACGAGCTCGGCCGAAGGCAGTCCCCGCCACAGGCCCCGGCCCACGGCCATCCGCTGCAGGAAGGGGGCGAGGATGATCATGGGGCCCAGCGAGGCGAACAGGAACCAGGACAGCGACACCACCGACGCGGCGACCGCGTACGCAGCGAACGGTAGGACGAGGACCGCCGTGAACGCCGCGACTTCGAGGTTGCGCCGCGCCAACGCCCGGAACGGCGGCCGCCGTACGCCTGCCGGCCAGGCCAGGCCGACCAGGGCCGCGGAGTAGAGCCCTCGCAGCACGATCGCGCCCAGCAAGAGGAGCCCGAACATCAACCAGGAGTTGTGGTAGACCAGCAGCCAGCGCATGTCGTGGTACGAGTCGTACGGCCATACCGCAGAGCTCTGTGGTATCAGACCCTGCGCATTGCGGAACGGTATCCAGACAAGGATGACGGCCGCGACCAGGGGCATCGCCGCAGCGAGCCCGAGCAGCGCCAGTAGCCGGCGGGTGGGTCGCACGAGTCCTCCTTCGACACGCGGGCCTCTGCGCCGACTCTCCCTGGTACCGGCTGGCCGCTGAGCCGTATGCCCGAAAATCAACCGCTCCCACGACCTCGATCCGGCCGACACCACCTCGTGGTCGGCGGCGGCGCGCTCATCGTGGTGGCAGCCCACGCCATCGACCAGCAAGCGCCGCCCGCCGTGCCGCGGCACGGCGGGCGGCGTCGACCCGCTGGACGGGTCAGCGCGGCGGGTTGCCCCGGCGGGACGGAAACGGGGTGCCCGGCTGGCCGAGTGTGGACCGGGCCCGCAGCCCCACCGGGTCCGGCGCCGGCGGCGGCGGCGACGCCTCGGCCGGCTCCTGGCCCCGCAGGTCGTCGAAGTACGCGGTGGCGGCCCGGTCCTCGGCGGTAGGGGCGGCCAGCAGCGCGTAGACCAGCCCGACCACGCCGAACACCACCGCGAGGATGATCGGCACGAGCAGGGTGCTGACGCCGGCGCCGGACACCTCGCCCTGCCCGGCGTGCCGATGCACCGACATGGCGCTCATCCCGGTGAAGTGCATGCCGTTGACGGCGACGCCCATCAGCAGCGCCGAGCCGACGATCGCCAGCCCCCGGCGGACGGTCATCGCGAGCCAGAGCGCCACCGTGGCCGCGACCACCGCGATCACGACCGACAGCACGACCCGGGTGGTGTCGTAGTCGATCCGGCCGTTGAGCCGCATGGCCGCCATGCCGGTGTAGTGCATCGCGGCGACCCCCGCGCCCGTGAACAGGCCCCCGGCGGGCAGCCGCACGGCGGAGAACCGCCCGGTGCCCACGATGGCCAGGCCGATGCCGACCGCGATCACCGCGATCATCGCGCTGGCCACGGTGATGGGCACGTCGTACCGGATCCGGGTGCCCTCGACGGCGAAGCCGAGCATCGCCATGAAGTGCATGGTCCAGATGGCGGTGCCACCGATGGCCCAGGCCGCCAGGGTTCCCCACCAGGCACGCTGGCCCGCGCTGCCCGCCGTGCGGATCCGGCCCGCGCAGATCAGCCCCAGGGCCGAGCCCAGCACCGACAGCGCGTAGCTGAGCGCGGGGGTGATCCATCCGTACTCGAAGTGATTGATCTCCGCCACGGCGGCCTTCTCCCAGATCGTTCCACCGACGCGCGATCCCGCGCCGCAGCAATGATCAGGGATGCCGTGACCAGGCACGACGGCACCCCCCGGACAATTCGGGGGGTGCCGTCGCGGTGACTAAGCGATGCGTCGATTTCGATATCTGGTGACGGACAGTGACGGTCAGGCGGGGGCGTGGTAGGCCAGCACACCCCGGTTCACGGCGCCGATCGCCTGCCGGGCGGTGGACCTGAGCTCCGCCGGGGCGCCGCCGGAGTCGGCGAGCTGGCCGAGCAGGTCGACCACCTGCCGCGCCCAGCGGACGAAGTCGCCGGCCGGCATCTCGCCGTCGATCTCGTGGCCGCTGCCGAGGACCTTCGCGAGCGCCTCGCCCCGCGCCCAGCGGTAGACCGGCCAGGCGAAGCCGAGGTCGGGCTCCCGGGTGACGGTGAGGCCCCGGGCCGCCTCGTCGGCCTCGATCTCGCTCCACAGCTTGAGCGTCTCGTCGACCGCCTCGGCCACGGGGCCGCGCGGCAGCGACGCCCGCTCGTCGACGTCGCGGCGCGCCTCGAAGACCACCACGGAGACCGCCGCCGCCAGTTCGGCCGGGGAGAGCCCGTCCCACACCCCGCGCCGCAGGCACTCGGCGACCAGCAGGTCCGCCTCGGTCCAGATCCGGCCGAGCATCCGGCCGGCGTCGGTCACCGCGCCGTCGGGCGCCAGGTAGCCCCGGGCGGTGAGCAGCGCCACGATCCGGTCGAACGTGCGGGCCAGCGAGCCGGTCCGGCCGGCCACCCGCTGCCGCAGCTCCTCGGTGTCGTTCTCCAGGCGGCGGCGCCGCTCCGCCCAGCGGGCGTGCTCCTCGCGGTCGGGGCAGGCGTGGCAGGGATGCCGGCGCAGCTCGGTGCGGAGCTGGCTGAGCCGGTGGTCCTCGCCGACGGCCTGCCGGGACCGGCCGCCGCGGCGGCCGCCGTGCCGGTCCAGCCCGGTGCCGCTGACCTCGGCGGCCAGATCGCGCCGGGCCGCCGGGGACCGGTGGTTGAAGTGCTTCGGCACCCGGATCCGCGCCAGCACCTCGGCCGGGGTGGTGAAGTCCCCCGGGCTGACCCGGCCCGCCCAGCGGTCCTGGGTCAGCACCAGCGGCCGGGGCTCGCCGAAGCCGCCGGTGGCCGGGTCGAGCACGACGGCCAGGCCGGCCCGCCGGCCCGACGGCACCCGGATCACGTCGCCGATCCGCAGCCGCTCCAGCGAGGCCACCGCGGCGGCCTTGCGCTGGCTCTGCCCCTGCCGGGCGATGGCCCGCTCCCGCTCGCCGATCGCCACCCGCAGCGCGAAGTACTCGTCGAAGTCGCCGTGGTGGCAGGCCGCCTCCGCGCCGTACGCCTCGATGGTCTCGGTGTTGCGCTGCACCTGCCGGGCCAGGCCGACCACCGAGCGGTCCGCCTGGAACTGGGCGAACGAGGACTCCAGCAGCGCGCGGGCCGGCTCGGCGCCGACCGTGCCGACCAGGTTGACCGCCATGTTGTACGACGGCCGGAAGCTGGACCGCAGCGGGTAGGTGCGGGTGGAGGCCAGACCGGCCACGTGCCGGGGATCGGTCTCCGGGGACCAGACGACGACGGCGTGCCCCTCGACGTCGATGCCGCGCCGGCCGGCGCGGCCCGTGAGCTGGGTGTACTCCCCCGGCGTCAGGTCGACGTGCGCCTCGCCGTTGTATTTCACCAGGCGTTCCAGCACGACGCAGCGGGCCGGCATGTTGATGCCCAGGGCGAGCGTCTCAGTGGCGAAGACCGCCTTGACCAGGCCCCGGACGAAGAGCTCCTCGACGACCTCCTTGAACACCGGCAGCATGCCGGCGTGGTGGGCGGCCAGGCCGCGTTCGAGGCCGTCGAGCCACTCCCAGTAGCCGAGGACGGTCAGGTCCTCGCCGGGGATGGCGGTGACCCGCGACTCGACGACACGGCGGATCTCGGCCCGCTCCTCGGGGGAGGTGAGCCGCAGGCCCGCGGCGAGGCACTGCTGCACGGCGGCGGCGCAGCCGGCGCGGCTGAAGATGAACAGGATCGCCGGCAGCAGCCCCTCCCGGTCGAGCCGGTCGACGATGTCGGGGCGCATCGGGCCGCGCCAGCGGGGCCCGCGCCGGCCGCCGCCGGGACCGGCGCTGCGCCCCTCGCCGAGCTCGAGGCGGCGCATGGTGTCGCGGGTGTAGCGCAGCAGTTCGGGGTGCACGTCGTGCTTGCGGGCGGCGTCGGCGTCGTGGAACAGGTCGAACATCCGCTTGCCGACCAGCATGTGCTGCCACAGCGGCACCGGGCGGTGCTCGCTGACCACCACGGCCGTCTCGCCGCGCACGGTGACCAGCCAGTCGGCGAACTCCTCGGCGTTGGACACGGTGGCCGACAGGGAGACCAGGGTGACCGAGGCGGGCAGGTGGATGATCACCTCTTCCCACACCCCGCCACGGAACCGGTCGGCGAGGTAGTGCACCTCGTCCATCACCACGTAGGCCAGGCCGTCGAGGGTGGCCGAGCCGGCGTAGAGCATGTTGCGCAGCACCTCGGTGGTCATCACCACCACCGGGGCGTCGCCGTTGATGGCGTTGTCGCCGGTGAGCAGCCCGACCTGCTCGGCGCCGTAGCGGTCGACCAGGTCGTGGTACTTCTGGTTCGACAGCGCCTTGATCGGGGTGGTGTAGAAGCACTTGCGCCGGCGGGGCGGGGCGGCCCCGTCGCCGGCCGGGGGCGCCGGCGTGCCGCGCAGGGCCAGGTGTACGGCGAACTCGCCGACCACCGTCTTGCCGGCGCCGGTCGGGGCGCAGACCAGGACGCCGCTGCCCCGTTCCAGCGCCTGGCACGCCTCCCGCTGGAAGTCGTCGAGGTCGAACCCCAGATCGAGGGCGAACTCGTCAAGTGCCGGGAACTGTGAGGCCTGCGCGGCCCGGCGGCGCGCCGCTGCGTACCGCTCGGCGGGGCTCGACATGCCTCCAAGATTAATGCGTGCCGCCGACAGCCACCGGACAAGGCCGACCGGCAGCGGGGTCGGAGGCGGTCGGTAGGGTGCACGACGTGCCGGATCATGCCGAACCGCCCCACGCCTCGCGCGGCGCCGACGACGCCGTCCGCCCGGGTCCGTCCCGCCGGCCGGTGGAGGCGGTCCTGCTCGACTTCCACGGCACCCTGGCCCAGGTGGAGGAGCCCCGGGACTGGGTGCTCGCGGCCGCCGCCGCCTGCGGGGTGACCCTGGAGCGGATGCGGGCCACCGCGCTGGCCGACCGGCTGCTGACCGCCGGCCGGGCGGGCGGGCCGCTGCCGACCCGGGTGCCGCCCCGGCTGGCCGAGCTCTGGGCCGACCGGGATCTCTACCCGTACGCCCACCGCGGCGCCTACACGGGGCTGGCCGAGACCGTGGACGCGGGCATCGAGGGCTTCGCGGAGGCGCTCTACGAGCGGGTGCTGGTGCCCGAGGGCTGGGTGCCCTACCCGGACACCGCGGCGACGCTGGACGCGCTGCGGGCCGGGGGCGTCCGGGTGGCCGTCGTCAGCAACATCGGCTTCGACATCCGGCCGCACTTCGAGGCCTGGGGGCTGGCCGGGCTGGTCGACGCGTTCGTGCTCTCGTACGAGGTGGGGCGCTGCAAGCCGGACCCGGGGATCTTCCTGCGCGCCTGCGGGATGCTCGGCGTCGATCCGGAGCGGACGCTGATGGTGGGCGACACCCCGGCCGACGCGGGGGCCGTCGCGGCCGGGTGCGCGGTGCTGGTGCTGCCGGCCGCCGAGGCGGGTCGGGCCAACGGGCTGGGCGCCGTGCTGGACCTGGCCGGCGTCGAGCAACAGCGCTAACGGCACCTCGACAGCACCGTTAACACCTGGCGCTAACGCGAAGGCGTTATCGTCGGTACCATGATCACCGAGACGTCGCCCCGGGACCGGATCGTCCGGGCCGCCGCCGCGCTACTCGCCGAGGGCGGCCGGGAGGCCGTCTCCACCCGCGCGGTCAGCCGGGCGGCGGGGGTGCAGGCGCCCACCATCTACCGGCAGTTCGGCGACATGCGCGGCCTGCTGGATGCGGCGGCCAGCTATGGGTTCGCCGCGTACCTGCACGCCCAGGCGGCCGGGGACCTCGCCGACGACCCGGTCGACGACCTGCGCCGGGGCTGGGACCTGCACGTCGGCTTCGGCGTGGCCAACCCGGCCTTCCACGCCCTCATGTACGGCGACCCGCGCCCCGGCGAGACCCCGACCGCGGCCCGGGTCGCGGCCGACATCCTGCGCCAGCTCGTGCACCGGGTGGCCGAGGCGGGTCGACTGCGCACGAGCGTCGACCAGGCGACCGAGATGCTGCACGCCACCGCGTGCGGGGTCACCCTCACCCTGATCCGGACGCAGCCGCCAGGGCGCGACCCGGCCCTGTCGACCCGGACCCGGGAGGCGGTACTCGCCGCCCTGGTCACCGACTCCCCCGCCGCCCGGGCGACCTCCCGGGCCGACCGTCCGGTCCGGCACGCGGTGGCGCTGCGCGCCGCCCTCGACACCCTCACCACGGATTTCACCCCCGCCGAACGAACCCTGCTGGCCGAATGGCTAGACCGCATCACCCGCACAACCCCCTGACCACGCCCTCGACGCCCTCGACTGGTCGATCATGCACTTCTGGTGCCGGTTTTGCGGGCATACGCGGCTTGTGCGGGGCACCGCGACTGCATGATCGGCGCCGGAAGGGAAGGAGGGAGGAGGGAGGGGAGGGCGGGTGGGAGGGAGGGCTCAGCGGAGGAGGTGGAGGGCGGCGGGGGCGGCCGTGACGGTCAGAGGGAGGGCCAGGGCGCGCTCGCCGTCGGCGTACGTGGTGATGCCCTCGGCGCTCAGCTCGACCGTACGGGCGTGGTAGCTGCGCACCAGCGGGTGGGTCACGTGGGTGCCCCGGTAGATGCGCGGCTTGACCCGCATCAGGGTGCGCCGGTGGAACCGGCCGCCCACCACCACGTCGAGCAGGCCGTCGGTCGGGTCCGCGTCCGGGCAGATCCGCATGCCGCCGCCGTAGCTGGCGCAGTTGCCCACCGCCACCAGCACGGCGTCCACCTCGTGCGGCACCCCGTCGAGGCGCAGGGTGTAGCGGCGCGGGCGCAGCCGGGCCAGTTCCACCAGAATCGCCAGGTCGTAGCGGCGCGGGCCGCTCGGCCAGCGCATCCGGTTGGCGCGCTCGTTGACGATCGCGTCGAAGCCGGCCGCGAGCACGGCCCCGTACCACCGGTCCGCACCGTCGGCCCCCGTCATCCGGGCCAGGTCCACCAGGCGGGTGCGGCCGTCGCGCAGCGCCGCCGCGATCACGTCGACGGCGGCGAGCGGGTCGGCCGGGAAGCCGGTGTCGGCGGCGAAGTCGTTACCGGTCCCGGCGGGCACCGGGCCGAACGGGACCCCCGTCCCGGCGACCGCCTGCACCGCGCGGTGCACGGTCCCGTCGCCGCCGACCGCGACCAGGGCCGACGCCCCGTCGCGCACCGCCGCCCGGCAGGCCGCCTCGGCCTCGTCGGCGGTACGCGCGCGCAGCGGGCGTACCGGCCGGCCGGCAGCCGCGAGCCGGTGCAGGACCTGCGGCAGCAGCCCTCGGTGCCGGCCCCGGCCAGCGGTCGGGTTGGCCAGCACGGCGACGGGCCCGACGCCGGCGACGGAGGGGTGATCGTCTGCGGTCACGGCGAGCACCGTACCGCCCCGGGACGGGCGGGGGCACCGCCCACCGTGCGGTCGGCGACCCGCCAGCGGGGCACCGCGCACCTCGGGCGCAACTGACTTTTGTCACGGCCGACCCGTGCGGCACGCATTCGTCGTCATGACTGAACGCACTGGAACCGCCATGGCCCGAACGGACAGACTCAGATCCGTCAGCAGGACGAAGACATCGGTCGAACGGCAACAGCACCGGCCGAACAGCGGAGGGAGTGGTCACGGTGGACGAACGCTACGACAGCTACTGCGCCGCCGACCGGCTCTTCTACGACTCCCTCGGCAGCGCGGTCGAGCAGCCCACCTTCGCGGCGGCGAAGCGGCCCGTCCCCGACGGCTGGCGCTCCGAGCCGCTCGACGACTGGCTGATCTACGCCCCCGAGGGCGGCGCGCTGCCCCAGCAGGGCTGGAAGATCCACGTGTCGGCGACGCTCGACAACGCCGAGCGGGTGCTGGACGCCGTCTGGGACTACTGCGTCCCCCGCGGACTGTCCTTCAAGTTCCTGCGGGGCCCGCGCACCCTGCTGCTGCGCAACTCCAAGTACGCCTCCCGGGCGGCCAGCGGCAAGTTCGTCACCGTGTACCCCCGCGACGACGCGGAGCTGGAGCTGGTCTGCAAGGAGCTCGACGAGCTGCTCGCCGGCGAGCCCGGCCCGTACATCCTCAGCGACCTGCGCCACGGCGCCGGCCCGGTGCACGTACGCTACGGCGGCTTCGCCGCGCGGTACTGCCACTCCCCCGACGGCCAGGTGGTCCCGGCGATCGAGGACGACACGGGCACGCTGGTGCCCGACCGCCGCGACCCGGTGTTCCACGTGCCGTCCTGGGTGACGCTGCCCGACTTCCTCGGCCCGCACCTGGCCGCCCGCAACGCCACCAGCACCGACGAGGTGCCGTACCGGATCGAGAAGGTCATCCACTTCTCCAACGGCGGCGGCCTCTACGTCGGCCGGGACGTGCGGACCGACACCCAACTGGTGCTGAAGGAGGCCCGGCCGCACGCCGGTCTCGACGCCGACGGCAACGACGCGGTCGCCCGCCTGGCCCGGGAGGCCGACGCGCTGCGCCGGCTGGCCGACCTGCCGCAGGTGCCCCGGGTGCACGACGAGTTCGCCCTCGGCGAGCACCGGTTCCTCGCGCTGGAGTTCATCGAGGGCCGCCCGCTCAACAAGGTCCTGGTCGACCGGTACCCGCTGATCGACGCCGACGCCACGGACGCCGACCGCGCCGACTACACCCGCTGGGCGCTGGACGTGCACCGGCAGGTCGAGGAGGTCGTCACGGCGGTTCACGACCGCGGCCTGGTCTACGGCGACCTGCACCTGTTCAACGTCATGGTCCGCCCGGACGACCGGATCGCGCTTGTCGACTTCGAGGTCGCCGCGCCGATCGACGGCCACCGCCGGCCGGGGCTACGCAACCAGGGCTTCGCCGCGCCCCGGGACCGCACCGGTCCCGCCGTCGACCGGTACGCCCTGGCCTGCCTGCGGCTGGCGCTGTTCCTGCCGCTGACCCAGCTCGTCCGGCTCGGGCCGGACAAGGCCGCGCACCTCGCCGACGTGATCGCCGCGCACTTCCCGGTGCCGAGGGATCTCCTCGACGACGCCGTACGGGAGATCACCGGCCCCGCCCCGGCGGACGCCGGAGGGGCACCCGACCTCACCGTCGACGTCGGGCCGGCCCACCGGGACCGGCTCGCCCGGGCGATCCTCGCCAGCGCGACACCCGACCGGGACGACCGGCTCTTCCCCGGCGACATCGAGCAGTTCCGCAGCGGCGGGCTCAACCTCGCCCACGGTGCCGCCGGCGTCCTGTACGCCCTGCACGTCAGCGGCGCCGGACGGTGGCCGGAACACGAAAAGTGGCTGGTGCGCCACGCCACGGCACCCCCCTCCGGCACCCGGTGCGGCTTCTACGACGGCCTGCACGGCGTCGCGTACGCCCTCGATGCGCTCGGCCGCCGGCAGGACGCCCTCGACGTGCTCGACATCTGCCTGCGCCAGCCGCTGGACGGCCTGGACCACAGCCTCTCGGGCGGCCTCGCCGGCATCGCGCTCAACCTGGCCGAGCTGGCCGGACGCACCGGCGAGACGGCCCTGCGCGACGCGGCCTGGCGGGTTGCCGAGCGGGTGGTCGACCAGCTCGCCGACGACCCGGGGCCGGACATCAGCGGCGGGCGCAACCCGTACGCCGGGCTGCTGCGCGGCCGCACCGGGCCGGCGCTGCTGCTGGTGCGGCTGCACGAGCTGACCGGCGACGAGGCCCTGCTGGACCACGCCGCCACTGCCCTGCGCCAGGACCTGCGCCGCTGCGTGGTACGCCCCGACGGCGCGCTGGAGGTCAACGAGGGCTGGCGCACCATGCCCTACCTCGGGCAGGGCAGCGTCGGCATCGGGCTGGTGCTCGACGAGTACCTGCGGCACCGCGCCGACGAGCGGTTCGCCGAGGCCAGCGCCGGCGTACGCCGCGCCGCCCGGTCACCGTTCTACGCGCAGTCCGGCCTCTTCGCCGGACGAGCCGGCATCATCGCCTACCTGGCGGCGTACCCCGACGATCCGGGGCTCTGCCGCGAACGCGACGCCCAGGTGTCCCGGCTGGCCTGGCACGCCCTGCCCTACCGCGACGGCACCGCCTTCCCGGGCGAGCAGTTGCTGCGGCTGTCCATGGACCTCGGCACCGGCACCGCCGGCGTGCTGCTGGCGTTGGCCGCCGCGCGGCCCGACGCCCCGGTGCGCCTGCCGTTCCTCGCGCCCCTGGCGGGCGCCCCCGACTCCCTCGCCTCGGCGAGGGCGACCGACCCGACCGACCAACACGGAAGGAGGTGACACGACATGGCGCTTCTGGACCTCCAGGGCCTCGAGATGGCCCCCGCCGACCGCACGGGCGGTGGCAGCCGGGCGAGCCTGCTGCTCTGCGGCGACAGCTCGCTGTCCGTCACGACCTGCAACTGAGCCGGACGCCCTCACGGGCGACATCCAGCGCAGGACCATCCGACCGACCAGCACAGAAGGAGATGATCGACATGGCGCTTCTCGACCTTCAGGGCATGGAGATGGCCCCCGCCGACCGCACCGGCGGTGGCAGCCGCGCGAGCCTGCTGCTCTGCGGCGACAGCTCGCTGTCCGTCACGACCTGCAACTGACCAGGTCATCACGCGAGGCCCTGGGCGGACGCCGTGTCCGCCCAGGGCCGCACGTCTTTCGCGGGAGAAGCCATGGGGACGCCGACCGGCACCGACCGGCTGCTGCGGCGGGTGGTCCGCGACGGCGGCGGGTGGACGGTCCTGCTCGGCGCGGTCGCGCTCACCGGCGCCGCCGCCGAACTCGCCCTGCCCGCCGCGCTCGGGCTCGCGGTCGACGCCGCCGTCGGCGGCGACGGCGGCGTGCGGTGGCCGGCCGCCGCCTGCGGCCTGATCGCCGTCCTCATGGTCACCGACATCCTCGCCGACGTGGCCAGCGGGTACGGCGCGGCCCGGGCCACGGCACGGCTGCGCCGGCGCCTGCTGCGGCACCTGTTCGCCTGCGACGTACGCACCGTCCGCCGCCACCCGGTGGGCGACCTGGTCGGTCGGCTCGTCGGGCAGGCCGCCGAGGCCGGGCAGGCCGGCACCGCCGTGGTGCTCGGCGTCGTCGCGCTGCTCCCCCCGGTCGGCAGCGTCGTGGCGCTCACCCTGCTCGAACCGCTGCTCGGCGTCACCCTCCTCGGCGGGCTGGCCCTGCTCACGCTGCTCATGCGCGCCTTCGTCACCGACGCCTCCGCCGCCGTCGCCGGCTACCAGCGGGTACTGGGGGACATCGCCGGGCGCCTGCTGGAGGCCCTCGGCGGCGCCCGCACCATCGCCGCCGCCGCGACCGTCGACCGGGAACGCGACCGGGTGCTCGCGGCCCTGCCGGAACTGCGCGGGTACGGACTGCTCAGCTGGCGGCTGCTGGCCAGGGCCAGCGCCCGCACCGCCGCCGTGGGACCGCTGCTCCAGGTCGCCGTCGTGGCCGTCGGCGGGTACGCGCTGACCGTCGGCTGGCTCTCCCCCGGCCAACTCGTCGCCGCCGTGCAGTACGCGGCCCTCGGCGCCGGACTGGGCGCGGTGCTGGCCACCCTGAACCGCCTCGTCCGCGCCCGCGCGGCGGCCGGCCGGATCGCCGAGCCGCTGGCCCACCCGGTACGCCCCGACGGCACCGAGCCGCTGCCGCCCGGTCGGGGGGAACTGCGGCTGCGCGGGGTGGGCGTACGCACCGAGGACGGGCGGGTGGTCCTCGACGGGATCGACCTGACCGTCCCGGCGGGCGCCACGGTGGCCGTCGTCGGCCGCTCCGGCGCCGGCAAGTCGACCCTCGCCGCGGTGGCCGGCCGCCTGCACGACCCGGAGACCGGCGAGGTGCTGCTGGACGGGGTGCCGCTGCGCCGGCTCGACCCGTCCGCGCTGCGCCGGGCCGTCGGCCACGCCTTCGACCGGCCCGTGCTGGTCGGCGAGACGGTGCACGACGCGATCGGGCTCGGGCTGCCCGCCGGCTCGGCACGACCGCCCGCCAGCACCGCCGCGGCCACCCCGGCGGTGCTGGCCGCGGCGCGGGCGGCGCAGGTCGCCGACGTCGTCGCCCGGCTGCCCGAGGGCTTCCGCACCCGGCTGACGGACGCGCCACTCTCCGGCGGCGAGGCGCAGCGCCTCGGGCTGGCCCGCGCGTTCCCCGCCGAGCGGCTGCTCGTCCTCGACGACGCCACGTCCAGCCTGGACACCGCGACCGAACACCGGATCGTCCGGGCGGTGGCGGCCGGCGCCGGCGGGCGTACCCGACTCGTGGTGACCCACCGCGCGACGACGGCGGCGGCGGCCGACCTGGTGGCGTGGCTCGACGGCGGGCGGCTGCGGGCCGTGGCGCCGCACCGGCAACTCTGGGCCGACCCGGCCTACCGGTCGGTCTTCACGCCCGGCGGAGACGCCCGATGAACGGCCCCGGCGTACGCCGCAGCACCTGGGCGGCACTGCGGGCCCGCCGGCGGGCCCTGGGCCGGCTGGCTGCCTGGTCGGCGGTGGAGGCCCTGCCGGCGCTGCTGGGCGGGGTGTTCGTGGCCCGCGCCGTCGACCGGGGTTTCCTGGCCGGTGAGTTCGGCACCGGCCTGGCCTGGCTGGCCGGGCTCGCCGCGGCCGTGCTGGTGGGCGCGGCGGCCACCGGGCAGGTGTACCGCAGCCTCGGGGCAGTGGTGGAACCGTTCCGCGACGAGTTGGCCGCCCGGGTGGTGCGGGGGGCCCTGCACGACGCCACCCGGGCCGGCGGCCGGGCGGACAGCGCCACCGTGGCCCGGCTGACCCACCAGGTCGAGGTGGTCCGGGACACCTTCGGCGGGCTGCTGCTGGTGGTCCGCGGGTTCCTGTTCACCGCCGGGGCGGCGCTGCTCGGCCTGCTCGCCCTGGCCCCGCCGCTGGCCGGTGCGGTGGCGGCCCCGCTGGTGGTGGGGCTGGCCGTGTTCGGGGCGTCGCTGCCGGCCATGGTGGCGCACCAGCGGGCCCAGGTGACCGCCGGCGAGCGGCTCGGCCGCTCGGCGGCGTCGGCGCTGGCCGGGCACCGCGACGTCGTCGCCTGCGGCGCGCAGGAGCGCGTGGTGTCCGACGTGGACCGGCGGGTCACGGCGCAGGCCGACGCGGAGCGGACGCTGGCCCGGATGGCGGCGCTGCGCAGCCTCAGCCTCGGCGTGGGCGGCTGGCTGCCCGTGGTGGTGCTGGTGCTGGCCGCGCCGTGGCTGGTCCGGCAGGGGCTGAGCGCCGGCGCCGTGCTGGGCGCGCTGGTCTACGTCACCACCGGGCTGCAACCCGCCCTGCACGCGGTCGTGCAGGGCGTCGGTGGCGGCGGCCTGCGCTACGCCGTCACCCTGGGCCGCATCCTGCGCACCAGCCCGCCCCCGGGGCCCGACCTCCGGCCGCCCACCGCCCCGCCGTCCCGCCCCGCCGCCGTCCCGGCGCCCCCGGTCGCCGCCGGCCCGGCGGGTCCTTCACCGACCGCCGCCGGCCCCGCGCCGTGGGCCGCCGCCGTCGGCGGCCCGCCGGCGGTCGCGCTGCGGGGGCTGACCTTCCGGTACGGCCCGCACGCCCGCCCCGTCCTGGCGGACCTCACCCTGACGGTGGCGGCCGGCGACCATCTGGCCGTGGTGGGGCCGAGCGGCGCCGGCAAGTCCACCCTGGCCGCGCTGGTCGCCGGGCTGGCCGCACCGGAGTCGGGCACGGTCCACCTGGCCGGCGTACCCGTCGACGGCACACCGCCGGAGGCGCTGGCCCGGCTGCGGGTGCTGGTGCCGCAGGAGGCGTACGTGCGCACCGGTTCCGTCGGCGACAACCTCCGCTACCTGCACGCCGACGCCGACGACGCGACGGTCCTGGCCGCCGTGCGCACCCTCGGCGCCGGTCCCCTGGTGGCCCGCCTCGGTGGCCTGGACGCCGAACTGGACCCCGCCGCCCTCTCCGCCGGGGAGCGTCAGCTCGTCGCGGCGGTCCGGGCCTACCTCGCCCCGGCACCGCTGGTGATCCTCGACGAGGCGACGTGTCACCTGGACCCGACCCTGGAGGCGACCGTCGAGCACGCCTTCGCCCGCCGGGGCGGCACCCTGGTGGTCATCGCGCACCGGATCAGCTCGGCGACCCGGGCCCGGCGGGTGCTGGTGTTCGACGGCGACCGGCCGCTCGTCGGCAGCCACGACGACCTGCTGACCCGCTCGACCACCTACCGCGAGCTGGTCGGGCACTGGGAGGACGTGACGCCGCCGGACCGCGTGCCGCTCGGCCGGCCCTGACGGTCCCGGGGCCGGCGCCCGTCGTCAGATCCAGCCGGCCTCGCGGGCGACCCGCACCGCCTCCACCCTCGTGCGCGCGCCCGCCTTGCGGGCGATCCGGCCGAGGTGGTTGCGCACGGTTCCCGGGGCGAGCCCGAGCGCCCGGGCGACCTCCACGACCGGCGCCCCGGCCGCGGTCAGGTCGAGGATCTCCGTCTCCCGCGAGGTGAGCGGGCTGTCCCGGCTCAGTGCCGCCATCACCAGGTCGGCGTCGACCACCGACTCGCGGCGGGCCAGCCGCCGAATGCCGTCCAGCACCCGGTGCGGGGAGACGTCGGCGCCGAGGATCCCGACCGTGCGCCCCGGCACGAAGACCCGGTGCAGGCTGCGCGCCCGGCGACGGTCGGCGAGCACCAGCAACGGGCAGTGCCCCGCCACGCCCGTGTCGCCGATGAGGTCGAGGTCCACGACCGCCACGTCGGGACGCTGCGTCCGGACCGCCGGTGGCAGGGCGTCGCCCCGGTCCAGTTCCGCCACCACGCTGATGTCCGCCTCGGCGGCGAGCACGAGCGACAGGGCGCCACGGACCAGGGCGCCGTCGAGAGCGAGCAGGGTACGGATCACCGTTGACCCTCCGGAGCGTCGTCAGACAGATCACGGACCGTCAGAATTCAAACACGTCCCGCCAGATTCCGCTCGGCGGGCGACCCGCCACTGTCCAGGCCGTATCCGGCGGGCGACCCGCCACCGTCCAGGCCGGACGAGGGGCGGGACGGCGCTGGCCCGCCCCGGCCCGGGCGGGCGGGGCCGGCCCGCTACATCCAGCCGTCGCGGCGGGCGCGCCACACCGCCTCCATCCGGTTGCGGGCACCGGTCTTGCGCATGATCGCCGACAGGTGGTTGCGTACGGTCCCGTGCGCCAGGTAGAGCCGGCGGGCGATCTCCTTCAGCGGCAGACCCTCCGCGGCCACCCGCAGCACCTCCACCTCCCGGCGCGTCAGCGGGCTCGACGCGGGGCGCAGCGCCGTCACGGCGGCGGCGGCGTCGATGACCTTCCCCCCGGCGGCGAGCTCCCGGACGGCGTCGACGAGCGCCTCCAGGGACGCGTCCTTGCCCACCAGGCCCCGTACGCCGGCGGCCAGCAGGTCCCCGACGATCCGCTGGCTCCACCGGCGGCCCATGGCCAGCACGGCGGTGTCGGGCATCGCCCCGGTGATCTCGGCGACGACCTCGACCGGATGCGGGGCGTCCGGCGCCAGGTCCACCAGCACCACGTCCGGCCGGAGCCGGCGCACCAGGGCGGGCAGCTCCGCCACCCCGGTCACCTCGGCGACGACCTCGATTTCCTCCTCGCTCGACAGTGCCGCGCACAGCGCGGTGCGTAGCAGGCCCATCTCCTCGACAACGACGACGCGGATCAACGGGTAGCTCCGATCTTGGGGGGGTGCGGGGGCGACGGGCGGTCCCGTTGACGGGACTACGCAGGCCGGCCGGACGGAACGACTGGATCATCAAGCGCGACAACGACGACCGACGGTCAGGGGCATCCGGGTGGCCCGACGCGGCGCGGAAAGGCCGGAGGGACCGGACGAGCGCGCGGGCGGGCCCGCCGGGACTCAGCCGGGACGGGCACTCACCCCGGGGGACCGGTCACCCGGGGCGGCCGGCGCGGGAGGCGGCCCGCCGTCGGCTCCCGCCGGAAGGGCCGCGCCGTCGCGGTGCCCGGGCGGCGCCGGGGCGCGGCCGTGCCTGGCGGCCGGGACGGCGGCTCCCCGCCGCACGACGAGCCGGGCGACGGGCACCCTCGGCCGCCGCAGCGGGGAGGCGGCCTCCGGCCCGGGGACGGGTGGACGACCAAACGTCGGGCGACGCACTGGACAGCGACCTCCCTCGTCGGACACGTCGACACATCGTAAAGATCTGCTTACCCGATTGCAGCTCGTGGATGCCTCGTGACGGATTGCCGACTGGGTGCTGACGGCTGACGCGCCGTGCGTTAGAGAGGCCGCCCGTGGTGCCGTACGCACCGGGGCGGCAACGGAACAAGCCCCCCGGTAAGGAGGGCTTGTGTCCGTTCGTCGTCGGGGACGATTGGCCGGTCAGGTCATGTCGTCGTAGCGGCGCTCGATCGGCGCCGGCGCGGCGACCGGCTCGGGGGCCGTGATCGGCGCGCTGGCGTCCACCCGCTGCCCGGCCTCCACCGGCTCGGGGTCGAACTCCAGCGGCGACACCTCGTCGTCGCCGACGCCCGCGTAGACCTCCTTGCCACGTCCCCTGCGCTTGTCGTTGAGGAACGCCACCCCGACGGCGACGAAGTAGAGCAGCGACAGGCAGAGCGCCAGCAGGGTCATGCCGAACGGCCCGGGGTCGGGGGTGGCGATCGCCGCGAACGCGAAGCAGATGAAGACCACGGCCCGCCACCAGCTGAGCAGCCGGCGGGCGCTCACCACCCCGGTGAAGTTGAGCATCAGCAGGGTGAGGGGGAACTCGAACGCGACCCCGAAGAGCAGGATCATGTTGGTGACGAACGAGATGTACCGGGTCACCTCAAGCTGCGAGTCGGTGCCGGTGACGCCGGCCTCCAGCAGGAAGGCCAGGCCCTTGTCCACCACGAAGAAGGCCAGCACCGCGCCGGCGGCGAACAGGGGCGCCGCGATCGCCACGAAGACGTACGCCCACTTGCGCTCGTGCCGGTGCAGACCCGGCGCGATGAACGCCCAGAGCTGGTAGAGCCAGACCGGCGCTCCGATGATCAACCCGATCCAGAGCGCCAGCTTCAGCTTGAGGACGAAGCCGTCGGTCGGTGCGAGCTGCAGGAAGTTCTGGCACTCACCGTCGACGATCATGCCGGGAAGCCGGCAGTACGGCTGCTTGAGCAGGTCGAACGCCGGCTGGGCGAGCAGGAAGCCGATGATCAGGCCGAACGCGATAGCCAGTGAGGCGCGGAACAGCCGGTTGCGCAGCTCGCGGATGTGCTCGATGAGCGTCATCGAGCCGTCGGCGGCCCGCTCGAAGTTGCTCGGACCGCGCTTCTTGAGGGCGAAGGCCACGGGTCTCGGGCCCTTCGGTCAGTTGTCGCGGACGCGCTGCACCGGGTCGTTGACCGGGGGTGCGTACGGCTGCTGCTGCGGGGCGACGTGCGGCTGCTGCCCGGCGGGCGGCGGCGCGTACGGCTGACCCTGGACGGTCTGCGGCGGGAGCGGCTGGTAGCCGGACTGCGCGTCGGCCTTCTCGGCGAGGTCCCGGTCGTCGTCGTGCAGGCTCTTGGTCTCGGCCTTGATGATCCGCAGCGAACGGCCCAGCGAACGGGCCGCGTCAGGGAGCCGCTTCGCGCCGAAGAGCAGGATCAGCACGACCACGAGTACGGCGATGTGCCACGGCTTGAGGGCACCCATGGGAAGCTCCAGTCGCTCTGTGTCGTCGTGAGGGGTGTACCGCAGCCCATCGTACGTCCGTCGACGGCCGCTGCCACCCCGCCGGGTGGTGGTGGTTCGTCCCGGCCGGTGAAGTCTTGACCAACGCGGGACGTCCCGTCAACCATCTGCCGCAGGATCGTTCCTGCGTGAACCGGAGCGGTACGCGCAGGAACCGGGCACCGATCGATCAGCCGCCGCGTTTCGCCTTGATCACGGCCAGCCGCCGCTGGGTGGTGTCGAGTTGCTCCTGGAGAGCCTCTGCCCGTGCCTGGAGGGTCTCGGCGGTCTCCCGCAGCGACTCCGCCTCGGTCGCCCGGCGTTGCAGGGCAACGGCCGCGCGACGCAGCCGGGGCAGCCGCGCCAGCACCGGCCGCAGGGCCAGGGCGAACACGACGAGCGCGAACAGCACCACCGCGAGCACGATCCACTTCACCACGGCGGTCAGCCTACTGCGTGCCCGCGGTGACCGCCGGGTCGGCCGGGGAGACCGCCCGCGCCGGGTCCGGCCCGCCGACGGGCACGGGTGGCGCGGCCGGCACCGGCGACGCGTACGCGTCGAGGGCGGCGACCGCTGCGGCCCGTACCTGCTCGGCCAGCTCGACCGGGGCGACCACCGCCACGTCCGGGCCCAGGCCCAGCACGAACCGGCGGGCCCAGCCCAGGTCGGTGACCCGCAGCGACACCAGCCACTGGTCGCCGCCGCCGGCCTCGACCCGCTCGCACGGGTAGTACTCGGTCAGCCACCGCTCGCCCCGACCGATCCGCAGGGTGATCAGCGGCAGATCCGGCGACGGGCGGAACACGCCCTCCGTGAGGTCGTGCGGGCGGGCCTGCGGCGGCACCACCGCCCGCTCCTCCAACTCGGCGACGGCGTCGATGCGGTCGGCCCGGAACAGCCGCACCGCCTCCGCCCGGCGGCACCACGCCTCCACGTAGGCCCGCCCGCCGACCATCAGCATCCGCAGCGGGTCGACGACGCGGTCGGTGGTCTCGTCCCGCGCGGCCGTGTAGTAGGTGATGCGCAGCGCCCGGCCGCTCTCGACGGCCGTCCGCAGCTCCGCCACCCGCCGGGTGTCGGCGGGCAGCCGGACCTCGACCGGTGCCGCCACCAGGTCACCGGCAGCATTCTCGATCTTCGCGAGGGCCCGCTCGACGGCCTCCCGGTTGGTCACCCCGGGCGTCTCGGCGAGCATCCGCAGCGCCACCACCAACGCGAGGGCCTCGTCCGGGGTGAGCCGCAGGGGCCGGTCGATGCCGGCGTCGTAGGTGATCGTCACCCGGTCGCCGTCGAAGGCCATGTCGATCAGGTCACCGGGGCCGTAACCGGGCAACCCGCACACCCACAGCAGCTCCAGGTCCTCGCGCAGCTGCCGCTCGGTGACGCCCAGGTCCCCGGCCGCCTCGGCGAGCTCGATGCCGGGCCGGGCCAGCAGGTAGGGCACCAGGTTCAGCAGCCGGGCCAGCCGATCGGCCGACGCGCGGGAGCCGCCCCGGGCGGCCGGCCGAGTCACCGGACACCCCCGGCGACCGCGAGGTCGTCGTGCCGGGCGGCGATCTCCTTGAGCCGTTGGATCACCGCGTCACGCACCTCCGGCGGATCGAGCACCCGCACGTCCGGGCCGTAGCCGACGAGCTGGCCCGCGAGGACGTCCGCGTCGGCGTAGGGCAGGACGAGCCGGTCGCCCTCCGGGCAGGCGGTGACGTCGACAGCCCAGCGGCGCAGCCCGGCGGCGCGGCCGGCGGCGACCAGCACGGTGGCCCGCCCGGTGCGCTCCGCCGGCCCCGACCAGCGGGCCACGTGGCTGATCAGGTCGACCCCGGCCGGTGGCTCGTAGCCTCCGGGAGCGCCGGTCGCCCGGACCGCGCCGACCACCCGGGACAGCCGGAAGCAGCGGGTCGCTTCGCGGTCGAGGTCGTGCCCGACCACGTACCAGCGGCCCCGCCAGCAGACCACGCCCCACGGCTGGAGGCGGCGGCGGGTCGAGTCGTCGCGGTCAGGCACCCGGTAGTCGAAGCTGACCTCGCGCCGGTCCCGGGCCGCGGCGGTGAGCGGCGCGAACGCCGGGTCCACCGTGACCATCGGCTCCAGGCCCAGCGTGGCCTGCGGGTCCACGTCGACGCCGGCGGCGCGCAGCTTCGCCAGCCCGGAGGAGGCGGCGGCGGCCAGGCCCGCGTGCTGCCACAGCCGGGCGGCGATGCCGACCGCGGCGGCCTCGTCCGGTTCGAGCGGGATGTCGGGCAGCGCGTACTCCCGGTGGGCGATCCGGTAGCCGGGCTCCGCGTCGAAGACGCTCGCCGTCCCGGTCTCCAGCGGCACGCCCAGCTCGCGCAGCTCGGCCTTGTCCCGCTCGAACTTGCGCTGGAAGGCCTCGTGGTCACGCGCGTCATCCGGATCGTGCTCGTAGCCGGGCACGGTCGCGGCGATCTGCGCGGCGGTCAGGAACCGCCGCGTGGACAGCAGGCAGATAACCAGGTTGACCAGGCGTTCGGTGCGGGTCCGCGACACGCGGTAGACGCTAGCAGCCCACCCGCCGCGCCCGTGCACCCACGCGGGCAGGACGTGCCCCGCGTCGCGCCCGGCCGGTTCACCGGTCGCCGGGCGGCCGGCCACCGACGACCCTACAGTGACGTGGTGGCCCAGCCGGAGGTCAGGACCGAGAGCGTCGCCACCGTCGTGGTGGCGGGGGCCGCCAACCTCGCCATCGCGGTGGCCAAGCTCATCGCCGGGGTGATCTCCGGGTCGGCGGCGATGCTCTCCGAGGCCGTGCACTCCGTCGCCGACACCACCACCGAGGTGCTGCTGTACCTCGCGTTGCGCCGCGGGGCGCGGCCCGCCGACGCCCGGCACCCCTTCGGGTACGGCAAGGAGAGCTACGTCTGGGCGTTCCTCGCGGCGCTGTTCACGTTCGTCGCCGGCGCCGGATTCGCGATCACCCACGGCGTCACCACCATCCTGGTGCACAAGCACAGCGGCGATTACCTGGTCACCTACATAGTGCTGGCGGTGTCGTTCGCCATCGAGTCGGTCTCGCTGGCCCGCGCCGTGCACCAGGTCCGTGCCGAGTCCCGGCGCTGGCGCACCACGCCGCGCCGGTTCCTGCACCTGACCTCCGACACCCCCCTGAAGGCGGTGTTCCTGGAGGACAGCGCCGCTCTGATCGGGCTGGTGCTGGCCGCCGCCGGGGTGGCCCTGTCCCAGCTCACCGGCGACGAGTTCTGGGACGGCGCCGCCTCCATCCTGATCGGCGTGCTGCTGCTCGTGGTGGCCGCCGTCCTGGCGCACAGCAACATCTCGCTGCTGGTCGGCCGCTCCGTACCGGAACGACTGCGCGGCGAGATCACCGAGGAACTGGCCGGCCTGCCCGCCGTGCGGCGCATCGACACGCTGCTGACGATGCAGCTCGGCCCGAGCGACGTCCTGGTCGCCGCGAAGGTGGACTTCGACGACGACGCGAGCGGCGCCACCATCGAGGACGCCGCCGACCAGGCCGAGCGGCGGCTCACCGCCCGTTACCCACAGATCCGGTACGTTTTCCTCGACCCCACCCGCACCGGCGACGCCCCGGAGCCCGACGGCCCCGGCGGCTGACCGACGACCGGCCGCACCGCCCCGGGCGCGCCCGCTGCGGGTGGCGACGCTAGCGTGCCGGGCATGGTGCGATGGCGGTCAGGAACGGTGACGGCGCTGCGGCGGCAGTGGACCGGGGCGGTGGAACTGGACGTCGAGCTGCCCGACGGCGGCACCGTACGCGCCCTGGCCTACCCCGCGCTCGTCGGGCGGCCCGAGCCCGGCGACCGGGTGCTGCTCAACGCCGGCGCGCTGCTGATGGGCCTCGGCACCGGCGGATACGCCCTGGTCGTGGCGCTGCCCGACCGGCTGCCCCCGGACCCGCCGCAGGCCCTCGACAGCCGCGACGCCGGTCACCTCGTCAAGGCCCGCTACACCCCGCTGCAGCCGATCCTGCTCGGTGTCGACGAGGATGCGTCCCCGCACCGGGAGGTCATGGAGGCCGCCGACGACCTGGCCGGCCTGCCCGTCGTCACCGCCGACCTGCACTCCGCGCTGCCGGCCGTCCTGGCCGGCATCCACGCCGACGCCCCCGCCGCCCGGGTCGCCTACCTGCTGACCGACGGCGGGGCGCTGCCGGCCTGGTTCTCCCGCACCCTCGCCGCGCTGGGCGACCACCTCGTCGGCACGGTCACCGTCGGCCAGGCGTTCGGCGGGGACCTGGAGGCGAGCACCGTGCACAGCGGGTTGCTGGCCGCCCGGCACGTGCTGCGCGCCGACGTGGCGATCGTCGCCCAGGGACCGGGCAACCTGGGCACCGGCACCCGGTGGGGCTTCTCCGGGGTGGCCGTCGGGGAGGCCGTCAACGCCGTCGCCACGCTGGGCGGGCGTCCGATCGGGTCGCTGCGGATCTCCGACGCCGACCCCCGGCCCCGCCACCGGGGCGTGTCGCACCACAGCCTGACCGCGTACGGCCGGGTGGCCCTCGCCCCCGCCGAGCTGGTCGTGCCCGACGGACTGGCCCCGGCGCTGGCCGGCGAGGTCGACGCGGCGCTGGCACCCCTCACGGCGCGGCACACCGTCGTCCGGGTCCCGACCGACGGGCTGGACGCCGCGCTGCGGGACACCCCGGTGACGCTGTCCACCATGGGTCGTGGCCTCGACGCCGACCACGCCTACTTCCTGGCCGCCGCCGCAGCCGGCCGGCACGCCGCGCGCCTGCTGTCCTGACCCGCGGCCACCACCGGGCCCCGGTGCCTGCGGGTGCGGCGGTCGCCCGCCCCCGAGCGGCAGGTGCCGGGACCCGGTGGTGGTCGGTCAGCTCGCCCCGTAGCCGTACCGCACGATGCGCTCGGCGGCCATCTCGTACACCGCCGGGTCCTCCGGGGCCAGCGTGCCCAGCCCGTCCACGTACCGGTTGAACATGCAGAACGCCGCCGCGATCAGGACCGTGTCGTGGATCTCCAGATCCGTCGCGCCGGCGCCCCGGGCGACCTTGACCAGGTCCGCCGTCACCTCCCGGCCACTGCGCTGCACGGCACCGGCGATGTCCAGCAACGCCCGCAGCTTCTCGCTGACCTCGGCGGCCGCCGGATCGGCACGGACCTGCTCCACCAGCCGCATGCCCGAGGGCAGCTGCGCCGCCGCGAAGGCCGAGTGCGAGGCACAGCAGAAGTTGCAGTCGTTGAGCCCCGACACGTACGCCGCGATCAGCTCCCGCTCCCCCGCCGTCAGCGTGGGATGCGGGGCACGCAGCAGCGCCTCCGCCAGCTCGCCGAGCGGCTTGGCCGTCTCGGGACGGAACCGCAGCGGGCCGTTGATGCCCGGATGCTCCCGCTCGTCGAGGCCGAGGTCGATGTGTGCCATACGGTCACCCTCCCTGCCGCGACCACGCAGCGCGCGTGGCCCGTCACCGACAATGCCGAACGGGCACGACGGTTCCAGCTCAGCCGGGACGGCACAACTTCCAGAATGCGGCGTCGCCCCGGCCGGGGTGGCCGTGTCGGACCGGCGGCCTGGCGCCCCACTTCGCGGCCGCCGGGGAGACCTGGTTCGGCGTCCAGCGTGGAAGCCGACCCGGCCCATGGCGCCCGTCCGCGCCGTCGGCCGGGGTCAGACCAGGAAGATGAGGGCGAGCCAGGCGCCCACGATCAGCACCAGCGCGAGCGCCAGCACCCAGGTGGGCACCGTGTACTCGCCGCGCCGGTTGCGCTCGATCTCGGCGCGGATCTTCTCGCGGCGGCGCTCGGCCCAGTTCTGTCGCTGCTGGCCGCGCTCGGGGGGTTCGGAAGTCGTCATGGCGCGGTCAGCCTACCGGCCCGGCCGGCCCGGACGGTGATCGCCACCGCACCGGGCCGGCCCGCCGCCGTCACATGCTGGCGATCAGCCGTTCCACCCGCTCGTCGTACGCCCGGAACGGGTCCTTGCAGAGCACCGTGCGCTGCGCCTGGTCGTTGAGCTTGAGGTGCACCCAGTCGACGGTGAAGTCGCGCCGCTTCTCCTGGGCGTGCCGGATGAACTCCCCGCGCAGCCGGGCCCGGGTCGTCTGCGGCGGGGTCTCCTTGGCCTCGAAGATCTCCGGATCGGTCGCCACCCGGTCCACCTCGCCGCGCCGCTCCAGCAGCCCGTAGAGGCCACGGCCCCGGCGCAGGTCGTGGTAGGCCAGATCCATCTGGGCCACCCGTGGGTGCGACAGCGGCAGGTCGTGCTTGCGCTGGTAGCGCTCGATGAGCCGCAGCTTGGTCACCCAGTCGATCTCCCGCGACACCGGTTCCAGGTCGCCGGTCTCCACCGCGCTGAGCACCCGGCCCCACAGCTCCACCACCCGCTTGGCGGTCTGGTCGCCGCCGCGCCGCTCCACGAACTCGGTCGCCTTGGCCAGGTATTCCTGCTGGATCTCCAGCGCGCTGACCTCCTTGCCGGAGGAGAGCCGGACCTTGCGGCGGCCGGTGATGTCGTGCGACACCTCGCGGATCGCCCGGATCGGGTTCTCCAGCGTCAGGTCACGCATCACCACCCCGGCCTCGATCATCCGCAGCACGATGTCGGCGGTGCCGACCTTCAGCAGCGTGGTGACCTCGTTCATGTTCGAGTCGCCGACGATGACGTGCAGCCGCCGGTAGCGCTCCGCGTCCGCGTGCGGCTCGTCGCGGGTGTTGATGATCGGCCGGCTCCGGGTCGTCGCCGACGAGACGCCCTCCCAGATGTGCTCGGCCCGCTGCGAGAGGCAGTAGACCGCCCCACGCGGCGTCTGCAGCACCTTGCCCGCCCCGCAGATCAACTGCCGGGTGACCAGGAACGGGATCAGCACGTCGGCCAGCCGGCCGAACTCCCCGTGCCGCGACACCAGGTAGTTCTCGTGGCAGCCGTACGAGTTGCCGGCCGAGTCGGTGTTGTTCTTGAACAGGTAGATCTCGCCCGCGATGCCCTCGTCGTGCAGCCGCTTCTCCGCGTCGACGAGCAGACCCTCCAGGATCCGCTCGCCGGCCCGGTCGTGCGCGACCAGGTCCACCACCGAGTCGCACTCCGGGGTGGCGTACTCCGGGTGCGAGCCGACGTCCAGGTAGAGCCGGGCGCCGTTGCGCAGGAAAACGTTGCTCGACCGGCCCCACGACACCACCCGGCGGAAGAGGTACCGGGCGACCTCGTCAGGGGACAGCCGCCGCTGCCCGCGATAGGTGCAGGTGACGCCGTACTCGGTCTCGAGGCCGAAGATTCGCCGCTCCATGATGAGACATTAGCCGCCCGAGGCCCCAGATGGGCAGCGCACACCGTGCCGGTCTCACACGGGATCGGTGACGGTCGACCCCGGGCACCCCAGCGCCGGTCCCGGCGGGCGCACGGCGGCCACGGCCGCTCGTCCGTACGCCGCCGGCGGGGTGCGGTGCGTCGCTGCCGCCGCCCTTCCGCCCGGGCGTCCCGGTTGGACGCTCCGGGCTGCGGAGCCGCGACGGGCGGGCGGGTCCCGGACGGCGGCGTCGGAGGGCCCCTGAGCCGGCCGGCACGGCGCGGGGTGACCCTTGAACGCGCGGGAACGGCGGGCGACCCGTGAGACGGCCGGGAACAGCGGGCGGCGGGCGCGGTGGGGTTGCACGACGGCGCGCGGGCCGCGCTCGACCCGCGCGCCACACCGGGTGGCCGGTCGGGCGTGTCCACGCCCGACCGGCCACCCGGGACGTGCCCCGCTACGCCTCGGGGGTGTCCCGGCCCTCCAGGTCCGCCGAGCCGGCGGACGTGGTGGGCTTCTTCGCCTCCTCGGTCGGCGAGGTCGGCGTCTCCGGGCGGGCCGACACCGGCTCCTCGGCCTTGTCGCCGTCGAGCAGCGCGGTCAACGCGGCCCCGGTGATCCGGCGGAACGTCCGCCCCACCCGGCGACGGTCCAGGACCGCCACCTCCAACTGGTTGGCGGCGATGGTCCGGGCGGCGCCGCCCTCTCCCCCGACGCTGCTCAGCGCCTGCATCGCGACCTTCACCGCCTCGCCCAGCGACATGTCCGGACGGTGGTGGGACTTCAGCACGCCGGTGATCGCCTCGGCCTGCCCGCCCATCGCCATCCGGCCCGGCTCGTCGTTGACGGATCCGTCGTAGGTAAGCCGGTAGAGCTCGTCGTCCTCGGCGGTGGTGCCGACCTCGGCCACGCAGATCTCCACCTCGAACGGCTTCGACTGCTCGGTGAAGATGGCACCCAGGGTCTGCGCGAAGGCATTCGCCAGGGCCCGGCCGGTGACGTCACGCCGGTCGTAGCTGAGGCCGTTCAGGTCGGCCATCCGCACGCCGGCGCGGCGCAGGTTCTCGAACTCGTTGTAGCGGCCGACGGCGGCGAAGCCGATCCGGTCGTAGATCTCACTGACCTTGTGCAGGGCGCTGGAGAGGTTCTCGGCGACGAAGAGCACCCCGCCCTCGTAGCTCAGGACCACCGCGCTGCGGCCCCGGGCGATGCCCTTGCGGGCCAGCTCGGAGCGGTCGCGCATGATCTGCTCGGGCGAGGCGTAGAACTGCATGGCCACGGCGGCGGTTCTCCTTAGGGCGCTGTGCTGACGGCTGCTGACTGGTACGGGCGGGAGCGGATCAACCGCCCGGGTTCTCCATCCGGCCGGAGACCACGCTCTCGGCGATCGCCGACATCTCCTCGTCGGTGAGCCGGTGGGTGCCCTCCGCCGTCGCCGTCATCACCACCGGGTAGATCCGCCGGATCAGGTCCGGGCCGCCGGTCGCGGTGTCGTCGTCGGCCGCGTCGTAGAGCGCCTCGACCGCGAGCCGGACCGCCTCGTCGATGGAGAGTCCCGGCTGGAAGCGCTTCTTCAGCGCCGACCGGGCGAAGAGCGAGCCGGAGCCGATCGCGTCGTAGCCGGTCTCCTCGTAGGGGCCGCCGGTGACGTCGAAGCTGAAGATGCGGCCGGCCCGCGCCGGGTCCTTCGCGGCCAGGTCGTAGCCGGCGAAGAGCGGGATCACCGCGAGACCCTGCATCGCGGCGCCCAGGTTGCCACGGATCATGGAGGCGAGCCGGTTGGCCTTGCCGTCGAGCGAGAGCATCGCGCCCTCGATCTTCTCGTAGTGCTCCAGCTCCACCTGGAACAGTCGCATCAGCTCGATGCCGATCCCCGCCGTGCCGGCGATGCCGACCAGGGAGTACGCGTCGGCCGGGTGGACCTTCTCGATGTCGCGCTGGGCGATCAGGTTGCCCATGGTGGCCCGCCGGTCGCCGGCCATCACGACACCGCCGGCGGCCGAGATGGCCACGATGGTGGTCGCGTGCGGCGCCATGTCGGCGGCCATACCCGGCGGCAGCGGCCGGCGGCCGGGCAACATCTCGGGGGCCACCTTGCTCAGGAACGAGGTGAAGGAGGACGTCCCCGCGTTGGTGAACACATCTGGTAGACGCCCGGATGGATCAAAACCCGCTGCCACGTGGTTCCTCTCAGATATGTGATCGCCCCGGCCAGCCGCGACCGATCGTCACGGAACTGGCCAAGGCCACCGTTGCAGTTGAAGCACAATATCCCGCGCACCCACCCGGTGCGATGATCGTGGTCGAGATGTTGGGGATCCGGTGTGCCACAGATCGCGCACACCCCGCCCTGCTCGGCCAGGAGCTCCTGGAACTCCTTCTCGCCGATGCCGTAGCGCCGCCGCAGGTGGTACTCGCGACTGCCGCCGTGGAGCCGCGTCCGCGACTCCCTGCCCTTCTCGTTGTGGCAGGGCTTGCAGTATCGGCCGTGGCCGTCCCGCCCGGATCGGTTACGGGGAAAGTCCGCCAGCACCTTGACCGCATCGCACGCCGGACACCGGCGGTACCCTTCCGGCACCGCCGGTAGCTGACGCACCTCACGCCCATCCCGTTCCCGGACGCGCTTCGCGTAGCTGGCCTTCGAACGCGCGTTGAAGCAAGGTTTGCAGTAGCTGCCACGACCGTCTGGTCTCCTGCTGTTGGCGCAGAAGTCCGCTAAGGGCTTCCACACGCCGCAGTCGCGGCAGAGACGCTCGCCGTTCCGGTCATCCCACTGTCGAGGCATGTCCGAAATGCCGGTTAGACCCTATTCACCCCCTTTTTGGACATAGCCGCGCACGAATTCTTCGGCGTTCTCCTCGAGGACCGAGTCGATCTCGTCGAGCAGGTCGTCGACGTCCTCGGTGATCTCGGCGTGCCGCTCCGCCACTTCCGGGTTCGCCTCGGTGGTGACGTCCTCGATCTCCTCGCCCTGACGCGACTTGCCCGACTGCGACTGCCCGCCGCTGTCACGAGTGGCCATTGCTGCCTCCTCCACGATCGCCCTGCGATCAACTTACCTCGCGGAGGCGACGAAAAGCCCGCCGCGCGCCGCGTTCGGCACCCGACGGGCAATCGTCGACCCGGTCAGCCGCCGGTGAGGGTCTCCAGCAGATCCTTGGCGCTCGCACAGCGGTCGAAGAGCGCCCCCACGTGCTTGCGGGTGCCGCGCTCCGGCTCCATCATCGGCACCCGCACCAGCGACTCCCGGCCGACGTCGAAGATGACCGAGTCCCAGCTGGCCGCAACGACCTCGGAGGCGTACTGGGCCAGGCAGCGGCCGCGGAAGTAGGCCCGGGTGTCCTCCGGCGGTTCGGTCATCGCCGTACGCGTCTGCTCGTCGTCGAGCAGCGTCTTCATCGCGCCCCGGGAGACCAGCCGGTGGTAGAGGCCCTTCTCCGGGCGGACGTCGGAGTACTGGAGGTCGACCAGTTGCAGCTTGTGCGAGCCCCAGCCGAGCTGCTCGCGCTCCCGGTAGCCCTCCAGCAGCCGCAGCTTGGCCACCCAGTCCAGCTCGTCGGCGCAGAGCATGACGTCGCGGCCCAGCCTGTCCAGCACGCGCTCCCAGCGGGCGAGCACGTCGAGGGTCTGCTCGTCGGCGTCGGTGCCGTAGCGGTCGTCCACGAAGGACCGGACCCGCTCGTAGTAGGCCCACTGGAGGTCCAGGGCGGTCAGCCGCCGCCCGTCGCGCAGCCGCATCCGGTGCGTCAGGGACGGGTCGTGGCTGACCGCGCGCAGCTCGCTGACCGGGTCGGCGATGCCGAGGTCGGGGCCGAGCGCCTTCTCCTCGATCATCGTGAGGATCAGCGCCGTGGTGCCGACCTTCAGGTAGGTGGAGATCTCCGACAGGTTCGCGTCGCCGATGATGACGTGCAGCCGGCGGTACTTGTCGGCGTCGGCGTGCGGCTCGTCGCGGGTGTTGATGATCGGCCGCTTGAGGGTGGTCTCCAGGCCGACCTCGACCTCGAAGAAGTCCGCACGCTGGGAGATCTGGAAGCCGCTCTGCCCGCCGTCCTGGCCGATGCCGACCCGGCCGGCGCCGCAGACGATCTGCCGGGTCACGAAGAACGGCGTCAGGTACGCGACGATGTCGGCGAACGGCGTCTGCCGGCGCATCAGGTAGTTCTCGTGCGAGCCGTAGCTGGCGCCCTTGTTGTCGGTGTTGTTCTTGTAGAGGTGGATCGGCTGGGTGCCGGGAATCGTGGCGGCGCGCCGGGCCGCCTCGGCCATCACCCTCTCCCCCGCCTTGTCCCAGCGCACCACGTCCAGCGGATTGGTCACCTCTGGTGTGGAGTACTCCGGGTGGGCGTGGTCGACGTAGAGCCGTGCGCCGTTGGTGAGTATCACGTTGGCCAGCCCGAGGTCCTCGTCGGCGAGCGCCTCGGCCGGGTCGTACGCGGCACCGGAGTAGGTGAAGCCGCGCGCGTCCCGCAGCGGCGACTCCTCCTCGTAGTCCCAGCGGGCGCGGCCGCCCCGGTTGAGTTCCGGGCGCGCCCCGTAGGCGTTGACCACCTGGGAGGAGGTGACCATGGGGTTAGCCCCGGCCTGGCCGGGAACGGAGATGCCGTACTCGACCTCGGTGCCCATGATCCGTCTTACGCTCATCGACCTACCCGCTTCGCTCGCCCGACCCGGTCCCCCGTCACGTCGAGCGTAGTCGGCCGCGCGGCGGATGGGGGCGCGGCGGACCGGGGCGGCGGGGGCGGAGAGGCGGGCACGGACGGGACGGGGCCCGTGGCGCGTCGCGCCACGGGCCCCGTGCGGGTGTCCGTCAGAGGTACTGGCCGGTGTTGCTGGCGGTCTCGATGGACCGGCCGGCCTCCGCGCCCTTGCCGCCGGAGACGAGCGTGCGGATGTAGACGATCCGCTCGCCCTTCTTGCCGGAGATCCGGGCCCAGTCGTCGGGGTTGGTGGTGTTGGGCAGGTCCTCGTTCTCCCGGAACTCGTCGACGCAGGCGTCGAGGAGGTGCTGCAGGCGCAGGCCCTTGCGTCCGGAGGTGAGGAACTCCTTGATGGCCATCTTCTTGCCCCGGTCGACGATGTTCTGGATCATCGCGCCGGAGTTGAAGTCCTTGAAGTAGAGGACTTCCTTGTCGCCGTTGGCGTAGGTGACCTCGAGGAAGCGGTTCTCCTCGGTCTCCGAGTACATCCGCAGCACGACCGCGTCGATCATCGCCGCGACGGTGGCCTGGGGGTCGCCGCCGTGCTCGGCCAGGTCGTCCGGGTGCAGCGGCAGCCCGGCGAGGATGTACTTGGTGAAGATGTCCTTGGCCGCCTCGGCGTCCGGCCGCTCGATCTTGATCTTTACGTCGAGTCGGCCGGGTCGCAGAATCGCCGGATCGATCATGTCTTCCCGGTTGGAGGCGCCGATGACGATGACGTTCTCCAGCCCCTCCACGCCGTCGATCTCGCTGAGCAGCTGCGGGACGATGGTGTTCTCCACGTCGGAGGAGACACCGGAGCCCCGGGTCCGGAAGATCGAGTCCATCTCGTCGAAGAACACGATGACCGGTGTGCCCTCGCCGGCCTTCTCGCGGGCCCGCTGGAAGATCAGCCGGATGTGCCGCTCGGTCTCGCCGACGTACTTGTTGAGCAGCTCCGGGCCCTTGATGTTGAGGAAGAAGCTGGTGTGCTTCTCCTTGCCCTCCCGCTCGGCGATCTTCTTCGCGAGCGAGTTGGCCACCGCCTTGGCGATCAGCGTCTTGCCGCAGCCGGGCGGACCGTAGAGCAGGATGCCCTTCGGCGGGCGGAGCTGGTGCTCGCGGAACAGGTCGGCGTGCAGGAAGGGCAGTTCCACCGCGTCGCGGATCTGCTCGATCTGCGAGTGAAGGCCACCGATGTCGGTGTAGTCGACGTCGGGCACCTCCTCCAGGACCAGTTCCTCGACCTCGCTCTTCGGGATCCGCTCGTACGCGTACGCCGAGCGGGGCTCGATCATGAGCGAGTCGCCGGCCCGGATCGGCGAACCGATCAGGGTGTCGGCGAGGTGCACGATGCGCTCCTCGTCGGAGTGCGAGACCACCAGGGCCCGGTCGCCCGGGCTGCCGTCGGGACCCGCGAGGATCTCCTTGAGCATCGCCACCTCGCCGACCCGCTCGAAACCGAACGCGTCGACGATGTTGAGCGCGTCGTTGAGCAGGACCTCCTGGCCGCGCCGCAGCTCGGCGACGTCCAGCGAGGGCGAGACGGCGACACGGAGCTTGCGTCCGCCGGTGAAGACGTCCACCGTGCCGTCGTCGTGCCGCGCAAGGAAGACGCCGTAACCACTCGGCGGTTGCGCGAGGCGGTCGATCTCCTCCTTGAGCGTCACGATCTGCGCGCGAGCCTCCTTGAGGGTGCTCACGAGCCGGTCGTTGTTCTCGGTCAGCCGCGCCAACTGTGCCTGGGTGGCCGCCAGCCGCTCTTCGAGCTGCCGGACGTGTCGGGGGCTTTCGGTCAACTTGCGCCGCACCAGAGCGAGTTCCTCTTGAAGGAACGCGACCTGCGTGGAGAGATCGTGGGCCTCCTTCTCCCACCGTGCGGCGCGCGAGTCCGCGTCGTCGCTGCGTGCCACGTCCCACCTCCCCGGGGGGCTTGAACGTTCTGCCCTAACACTAGCCGCTATGAGGCCGATTCGGTCCCACGCAACGCGCTCGTCACCGAACCTTGATCGCGAAGGGTGGCCCGGGGGGCCGGTACGGGCGTTCGGGTACCGTCGGGGCGTGGGACGGGAGAACATGGGGGGTGCGCCGTGGCGCAGGTCGTGACGGACGAGTTGCAGGTCTGGGTTGACCAGGATCTCTGCACGGGCGACGGGCTCTGCGTGCAGTACGCGCCCGAGGTCTTCGAGTTCGACGTCGACGGGCTGGCGTACGTCAAGGGCCCCGACGGCGAGCTGCGGATGGCGCCGGGCAGCCGGGTCGACGTGCCGGAGCACCTGCGCCTCGAGGTGATCGACTCGGCGAAGGAGTGCCCGGGCGAGTGCATCCACGTGGTGCGCGGCAGCGACGGCGTCGAGGTGGCCGGCCCGGAGGCCGAGGAGGACTGACGGCCCGGTCCTCCCGCGCGAGCGCGCGGGAGGATCGAGACGTCCGGGAACCCCGCCTGCGCGGACCACCCGGGCGTACGCCTCAGAGCATCGGTCGGCCGACCACCGAGGCGACCAGGCGGGCGAACTCCTCCAGGCGGGCGATCTGTCCGGCGCCGCCGTCGTCGAGGGTCTTGCCGAAGCGCAGCGCGTCGTGCCGGGGCGCGCCCACCGCCTCGTCGCTGGGCGGCGCCTCGTCCAGCGAGGTGAGCAGTAGGTAGACGTCGATGCTGTCCACCCGGATCCCGCCGTCCTCGGCGCGGGTGAGCCGGCGCCGGCAGCCGACCTCGGTCACCGTGGAGACCGGCACCACCCGCAACGACGAGGTCATCGAGCCCGGTGGCCCCTCCTCTGGCGGCACGTCCTCGCCGTGCCAGAGGACGAGGCGGCTGCCGTCGCAGACCACGACCTCCTGCCACACCCCGTTGACCTCGTTGACGAAGCGTTCCAGGGTGAAGCCGAGCACCGAAGCGCCGCGCAGCACCCCACCGAGCGCCTCGAGCGCGACGTCGGGGTCCCGCAGGTACGCCCGGGCCGCCGATTCGAGGTCCTGGTAGGGCGACCAGTCCGGGAACACCGCCGGCAGGTCGCCCCCGCCGAAGCCGGGCCGGCTCATGACACCTCCCCGTGCCCGGCCCGCCGGCACGCGCCGACGGGCGGGATCCGTCCGTTCACTCCTCGTCGCCCCGCTGCACCGTCACGGCCGTTCCGTGTCCTCGGCCGCCTGCTGCGCCGAGGCAGCCGCCGCCTGCCTGGCGGCCTCGGCCTCGCGCAGCGCCTGGCGGCGTTCGGCGTACGCCTCGGCGCCCTTGCTGGGCTTGCGGCGCCGCGGCGGTGCGGTGACGCCGGGGGCGAGCTTACGCGCGGAGACGAGGAACGCGGTGTGCGCGATCATGCGGTGGTCCGGGCGCACGGCCAGACCCTCGGCGTGCCAGTCGCGCACCAGCGACTCCCAGGCCCGCGGCTCGGTCCAGCCGCCGCGCTCACGCAGCGCCTCGACCAGCTCGGACAGCTGCGGGGTGGTGGCGACGTAGCCGATGAACACGCCACCGGGCACCAGCGCCCGCTCGACCATGTCGAGGGTCTCCCACGGGGTGAGCATGTCGAGGATGATCCGGTCGAAGCCGGTCTCGGCGCACCCGGCGACGTCGCCGACGTGCAGGTGCCACGCCGGGTGCGGCCCGTTGAAGAACGCCTCGACGTTGCGCCGGGCGATCTGGGCGAAGTCGTCGCGCACCTCGAACGAGTGCAGCTCGCCCCCCGTGCCGACCGCACGCAGCAGGGAGCAGGACAGCGCGCCGGAGCCGGCGCCGGCCTCCAGGACCTTGGCGCCGGGGAAGATGTCGCCCATGGCGACGATCTGGGCGGAGTCCTTCGGGTAGATCACCTGGGCGCCGCGCGGCATGGAGAGCACGTAGTCCGACAGCAGCGGTCGCAGGGCCAGGAACGCGGTGCCGCCGCCGGTGGTGGTGACCACGCTGCCGTCGGGCAGGCCGATCAGCGCGTCGTGCTCCAGGATGCCGCGGTGGGTGTGGAACGCCTTGCCCGGCTCCAGGGTGACCGTGTGCATCCGCCCCTTGGGGTCGGTCAGCTGCACCCGGTCGCCGATCCGGAACGGGCCGCGGTGCACGGGGGGCAGCGCCGGGGTGTCGGCGGGCACCGGGGTACCCGGGTCTGCCGGGGCGGCGGGGGGAGTTGCGGTCACGTGTTCATCTTCCGTTGAGGTTCGAGGAGCTGAGCCAGATCCGCGATGTGCAGAATGCCCACGACATCTTCGCCTGAGGTCACCACGTACTGCGCGCCCGGGTGGGTCTGCACGGTCTCCATCACGCCTTCCCCGTCGAGTCCCACCGGCATCGCGGGCAGGTCGGGCAGGGATCGGGCGACCGCGTCGACGGCCAGCCAGGGGCGGCGTTCCACGGGCACGGCGTCCGCCGCCGCCGGGTCGACCAGGGCGACCGGCCGGCCGGCGGTGTCGGTGACCACGAGGGCGGCGCCCGGGGTGCTCCCGTCGGCGCGCCGGCGGTGCGCCTCGGCCAGCGGCGTGCCGGTGGGCACGACGAGCACGGGCCGGGCCAGCCGGGCCAGGTCGATCAGCGGGAAGCGGCGACTGATCCGGGCCATCCGGATCGACTGCCCGGCGCCGCGCCACAGGGTGAACGCGACGAGCAGCATCAGCGGCAGCGCCAGCGGCGCCAGGTCGCGGGTGAGGGTGAGCAGGGCGACCAGCGCGGCGGTGCCGACGGCGACGACGCGTCCCACCCAGCCGGCGACCTCGGTGCCGCGGTGCCGGTCGCGGGTCACCGCCCAGACCGCCGCCCGCAGCGCCCGGCCGCCGTCGAGCGGCAGGCCGGGCAACATGTTGAACAGCGCGACGATGACGTTGCTGACGGCCAGTTGGAAGGCGAGCTGGTTGGCCAGGGTGCGGTCGGGCAGGGCGAGGGTGGCGGCGACCGCGAGGACGCCGAGCACGGCGGAGACGGCCGGGCCGGCGAGTGACACCAGCAGGTCGATCCGGGGCGTCGGGGCGTCGCGGTCCATCTCGGTGTAGCCGCCGAGCAGCTCCAGGGTGATCCCGCGCACACCGATGCCGTAGCGGCGGGCGGTGAGGGCGTGGCCGAGCTCGTGCAGGAGCACCGAGCCGAGCAGGGAGACCACGAAGCCGAAGCCGATCAGGTAGCCGGCGAGCTGGGACAGGTCGAGCTGGCGGCGGGCGAACTCGGCGTACAGCACGGTCACCAGCAGGGTGAGCAGCACCATCGAGCCGTTGAGGTGCAGCGGCACCCCGAACACCCGGCCCACGGTCAGGCCGCCCCGCGCGTCGGGCCGGCGGCGCGGTCGCCTCGTCTGCTCCATCGGATCGATGCTACGCGGCGGAGATCATGCGCCGGCGTGGTGACGGGACCGGGCGCCGGCGCGGCGACGCGCTGGTGCACCGTCCTGCCACGCGATCATGCACCGGTGCGGCGACGGCGGTGGTGTCACACCGGTGCCCTAACCTTCCGGGCATGACGGCGGAACCGGTGACCACGCAGCATTCCCCGACCCCGGCCGATGTCCCGGCGACGGTGCGGGCCTCGCTGTCGCCGTCGCGGGCGGCGGATTTCAAGACCTGCCCGCTGCTCTACCGGTTCCGCAGCATCGACCGGCTGCCCGAGCGGCCGACCGTCGAGCAGGCCCGGGGCACACTCGTGCACGCGGTGCTGGAGCGGCTGTTCGACCTGCCGGCCGCCGGGCGCACCCCGACGGCCGCCGGCGACCTGGTGGCCCCGCAGTGGGACCGGCTGGTCACCGAGCAGCCGGAGCTGGCGGCGCTGTTCGCCGACGGCGATCCGGCGGCGGCCGAGTTCCTCCGCTCCGCCGCCGGGCTGCTGGAGGGCTACTTCGCGGTGGAGGACCCGCGCCGGCTGGAGCCGGCCGAGCGGGAGAGCCTGATCTCGGCGGTGGTCGACGAGGAGCTGCTGATCCGGGGCTACGTCGACCGGCTCGACGTGGCGCCCGACGGGGCGCTGCGGGTGGTCGACTACAAGACCGGCGGCGCGCCGCGCGAGGCGTTCGAGGCCCGGGCGTTGTTCCAGCTCAAGTTCTACGCGCTGGTGCTCTGGCGCACCCGGGGCGTGGTCCCCCGGGTGCTGCGGCTGCTCTACCTCAAGGACTCGGAGGTCTGCGACTACGCCCCGGACGCCGACGAGTTGCTGCGCTTCGAGCGCACCGTGGTGGCGTTGTGGCGGGCGATCGAGCAGGCGACCGCCCAGCAGGATTTCCGTCCCCGCCCGAGCCGGCTCTGCGACTGGTGCAGCCACCAGGCGCTCTGCCCGACCTTCGGGGGCACCCCGCCGCCGTTCCCGACGCAGGCGGCGCCGGATCCGCTGCGCGACGCCCGGTCCCGCCCGACGCCTCCCGGCGCCGACGAGTGACCGGCTGACCGGCGCACCACCATCCGGTGAGGTCCTCCGCCGCTCGGCGGCGGGTTCCAGCCGCCGCACGGCCGGTCGTCTGGCGCTCACGCGGCGGGTGACACCCTCGTCGGCCGCCCCGACGGGGACGAGATGCTCTCCTCCTGAGGGATGAGGCCGGGCTCACCGCCGGCGACGATCAATCGGCCGCGACGGCGGATAGCGTCGCGGTATGACTTCGGGCCCCCGGGCGTGGCTGCGCCAGCACCCCCTCGCCGCGGACGTGCTCCTCGCCGGCGGGCTCGTCGTGGCGGAGGTGGTGCTCACCGCGTTGACCCCCCGCGAGTACTGGCCGGGGCGCCTGCTGGCGGCGCTGGGCTGGAGCGTGGTCTGCGCCGCCCCGGTGGCGTGGCGGCGGGTGGCGCCGTGGGCGGCGGTCGCGCTGGCGGTGGCGACGCTGGCGGTGCCGCTGCTGCTCGGCCCCGCGCCGACCACGCAGGGCATGACCTTCATGGTGCTCACCTACACGGCGGCCGCCGCCGGGCCACCGCGTACGGCGGTCGTGGCGGCGATGGTGCTGTGGATACCGGTCGCCACCACCAGCGCCCTCGCGCCGCCGCCCGACGAGCTGCTGGCGAACGTCAGTCCCGCCTACCTGGTGCTGAACAACCTGCTGGTGGGGGCGGTGGCGTACTCGGTGGGACGCGCGGTGCACGCCCGTCGGGCCTCCACGGAGGCGCTGCGGGAGCGGGCCCGGGCGGCCGAGGAGAACCAGCGTTCGCTGGCCGAGCGGGCGGTCGCCGACGAACGCCGCCGCATCGCCCGCGAGCTGCACGACGTGGTCGCGCACCACGTCAGCGTGATGGGGGTGCTGGCCACGGGGGCCCGTCGCGTGCTGCCGAAGGACCCGGACGCGGCCGACGGGGCGATCGCCACCATCGAGGAGACCAGCCGGGCGACGCTGCGGGAGATGCGCCGGCTGCTCGACGTGCTGCGTACCGACGCCGAGCCGGCCGCCGAGCTGGCTCCGCAGCCGGGGCTCGCCGGCATCGAGGCGCTGGTGGAGCAGGTGCGCGACGCCGGCCTGCCGGTGACCCTGCGGGTCGAGGGCACCCCGGCGACGCTGGAGGAGGGGGTGGCGTTGACCCTCTACCGGATCACCCAGGAGGCGCTGACCAACGCGCTCAAGCACGCCGGCGCGGCCACCGCCCAGGTGCTGCTGAGCTTCGACGGGGACACGGTCGACGTGGAGATCGCCGACACCGGGCGCGGCCCCGGGCCCGACGGCGACCGGATCGGGCACGGCCTCGTCGGGATGCGGGAGCGGGTCGCCCTCTACGGTGGTGTCCTGCGTACCGGGGCGCGGCCGGGCGGGGGCTTCCGGGTGTCGGCGAGGATCCCGGTGGAACCCCGGGGCGCGGCGGCGTGACCGGGGATCGGGACGGGGGAATCAGGTGACCGACGCGACGGTGCCGGCACGGCCGGTACGCATCCTGCTCGCCGACGACCAGCCGCTGCTGCGTACCGGCTTCCGGATGGTGCTGGGCACGGAGGACGACCTGGACATCGTCGCCGAGGCCGCCGACGGTCTGGAGGCGGTGGAGCTGTCCCGCCGGCTGCTGCCCGACGTGGTGCTGATGGACATCCGGATGCCGCGGATGGACGGGGTCGCCGCGACCCGGGCGATCGTCGACGCCCGGCTGCCGGTGCGGGTGCTGATCCTGACCACCTTCGACCTGGACGAGTACGTGGTGGGGGCGCTGCGGGCCGGGGCGAGCGGCTTCCTGGCCAAGGACGTGCCGGCCGACGACCTGGTGGCGGCGATCCGCACGGTGGCCGCCGGGGACGCGGTCGTCGCGCCGCGCATCCTGCGGCGCCTGCTGGACCGCTTCGCCGACGCGCTGCCCGACCCCGCGGCCGCGCCGCCCCGCACGCTGAGCGCGCTGACCGAGCGGGAGCGGGAGGTGCTCGTGCACGTGGCCCGGGGCCTGTCCAACGCCGAGATCGCCCGGGCGTTGTCGGTCAGCGAGACCACCATCAAGACCCACGTCGGGCACGTGCTGACGAAGCTGGGGCTGCGCGACCGGGTGCAGGCCGTGGTGCTGGCGTACGAGTCGGGTCTGGTCCGCCCGCGGGCGTAGCGCCTCGTCGCCGGCCGGCGCGGGCCGCGTACCCGGGGATTCGCCACGGCACGCGGCGCGGTTGCCGCCGTCACCTACCGTGACCGGAGACGTCGCCGCGCGGTTGACCCTGACGCGGCGTCACTGTGCAGGATCGGTCCCGGCCGGCGGAACGCCCTCGCCCGGCCGCCCACTCAGGGGCAACCCTGAGTCGGCATTGGGGGGCACCCGCAGCGCGAAATCCGCCACGGCTCCGACCGGAGTCGGAGGGATCGGGGCTGGCGAGCACAGATGATGGGACTGCCGTGCCGGACCAGCGGGGGCGGCGCGGACCGAAGACAGACGGAAGAGGTAGATGACGTGACCGCGACGGTAGGCCAGCAGGCGCAGGCCGCGGCCCGGGCGAACGACGTGTGGAAGGTGTACGGCAGCGGCGAGGCGCAGGTCATCGCGCTGCGGGGGGTCAGCGCGGAGTTCGAGCGGGGCCGGTTCACGGCGATCATGGGGCCGTCGGGCTCGGGCAAGTCGACGTTGATGCACTGCCTCGCGGGCCTGGACTCGGTGACCCGGGGCACGGTGTCGATCGGCGACACGAAGGTCACCGGCCTGGGCGACGCGGGCCTGACGAAGCTGCGCCGCGACAAGGTCGGCTTCATCTTCCAGCAGTTCAACCTGCTGCCGACGTTGACGGCGAAGGAGAACATCCTGCTGCCCCTGTCGATCGCCGGACGCAAACCGGATCCGGCCTGGTACGACACGGTGATCGCCACGGTCGGGCTGCGGGACCGGCTGGACCACCGGCCGGCGCAGCTCTCCGGCGGCCAGCAGCAGCGGGTGGCGTGCGCCCGGGCGCTGGTCGCCCGGCCTGAGGTGATCTTCGCCGACGAGCCGACCGGCAACCTGGACTCGCGGGCCGGCGCAGAGGTGCTGAACTTCCTGCGCAACTCGGTGCGCGAGCACGGGCAGACCATCGTGATGGTCACCCACGACCCGACCGCCGCCGCGTACGCCGACCGGGTGGTCTTCCTCGCCGACGGGCAGATCGTCTCCGAGCTGATCGAGCCGACCGCCGACACGGTGCTGGACACCATGAAGAAGCTGGACACCCCCGTCGAGGTGGCGCGCTGATGTTCCGCGCGACCCTGAAGAGCCTGCTGGCCCGCAAGGTCCGGCTGATCCTCTCCGGCCTGGCCGTGGTGCTGGGCGTCATGTTCGTCTCCGGCGCGTTCGTGCTCACCGACACCCTCGGCCGCTCGTTCGACGCGATCTTCGCCGACGCGTACGAGGGCGTGGACGTCAACGTCGCCGCCAAGCCGAAGATCGACATCGGCGAGACGGAGGGCATGCCGGTGGCGGCGCCGGTGCCGACGGCCACCCTCGACAAGGTCCGGGCGGTGCCCGGCGTCGCCGAGGCCACCGGCGTGGTCGGCGTCGACGGGGCGCGGCTGATCGGTGGCAACGGCAAGGTGGTCGCCTCCTTCGGCCCGCCGCAGCTCGGCGAGAACTGGACCGGCGAGAGCGACCTGGTGCAGTTGCGCGAGGGGCGGGCCCCGCAGGCCGACGACGAGATCGTCATCAACAAGGCGCTCGCGACGGCCGGCAAGGTGAAGGTCGGCGACCGGGTCGGCGTGCTGACCCTCCAGCCGAAGCAGGAGTTCACCATCGTCGGCGTGTTCGGCTACAGCGGCGGCCGGGACTCCATCGGTGGCGCCAACGAGATCATGTTCACCACGCCGGTGGCGCAGAAGCTGATGCTCGGCGCGCCGGACACCTTCAGCAACCTCTCGGTCACCGCCGCCGACGGAGTGTCCGACGAGGCGCTGCGCGACGCCGTGGCCGCCGCGGTGGGTGCCGACTTCGAGGTCAAGACCGGTACGCAGCTGTCCGAGGACGCGGCGGCCGGCATGAAGGAGGCGCTGTCCTTCTTCAACCGGATCCTGCTCGGCTTCGCCGCGGTGGCGCTGCTGGTGGGCACCTTCCTGATCCTCAACACCTTCTCGATCATCGTGGCGCAGCGCACCCGCGAACTGGCGCTGATGCGCGCCGTGGGGGCCAGCGGCCGGCAGATCATCGGCTCGGTGGTGCTGGAGGCCATCGCGGTGGGGCTGGTCGCCTCGGTGCTCGGCCTCGGCGCGGGCATCGGCATCGGCGCGCTGCTGGCGTACCTGTTCAGCACGTTCGCCGGCGGGCTGACCCTGGCGGGGATCGGCGTGCCGCTCTCCGCGGTGGTCGGCGCGTTCTCCGTCGGTCTCGTGATCACCGTGGTGGCGGCGCTGCTGCCGGCGCTGCGGGCGTCGCGGATCCCGCCGATCGCGGCGATGCAGGACGTGGCCACCCCCGACCGCCCGCTGACCAAGGTCACCGTGGCCGGCGCGATCGTCACGGCCGTGGGCGGGGCGCTGCTGGCACTGGGGCTCACCGGCAACGCCGGGGGCAACACCCTCGCCACCATCCTCGGCGGGGTGCTGTTCGCCTTCATCGGCGTGGCCCTGCTGACGCCGCTGATCAGCCGGCCGGTGGTGAGCCTGCTCGGCGCGCTCTTCGCCTGGTCGGTGCCGGGCAAGCTGGGCCGGCTCAACTCGGGGCGCAACCCGCGCCGCACCGCCATCACCGCCGCCGCGCTGATGGTCGGCATCGCGCTGGTCACCGGCGTGACGGTGATCCTGGATTCGGCGAAGAGCAGCATCGGCGGGCTCGCCCAGGACAGCCTGAAGGCGGAGCTGGTGATCGCCGGGGCGCAGAGCGGCCCCCGGCCGCCGAGCTTCGACCCGGCCGTGCTGGAAAAGGCCGCCGCGATCCCGGGGGTGCGCCTGGCCGACGGCGAGTACGGCGACCTGGCGATGGTCGGCGGCGAGCGCACCTGGGTGGCGGCGAGCAGTGACGTCGCCGCGCTGCGGCTGATCTTCGGGGCCGAGCCGACCGCCGGCGACATCGACCGGTTGGCGCCGGACGGGATGCTGGTCAGCTCCGACACCGCGACGGCGCGCGGCCTCTCCGTGGGGTCGAAGGTGCCGGTGCAGACGTCCCGGGGCGAGGCGCGGACGTACACCGTGACCGGCATCTACGCCAGTTCCCAGCTGACCAACCCGGTGGTGCTGCCGGCGGAGGCGGCGAGCGGCTTCGCCATCCCGCAGCCCATCCAGGGTTTCATCCAGCTGGCGCCGGGCACCCGGGTGGCCGACGTGCAGCCGCAGATCGAGGCGCTGCTGGCCGACTCCCCCGAGGTGTCGGTGGCCGATCGGGAGGCGTTCATCGAGCAGCAGACCGGTCAGCTCGACGGCCTGCTCGTGATGATCCAGATCCTGCTGGCGCTGGCCATCGTGATCGCCGTGCTCGGCATCATCAACACCCTGGCGCTGTCGGTGCTGGAGCGCACCCGGGAGCTGGGGCTGCTGCGGGCCATCGGCCTGCGCCGGGCGCAGACCATGCGGATGATCACCGTGGAGGCGGTGGTGATCTCGGTGTTCGGCGCGCTGCTCGGCGTCGTCGTCGGCGCCGGCCTGGGCGCGGCCGTGGTCGAGGCGCTGCGCGACGAGGGCATCACCGACCTGGTGCTGCCCTGGACCCAGATGGGGATCTTCCTCGGCCTCGCCGCGATCGTCGGGGTGGTCGCCGCGGCGCTGCCTGCGGTCCGGGCCGCCCGGATCAACGTGCTCGGCGCCATCGCCCACGACTGATCCCGCCGCACGACGAGGGCCCCGCCGACCGGCGGGGCCCTCGTCCGTCAGGCGGGGCCCTCGTCCGTCAGGCGCGCCGCTCGCCGCCTCAGGCGCCCGGCGGCGGCGCGCCGAGCAGGGCGGCCAGCAGCTCCAGGTCCGCGCCGGTCAGGCTCTCCAGCTGGTGTACGCCGTCCAGCGGCCCGATCGGCACCTCCGCCGGTACGGCCAGCACCGCCGCGCCGGCGGCGAGCGCGCTGGCCACCCCCGTGGGCGAGTCCTCGATCGCCACGCAGCGGGCGATCGGCACGCCGAGCAGCCGGGCGGCGGTCAGGTACGGCTCCGGGTGCGGCTTGGCCGCCTCGACCTCGTCGCCGCAGACGACCGCGTCGAAGCTGTCGCGCCCGAGGGTGTCCAGCGCCACCTCCACCAGGGGCCGGCCGCTGGAGGTCACCAGCGCCGTCGGGATGCCCGCCGCCCGGACGGCCCGCAGCAGGTTCAGCGCGCCGGGGCGCCAGCGCAGCCCGGTGCGGAACAGCTCCAGGATCCGGGCATTGATCCACGCCGCGCTGGCCTGCGGGTCGCGCCCCGGCTGGCCCAGGTCGTCGTGCAGGAGGCGCATCGACGCGGCCATGCTGGAGCCGATCATCGCCTTGCGGGCCGGATCGGAGAGGGTGCCGCCGTACTCCGCCGCCAGCTCGTGCAGCGCGACGTCCCACAGCTTCTCACTGTCGACCAGGGTGCCGTCCATGTCGAAGAGCACGGCGGCGGGGTGGTGGCTGTTCAGCGGGTCCTCCCTCGGGTGCGTACCCCGGGATCCTCTCAGCCCCCACGCCGCCGGCGCGCGCCCAGGTGCCGCGGGGTGACCTGGCCGACGGGTTGCGCGCGGGCGCGAGACTCGGGACAACCGGCCGCCAGCCACGGCGGTCCCTCGCCCGGAGGTCGCCATGCGCGTCCGATCCCTGGTCTCCCGGTGCACCGTGATCCTGCTGGCCGCCGCCGCCGCGATCTGGCCGGCCGGGCCGGCCGCCGCCGCGAGCCTGCCGCTGGAGCGGTGCTACGGCCTGGAGACCCCCCAGCACGAGGATGAGCGGGACTGGTTCGCCCCGGGCAACGTGCACACCACGTGGCCCTCCCCGGTGGGCATGGTCGACCGGGACGTGTTCCGGGTGTCCGCCCTGGGCAAGGTCCGCATCGACCACTGGGGCACCCAGAAGTCGATCGCCGGCGAGCTGCCGCTGGCCGGCAGCGGCTGGCCCGCGCCGGACGCTCCCCGGTACGCGCTGATCGCGAAGGTGACCTCGGGTTCCATGCTGGTGCTCAGCACCGGGCTGTTCTACGGCTCGGGCCGGTGGTTCCCGGTCGGCGCCGGCAGCGGCTGCATGCTCTACTACAACGCCGGTGCGCCGTCGCGGCTGGTCTTCTCCTTCAACGACCCGAACCTCGGCGACAACGGCGGCGGGGCCTCGGTGTGGGTGCGGCAGTGGTGGGGCGAGTTCTGACCGGCCCGCTCAGGTGAGGCCGCAGGCGGCCAGGGACCGTTCGTAGCCGCGGAAGAACGACTCGGTGCGCTGCTCGGCGGTGCCGTGCGCGCCCTCGGCGAACCAGGGCTGGTCGGGTGCGTCGCCGACGGCCAGCAGCCCCTCGCGGAACTCCTCCAGGTCGCCGTCGGCGAGCCGCAGTGCCTTCGAGCGCACCGAGTCGCCGAGGTACGCCCCGGCCATGCAGTCGGCCTGCAACTCCTGCTGGATGGTGTAGGAGTGGCGGATGCCGAGCCGGGCCTGGATGCCATGCGCGTACTCGTGGCCGAGCAGGTAGAACACGAACGCGTCGCCGACCTGTCGGAACGCGCCCACCGACCATCTCACGTCGTAGGCGATGAAGTCGCCGGCCGAGCAGTAGACGGCGTTGTTGCGCGGTAGCGGCTGCCCTCCGCAGGAGACCTCCCCGGCGCGCTGGTACGGCACGATCCGGCTGATCGGGCGGAAGCGCTGCCCCGAGGCACGGAACTGGGCGGCCCAGTACCGCTCGGCGATGCTCTGCGCGTCGGCGACGTCCTGCCGGAACTCCGCGACGCTGGTGGTGCCGTCGGCCCGGGTCTGCTCGGCGCCGGGCGAGGCCGGGCCGCCCGGGCGCCCCGGAGCGGGCTGTCCGTCGGACTCGGACACCCCGCCGACCACGCACCCGGCCGCCGCGACGAGGGCCACCAGCAGGCCGGCCAGCGCGCTTCGCGACCGGCCCTGCACACGCGTCGTCACAGTGCCCTCCCCAGCGTCGGCGTCACGACGTCCAGTACCCCCGCGGCGGGCCCGCCATACCGGGGCAGGGAGGTGGGCGACGCCGCGGACGGCGACGGTTCACCGGTCCGGCCGTGCAGCACCGCCGGCCTGACTGCCCGGTCGACGGGGCAGAGCGGACGGGAGACCCGCCCGCCCTGACTCTCGGCCTCCGTCAGGTCACGTTGCACATCGGCCGGGGACCCTCGGCCATCGTGAGATCGCCGATCACGATCCGGTGGTCGGTGGTGGGCGTGTGCAGCCTGCAGCTACGGAAGTTCACGCCTCGGCCGAGCAGGTAGTCGAACTTCGCCGCAGCGGTGGGAAACCCGGGCCCGGTGTGCGGGAGGGTCTTGACGCAGCGGGTGTCCTCGGCTGGCCCGCAGAACGGGTCGACGTCCCTGAACCCGGCCTGCCAGATCGGGCCCATGACCTTCGTGACGTACGGCCGGGTGTTGAGGTCACCAAGAACGAGTGCGCGAGGGTACGCCCGCGTGGCGCTCACCAACTCGCCGACCTGCTTCTGCCTCATCTCTTCGCGTTCCCTCGTCGGCTCACTGAGCTGCGTGTTGAACACCCGGACCCACTGGCCGTCGACCTTCGTGGTGAACGACTGCATGCCGCGCGCCTCCCACCACCCCTCGTCCACGCTGTAGCCCTTCTTGTTGTGGGCCCTGACCGTGGTGCCCTTGGCGTAGACGATCGCGGTGCCGAGCCGACCTGGACATCCGATGTTCTGCGCGGCCGTTCCGGTCCGGTACTCGTACTTGAAGCCCGCTTCGTTGAGCTGCCGAACGGCCTCGCGTACCTCGTTCAGGCAGGATTCCTGCAACGCGGCCACCTGCGGCCGGAAACGCTTGATCTGATCCGCGACCGACTTCGGCGTGCCGAGTTTCTGACCGTTCGTGTTCCACGTCATGAACCGGTTGGGGATCGGCCTGAGGGCCTCCTCGGCGGCGTGGGCAGGGCCGGCGTACGCGGGCGCCACGAGCCCCGCCACCGCCGCCACCGACCCGGCCAGCCATACCCTCGCGATGCGCCATGCTGCGCGTGCTGTGCTGCTCGACCTGCTCATGTCTCCCCTGTTCCTGTGGATCAGTGTCGGACTGGCCGGGCGACGTGCCAGGGGCGCCGGCACTTCTCGGTTCGGGCGGACATTCGTCGTCTGCCTTCACTCCGCCATTCGGCTCCGAGTGCGAAAGGTCGTCCCGTGTGGCCAGATCTGCTGAAAGTGTCACCGGCGGTCGGTGATGCGGAAAAGGGTCTGCGCCGTTCGGAACAGTTCCGAACGCACTGCTCGGACGCGCTGATTTGGCCTTTGTAGACACGGCCAGGCACTTCTTCAGCAGGCGATCGTCCGGCCGAGGCCGTCGAACACCCCGCCGCAATTCTCCGTGCCGCCCAGGCGCGTGGGTCGGGCGGCGGGCTCGGCGGCGCGTGGGTCGGGCGGACGGTCGCGGCGACGGTCAGGGGCTGGCGGCGAGGAAGACGAAGGCGGCGAGCAACACCAGGTGCACGCCGCCCTGGAGCACCGTGGCCCGCCCCGGCACCACGGTCAGCACGCCGGTGACGACGGTGAGGGCGAGCAGGGTCACCTGGGTGCCGCCGAGGCCGAGCAGCAGCGGGCCCTCCAACCAGATCGAGGCGATCGCTATCGCGGGGATGGTCAGCCCGATGCTGGCCATGGCCGAGCCCAGGGCCAGGTTCAGGCTGATCTGCACGCGGTCGCGGCGGGCGGCCCGCGCTGCGGCGATCGTCTCGGGCAACAGCACCAGCAGCGCGATGATCACGCCGACGAACGACGGGGGCAGGTTCGCCCCGGCGACGGCGGACTCGATCGCCGGGGACACCGACTTGGCGTCGCCCACCACGGCGACCAGTGCCACCAGCAGCAGGCCGAGGCTGAGCAGGGCGGCCCGGTCCGACGGCGGCTCGGCGTGTCCCTCCGCGTCGAGCACCCGGCCCTGGCTGTTGACGGGCAGGAAGTAGTCGCGGTGGCGGCCGGTCTGCACCATGACGAACAGGCCGTAGAGGGCGAGCGAGACCACGGCGGCGAAGGCGAGCTGCGCAGAGGTGAACTGCGGGCCCGGCTGGCCGGTGGTGAAGGTCGGCACCACGAGGCTCAGCGCGGCGAGGGTCGCCACGGTGGCCAGCGCCCCGCCGGTGCCCTCGGAGTTGAACACCGCCACCCGGCGGCGCAGCGCCCCGATGAACAACGACAGCCCGAGGATGCCGTTGCAGGTGATCATGACGGCGGCGAAGACGGTGTCGCGGGCGAGGGACTGCGTCTTCTCGCCACCGCTGATCATGAGCGTGACGATCAGGGCGACCTCGATGACGGTGACGGCCACGGCGAGCACGAGCGAGCCGTACGGCTCCCCCACCCGGTGGGCCACCACCTCGGCGTGGTGCACGGCGGCCAGCACCGCGCCCGCCAGCAACACGGCCACCACGACCACGACGGGGCCGGACAGGTCGCGCCCCCAGGTCAGGATCAACACCAGGATCGCCAGCAGCGGCGTGACGACGGTCCAGTCGGTCAGACGGGTGCGGAACAGCGCGGCCATGCCCCCACCTTCGCAGAGGCGACGATCATCCGGCCCCGGACCGCCAGTCCGGGTCCGGCAACCACGGCCCGAGCGCGGCGGGATCGGCGACCGCCTGGCGTACCTGGGCACGTTCCGGTGCGGTCAACGGGAGGGTCGCGAGCCGACCGCCCCAGTCGGGCACCAGCTCCGGCTTCCCCAGCGCGAGCGACAGCTCGATCAACCCGGCCAGCGCCAACGCCTGTTCGATGGCCGGCGCCGCCTCGCCGTGCCGGCGCAGCCCCGAATTGAGCGCCCGGAAGGCGGCCAGGTCGTCGGTCTTGAACTCGCGCAGGATCCGCGCGTTGTCGAGGACCCGGGCCAGCCCCTGCAACCGCTTCGAACCGCCGTACTCCAGCTCCGCCGGCTCGTCGCGTCGGATGAAGATGATGGTGTTCCCCGACGGATCGACGACGCTGAACCGCGACGCACCGGCACGGTAGCGGGTCATCCGGGGGCGTCCCTTGGCGAGCACCTTGCCGTAGGTGCGGCGCATCCCCTCGCTGAACGCCGCGTGGTACGGCGCGACCTCGTCGACCATCACCAGGCAACCGCCGGTGTTCTCGGCCGACGGGTCCACGCCGCTCGGCGCGCCGCCGTAGTGCAGCTCGAACCCGCTCCACCGGAACGCCAGGTAGACGTACGGCTTCGTCTGCTCGTACGTGACCTCGAAATCGAGCGCACGCCAGAACGCCAGGGTCTCCTCCGCCGACACGCAGTGCAGCAGCGGCACCGTGGTCTCGTTCGGCTGGACGTGGTTCTCGGTCATCGTCGGCACCCACTCCCCCGTCCGGGTCGACAGCCCGGCCATTGTGCCAACGCGCGTGCCGCCACGCACGCCCCCCGGCGGGGGGCGAGGACGAGCGTGACCGGCCTCGCCCGGCGGATGACGCCGAAGGGCCGAGGTGCCGGCTCAGTGCGCCGACGTGGCGCCGAGTTCGACGAGGAGCACACCGCCGGCGATGAGACCGATGCCGAGCATCATGACCTTGGTGAGCGGGTCGTTGAAGGCGAACCGCGCGATGATCGCGGTCAGGGCGATGCCGGCCGCCGCCCAGACGCCGTAGGCGACGCCGACGGCCATGCCGGCGCGGAGGGCCAGGCTGAGGAAGACGAAGCACGTCACGTAGCCGCCGACGACGACGGGCGCCCATGCCTTCCTACGCAGCCCCTCGGAGGCACGCAGTGCCATGGTGGCGGCGACCTCGAAGGCGATCGCGGCGGCCAGGAAGACCCAGCTCATCGTGCCCCCTCGGGCTCGTGGTGGACGTCGTGCGGCGCGGTGTGCCCCGATTCCGCCGGGTGGGAGCCGAGTTCGACGAGCAGGACCCCGGCGACGATGACGGCGAAGCCGAGCCCCATCACCCAGGTCAGGGCGTCGCCGAACAGCAGCGCGGCCAGCAGCGCGGTGAGGGTGACCCCGCTGGCGGCCCAGATGCCGTACGCGACGCCGATCGGCATGCCCTCCCGCAGGACCAGCGAGATGAGTGCGAAGGAGAGGGTGTAGCCGACGACGACCAGCGCGATCCACGCGGGGTGGTCGTTGGCCGCCCGCAACGCGAGGGTCCCGCTCACTTCCAGGCCGATGGCTCCGGCGAGGTACAGCCACTGCTTCACGGGGCGTCGCCTTCCGCGGTCAGGTCTTCGATGAGCGCGACGAGGGCGTCGCGGTCCTGCGGTTCGGGTGGGAACAGGCCGGTGGCGAACGCGCTCCAGAGGCCGTCGGCGGCCAGCCGGGCCAGGGTGAGCCGGGCGCGCGTGGTCGGTGGCAGGTCCGGTGGCAGGTCGAACCACTTGGCGAGCCGCCCGACCCAGGGCCCCGACAGCGCCGGCCGGTAGGCGGCTTCCGCGGCGACCGCGTACTCCGCGCGGCTGGCGTCGCCGCCGTACGCCACGCGGGCGTAGGCCCGGATCCGCGCGGCGGGGGTCGCCTGGTCGAAGGGCACCGCGAGCGTGGCGAGCATCGCGTCCTCGACCCGTCCCGCGGCGTGCTCGACGATCGCCAGCAGGAGGGCGTCGCGGGTCGGGAAGTGGTACATCAGTCCCGGCTTGGTCATCCCCGCCTGCCGGGCGACGGCGTCGAGGGTGATGTTCGCGCCCTCCTCGGCGGAGATCAGGGTCATGGCCGCGTCGAGAACGGCGGTCCGCTGGCTCGGTCGCACCCCGTTACTTTACCTTCCGGACGGTAAAGTAACCGGACGATCGTGAGCACGATCACGAACGGGAAGCCGAGCGGCCGAGGATCCGACCGCGCTGACCACCCTGGCGGATTTTCACCACCGGAACGGCGGCGAAGCGCGGACCGGCCCGAACAGGCGTAGGCTGGGGCCATCCCGGAAACGACGACATCCCACTCCTGAGGTGCCCGCCACGCCGGCTCCCGCCGAAGGCATGCGAGGTCCGCACCGATCCGCGGTGGCACGACCGACCGCCCGGGACACAGTTCTCACCTTCCGACGGCCTGCGGTGCCATCGACCCGCGCCTACGGTACGGCGCCCGGGTCGGCACCACGGTGACCCGCACCGCCCGCACCCGGCCACAGCCGTAGGCGCCCCGCAGCGACGGGGCCCCGCAGCGCCGCCCCCGAGCGGGGCGGGCGACCCGGCCGGACGGGTCGACGAACCAGGCGCCCCGCCCGCCGCACGACGCGACCTGACGCACGACCCCACCGCTACGCCGCGGTCACGGCGATGAGGATCCGACATGACGCCATCGCCCCACGACCTCGCTCCCCCGTCGACGCCGCGCCTGCGGATCGAACCGACCCGGTCCACGCGTACGCTGCTCGACGGCGGCTGGTGGCCCCGATCGACAGACCCGCTCGCGGAACTGCCCGGCCTCGTCCTCGCCATCGACCTGCTGCACGGGCCGATCGTCCGGCTGGTCCTCAACGCCGACGCCTGGGACGGCAACCCGCGCCACCTGGCCGTCGACGGCAGGGTGCTGCGGCTGGGCTACTTCACCAGCCAGCCCGCCACCCTGCTGACCGCGATCTGCCGCAACGACGACCGCGTCGACCTGCTGGTCGTACCGCCGGAAACCCCGGCGGGACTGGCCGAGGCGGCGATGGCGCTCGCCGCCACCGCCGGCAACCTGGTCCACTCCCCGCAGTTGCTCGTCGTCGCGGGCACGACGTCCGACGCGAGGACCGACAGCGCGGACAGGCACAGCTGGGAGAGCGAGGGCGGCCGACTGCGCAGCGCCCCCCACGCCCCTGCCGCCGTCGCCGCCCGCCCGGCCGGCACCGAGCCGGCCCGAACGTCCGCGCCGGCGCCCGCACCGACAGCGCCCCCGCCGAGGCAGCGGCACACCGGAGACCTTCCGACCATCGCCACCAAGGAGCAGACCATGACGATCTCCCGGAACACGATCGTGGCCGCGCTGCGTCGACGCGGCCAGCACACCAGGGCCGACTGGGTCGAGCGGGAACTGCCCACGCAGGTCGACACCACCCGGCACGCCGGGCTGCTCGCGACCCTGCGTCTCGACCTCACCGAACTGGGCGGGTCGACCGCGCGGTGAGAGTGGCCCTGCTGGGCCCGGTGGCCTGGCGGACGCCGCCGCGCCACTACGGCCCGTGGGAACAGGTGACCGGCCTCCTCGCCGAAGGCCTCGTCGCGCGGGGCGTGGACGTGACGCTCTTCGCCCCGTTGGACTCGATCACCTCCGCAACCCTGGACGGGTTTACGACGACCTCATCGGTCGTCCGGAACGCTGACACTGTCCAGATACCGACATTTCGCACCGAATCCGGCCCCACTCGATTGAGGTTCACCGCCGGCCCCACCCCCCGCTGACGCGGCGGCCGACCCCTTGAACCCGTTCCGTCGGCCGTCCACGTCGGCCGACGCGCGCCGTTACCTCGTGAGGCCCGCCCCGTTCCCTCGGTGGCGGCCGACAGCCGGAAGGCACGGCACCCGATGTCCACCCGTTACGGCTTCCTGAGCACCCACCCGCCGACCCGCTGCGGACTGGCCACCTTCAACTCGGCCCTCACCGCCCATCTCACCGCCGGCGGCCCGCCGGGGCGGCGTCGTGCGGGTCACCGCCCCCGGCGACGACCAGCGCCCGGACCCCTCCGTGGTGCACACCTGGTCGACGCGGAACGCAGCCGGCTGGCGGGGCGCGGCCACGGCGCTCAACGCCTTCGACGTGGCCGTGGTGCAGCACGAGTACGGCGTCTACCCCGGGACCGACGGCGAGGACGTCCTGCCGCTGATGCGCCGGCTCACCGTGCCGAGCATCGTGGTCCTGCACACCGTGCTCCGTCAGCCCTCGGCCCGGCAGAAGACCCTGCTGGAGCAGATCGTGGCCGCCGCCGGCGCGGTCGTCACGATGACCGGCACCGCCCACGACCGGCTGCTCGTCGGCTACGCGGTGGACCCGGCGAAGGTGTCGGTGATCCCGCACGGCGCCGCCGACGCCGTGGGCGCGGCCACCCCGCGGCGGACCCGACCGCACCTGCTCACCTGGGGACTACTCGGGCCCGGCAAGGGGATCGAGTGGGCGTTGCGGGCGCTGGCCCGGTTGCAGGACCTGGACCCGACCCCCACGTACACCGTCGCCGGCCGGACCCATCCGAAGGTGATCGAGCACCAGGGCGAGGCGTACCGGGCCGGCCTGCACCGCCTCGGCGCCGAGCTCGGCGTCGCGCACGCCGTGGACCACCAGGCCGCGTACCACGACGAGGCCACCCTCGGGGCGCTGGTGCGCTCCGCCGACGTGGTGCTGCTGCCCTACGACTCGGCCGAACAGGTGACCTCAGGCGTTCTGATCGAAGCGGTGGCCGCTGGCGTCCCCGTCGTCGCCACGCCCTTCCCGCACGCCGTCGAGCTGCTCACCGGCGGCCCGGGTCTGGTCGTACCCCATCGGGACCCGACGGCGCTGGCGGCCGCGATCCGGCGGATCCTCACCGAACCCGGCCTGTCCGCCAACCTCGCCGGCCGCTCCCGACCGATCGCGGCGGACCTGCGCTGGCGGCGGTGGCGGCGCGGTACGAGGCCCTCGCCGGACGGCTCATCGCCGGCCGGTCGCCCAGGGTCACCTCGGCAGCGGCGTGACCACGTCGCGCGACCGGGCCGGCGACGGCGGCCACGGCACCGGGATGCCGGCGCCCGCGCCGAGCTTCACCCACCTGGCCCGGCTCAGTGACGACACCGGCCTCTTCGAGCACGCCCGGCACGCCATCGTCCGTCGGGAACACGGCTACTGCACCGACGACGTCGCCCGGGGTCTGCTGGTCGTCAGCCGCGAGCTGGAGCCGTCGGCGCAGGTGCTCGGGCTGGCCGAGCGCTACCTGGCCTTCCTGACCCACGCCCAGGACGGTCGCGGCGCCTTCCACAACCGCCTCGGCCACGACCGGCGCTGGACCGACCAGCCCGGTCTCGGTGACTGGTGGGGGCGGGCGCTGTGGGGGCTCGGGACGGCCGCCGCCCGCAACCCCGCCGACTGGATCCGCACCGAGGCGCTCGTGGCCTTCAGCCGCGGCGCCGCCCGGCGGTCGGCCGCGCCGCACGCCATGGCCTTCGCCGGCCTGGGCGTGTCGAGAAGGACGGGTCAGGACGGTGCGCGTCGGTGTCGGACCCATCTTGTTGAGCCGTGCGGACCCCGGCGGCCGGTGACCGGCCGCCGGGGTCTCCCCGGTCAGGACTCGGAGGTCCTGCGGCGGTAGAGGAAGAGCAGGCTCGCGCCGGTGGCGACGGCGAGGCTGCCGAGGCCGGTCAGGACGGGTACGAGCGCACCACCGCCGCTAGCACCGGTCACCGGCAGCTGCGTTCGGCTCGGGGTCGGGACCCCGGTCGGCGTTCGCGTGGGCTGTCCCGTCGGCGAGCCGGTGGGGCTCCCGGTGGGCTGACCGGTCGGGGTGCCCGTCGGAGTGCCCGTCGGAGTACCGGTCGGAGTGCCCGTGGGAGTACCGGTCGGAGTGCCCGTGGGGGTGCCGGTCGGGGTGCCGGTGGGTTGACCGGTCGGAGTGCCCGTGGGAGTGCCCGTCGGGGTCCCCGTCGGAGTGCCGGTGGGCTGACCGGTCGGAGTGCCCGTAGGGGTGGTGGTCGGGCTTCCTGTCGGCTGCAGGCAGGCGGGGGTGTTGATGGTGTTGGTGTCGAGGGTGACGGCGCCGGTCTGGGCCAGGGCCCGGCCCTGCAGGGTCGCGCCGGTGTTCATGGAGATCGAGGTCTGGGCCAGGATGTTACCGACGAACCGGGTGCCGGTGCCGAGCGTCGCCGAGCTGCCCACCTGCCAGTAGACGTTGCAGGGCGAGGCGCCGTTGATGAACACCACACTGCTGTTCGCGGCGGTGATGAGAGTGGAGGCGATCTGGAAGATGAACACCGCCGCCGGGTCGTTCTGACTGTTGAGCGTCAACTGGCCGGTCAGTTGCGCGGCGCCGATCCGATACACCCCCGGGGTCAGCGTGGCGCCACCGAGTTCCGGCGGCCGGTTGGTGAAGGGAGTCCGGCCCGCGGCGTCGTTGTACGCGGTGGTCAGGTCGTCCTTGGCCTGCAGGGCGACGCCGTCTGCGAGGTGGATCTCGCCGGCGACGGTGCCCGGCGGGAAGTTGGTCGCTTCGCTGCCGGGGTGGACACCGAGGCTCTGCTCCAGGATGGTCGGACCGGTGTTGGTCACCTCCGAGCCGGCCAGTACGGAGAAGTTCGCCGCTGTCCCCAGGCCGACCGGCGCCTCGGCCGCGCTGGCACCGGTGCCACTGACGATCAGCACGGCGGCGGCCGCGCTGGCGGCGGCGACTGCTGCGAGCGCCGGCATGGCCGCGCGCCGAAGATGACGGATTCGGGTGACTGTCACGATGTTGCCCTCTCATGGTGCGTCTCCGGCCGGCACTGTCGCGTCAGCGCGCCGAAGTCACACACGTGCGATATTAGGTAATCGGACTTTTGCACGCAGAAGACGTAAATGCGCCGGAAATTCCAAATTCCTCGTCGATCGACCGGTGAGACGTTCCGGCTCGGCCCGGCGGCGCCAAAGCTGAACATTCAGAACGAGTCTCACGTCAATCGCAAGGGCGCCCGGAACGCCTTTCTGACGGGCCCGACCTCGCCGCCGCGGGCTCCGTCCAGGACGCGCGTCGGCCGCAGCACCCGCCCCCTTCGACGCATCCTGCGGGAGGCGTCCGCGCTGCCACCGCATGACCCGACCGTGTCGAATGCGCCGAATCGCCCCTCGCCGCTGCCGTGGTGTCTCCACGATGTGAAGAAGGTCGGACTCAGAACTGAGAGGGGTAGTGCGCGATGAGGCGTCGACGCAGCAGGAGGGTGCCGCTGCTACAGGCGGCAGCGATGTCGCTGGCAGCGATGGTGGCGGCGGCGGCCGTCGTACGGGCCCGGCGCCGGCGCGCCGTCAACAACGCGGCGGCCGGTGATCTTTCGGATCTGCGGGACAGCGCGTTCGCCGACGCGGGCACCAGCGGGCTACCGGTCCCCGGCGGCGCGGCCGCCCGGGACAAGCAGACGGCGTCACCGGCGGCCGCGGCGCGGTGAGGACGGGGAGCGCCGCCCCGCGCCCGGGCAGGCCCGGCGCCGGCCCGGCGTGACCGGGCGGCGCCTCGGATGCGTGCGCCTGGCGCGCCGCCCCCGTCCCGTCCACGCGGATCGGGGCGGACGAGTGCCCGCCCGCGGCGACCTGAGCGGGCCGCCGGGCCACGGGAGCAGGTCACGGTCGACCCCGACGCGGGCCCGCTGCTGACCTCACTCGCCCTGAAGGACCGCCTGTCCGACGACGACAGGCCGAGAACGCCACGCGCACGGAGCCGCGACGATGAGCGATGCGACCCTCGACACCCGACGTCACGGTGGCAGTCAGTACGCGGAACTGTCGCGCCTGATCCGGCGGGCGGGACTCCTCGATCCGCGGCGCGGCTACTACGCGCTGCGCATCGGCGCCCTCGGCGGGTGCTACGTCGGCGCCTGGGCGCTGTTCGGGTGGCTCGGTGAGTCGTGGTGGCAACTGGGCGTCGCGGCCGTCCTCGCGGTGGTCTTCGCGCAAGCCGGCTTCATCGGTCACGACGCCGGTCACCGCCAGGTCTTCCGTACCCGTCGCGCCAACGACCTGGTCGGCCTGGTCCACGGCAACCTCCTGATCGGCCTCAGTTACGGCTGGTGGATCGACAAGCACAACCGCCATCACGCGCACCCGAACACCGAGGGTCACGACCCGGACATCGTCGTGCGGCCGTTGTCGTTCACCCCGAGGCAAGCGCGGGAGCAGCGCGGGCCCGGCGCGCTGGTGGTCCGTCACCAGGCGTACCTGTTCTTCCCGCTGCTGCTGCTGGAGGGCCTGCACCTGCACGCCAACAGCGTCAAGGCCCTCGTCGGCCCGAGTCGGATCAGGCAGCGCCCAGTGGAGGCCGCGCTGCTGGCCGTGCACACCGTCGGATACCTCGGGGCCGTGATCCTCGTGCTGAGCCCAGCGCAGGCCGTCGCGTTCGTCCTCGTCAACCAGGGCCTGCTCGGCCTCTACCTCGGCAGCGCCTTCGCCCCCAACCACAAGGGCATGCCGATCCTCGCCGCCGACGACCGGCTCGACTACCTGCGGCGCCAGGTGCTCACCTCCCGCAACGTGCGCGGCAACTGGTTCATCGACGCCCTGCTCGGCGGCCTGAACTATCAGATCGAGCATCACCTCTTTCCCAGCATGCCGCGGCCCAACCTCCGTCGCGCCCGGCCACTGGTACGCCAGTTCTGCGCCGACCACGACGTTGCCTACCACGAGACCAGCCTGACGCGTTCGTGGCGTCAGGTGCTGGGGCACCTGCACGCGGTCGGATCGGGCCGACCGGCCGACGACGCCGGCCCGGGCTGAGGCTCAGACCGCTCGCCGGGTCCCGTCGCGCCGGACGCCGGCGACGGCCCCGCCTCGCCGGCGGTTCGGCGACGCCGATCACGTACGCGCGTCAATCGGGTCCACCGCCGCGTTCTCCCGGGCCGTGTTCCGAGGGTGCGCGCCGGCCGGTCGGCGGGCGCGGGATGCGCCGGCACCCTTGCGGTGACGTACAGTTCCGGGTCGGACTTGGCGTGGGCCGGGAAGACACGGCGCGGAAACGGGACGAGACAGCGACGGCATGACGGCGGACAACATCACCGAAACCGGCCACGACGGCATCGACCGGAGCCAACTGGAGACCTGCCTCAGCGTCTTCGAGGCGTTGGAGGACCTGCCCCCCGATCACCCCGACGTGGTGCGCGTACAGCGGGCCACCGCGCGGCTCTACAAGGTGATCAAGCAGCGCCGGCGCGAGGAGCGGCGGGACGCGCTCGCGGCGGCCGACCGCGCGGTGACGGCGGCCACCGCCACCGGCGCGCCGGGCCGGATCGACGACGAGACCCAGGGGATCCCGCTCGCCTCCCCCACCGAGGGCACCACTGCGGGCTTCCTGCACAACCCGCGCGGCTGCTATGTCTGCAAGCAGCGCTACCGCGAGGTGGACGCCTTCTACCACCAGCTCTGCCCGTCCTGCGCGGCGCTGAACCGGGAGCGCCGCGACGCCCGTACCGACCTGACCGGCCGGCGTGCGCTGCTCACCGGCGGCCGGGCGAAGATCGGCATGTACATCGCGTTGCGGCTGCTGCGCGACGGCGCGCACACCACGGTGACCACGCGGTTCCCGCACGACGCGGTGCGCCGGTTCGCGGCGATGCCCGACAGCGGGGAGTGGCTGCACCGCCTGCGGATCGTCGGGATCGACCTGCGCGACCCCGCCCAGGTGATCGCGCTCGCCGACTCGGTCAGCGACCAGGGCCCCCTCGACATCCTGATCAACAACGCGGCGCAGACCGTGCGGCGCAGCCCCGGGGCGTACGCGCAGCTCGTCGCCGCGGAGGCGGCGGCCCTGCCCGAGGGCCCCCTGCCGGAGATCGTCACGTTCGCCAAGCCGGCCGGGCGGGGCGAGACGGCGGGCGGCCTTACCGCCTCGCCGCAGTCGACCCCGCTCACCCCGCACGCGCTCACCGCCCTCGCGCTGACCAGCGGCTCCGCCTCGCCGGAGCGGATCGCGGCGGCCACCGCCATCGACGCCGGCGGCCTGGTGCCGGACCTCGACCCGGTCAACAGCTGGGTGCAGCGGGTGCAGGAGGTCGACCCGGTCGAGCTGCTGGAAGTGCAACTGTGCAACGTGACGGCGCCGTTCGTACTGGTCAGTCGGCTCCGGCCGGCGATGGCCGCGGCGAAGGCCCGCCGCAAGTACGTGGTGAACGTGTCGGCGATGGAGGGCCAGTTCGGCCGCGGTTACAAGGGGCCGGGGCACCCGCACACCAACATGGCCAAGGCGGCGCTGAACATGCTGACGCGCACCAGCGCCCAGGAGATGCTGACCGACGGCATCCTGATGACCAGCGTGGACACCGGCTGGATCACGGACGAGCGGCCCCACCCGACGAAGATGCGGCTGGCGGATGCCGGCTTCCACGCCCCGCTGGACCTGGTCGACGGCGCGGCCCGGGTGTACGACCCGATCGTCCGCGGCGAGCAGGGCGAGGACCTGTACGGCTGCTTCCTCAAGGACTACGCGCCCTGCGACTGGTAACCGACGCGTCACCAATCTGACACTATTGCCAACCTTCGATGGGTGTGTAAAAGTTCTTCACTGACTTCAACCTCGTGCAAGAAAACCTTCGAGGGAGACCGGGATGAGAAGGACCACCACCTGGCTGCTGGGCCTCGCCACCGCGGCGGGGCTCACCGTCACGCTCGGCTCGGCGGCCGTGGCCGAGTCGGCGCCGCAGCCGCAGCCGCAGTCCGTGGCGGTGTCCGCCGTCGGTCCGCAGCCCGGCACCTTCGTCGGCAAGGGCTTCGACACCTGCACCGCACCATCGCAGTCGGCGATGAACGCGTGGCGCGCCAGCTCGCCGTACCGCGCGGTGGGCATCTACATCAGCGGGGCCAGCCGGACCTGCGCGCAGCCCAACCTGACGGCGACCTGGGTCGCCAACCAGGTCGCCAACGGCTGGCGGCTCATCCCCATCGAACTCGGCTACCAGGCCCCCTGCGGCACCCGCGCGCCGAAGATGTCCGCCGACCCCGCCACCGCGCGCTCGCAGGGCCGCACCGCCGCCGACAGCGCCGCCAGCGCCGCGCAGGCGCTGGGCATCGGCGCCGGCAGCACCATCTACAACGACATCGAGCACTACCCGACGACCGCGTCGTGCCGCGCCGCGGTGCTGTCGTTCCTGTCCGGCTGGGTCGAGCGGTTGCACACCAAGGGCTACCTGGCCGGCATGTACTCCAGCGGGTCCTCGGGCATCAAGGACGTCTGCCTGGAGTACAACAACGCGAGCTACACCAGGCTGGACCAGATCTGGATCGCCTGGTGGAACGGCGTGGCCGACACCGACGCCGGGAGCTACTGCTCCGACGCCTACTACGCGAACCACCAGCGGCTGCACCAGTACGCCGGGGACGTGACGGAGACCTGGGGCGGCGTGACGATGAAGATCGACCGCAACTACCTGGACGTGAGCACGTCGCAGCAGCCGCCCCCGCAGCAGTGGACCACCACTATCGACAACACCACGTCCGGCCGGTTCACGGCGGGCGCCAACTGGAGCACGTCGTCGTACTCCGGGCAGCGCTTCGGCACCGACTACCGGTTCGCGAACCCGACCTCGGCCAGCGACGTCGCCTGGTACCGGGCGAACGTCCCCGAGACGGGGACCTACGAGATCTCGGTCTGGTACCCCGCCGACCCCGGATACAACGCCCAGACGCCGTACGTCGTCGCCACCGCCTCGGGCAATCGGTCGGTGACGGTCGACCAGCGCGTCAACGGTGGACGGTGGGTGTCGATCGGCGTCTTCACGCTCGCGGCCGGCGACGGCAACAAGGTCGGGGTGAGCCGCTGGACCAGCGGCAGCGGCTACGTGGTCGCCGACGCGGTACGCATCACCCGCGCCTGACCGCACGGCTGCCGGGTCAGCACCGTCGATCCGGGTAGTTCTCGCCCAGTTCGATCTCGGCCCGTACGGCGAACTCGCGCAGCCTGGTGATCGCCTCGGCGGGCCCGCCGGTGGCCTGCACCATCGCCGACTGGGCCAGGATGATCAGCGCCTCGACCGCCTCCTGCGGCCGGGGGTTGACCAGGGCGGCGACCTGGCCCATGTCGTCGTCGAAGTAGGCGAGCAGGATCCGGCTCGCCAGCCCGATGGTCCGAGCGGTGTCCCCCGCGAGGTCGTCCGCGCCGCCCGGCGTCACGTCCCGCGCCCCGCCCACGGCGCCCTCCGGTGGTCGGTCACGCCCGGCCGGTCACCGGGGGCCCGAGGGTCTCGCCCTCGACCAGGGTGCAGGGCAGCAGCCGCTGGTGGTCGCTGTCGCGGCCGTGCAGGATGTCGTCGAGCACCTCGATGGCCTGCCAGCCCATCTCCCTGCGGGCGATATGGAAGCCCGTGAAGTCGAGGTCGGTCTCGGCCTGCCGGGTGGGATCGCCGAGGGCCACCAGGGACAGGTCGCCGGGCACGGACATGCCCCGGGCCCGCGCCGCCTCGGCCACCGCCACCGCCTCGACGAGTTCCTCGCAGAGGACGGCGGTGACCCGGGCCGCGCGCAGTGCGTCGAGCAGCTCCGCCGTGGTCCTGTCGCCGACCGGCTCGTGCCGGCCGTCCACACCGGTCTCCCGGACCGCGGCGGTGAAGCCGGCGAGCCGGTCGGTGGCGGACTCGGCCCCGGCGCCGGCGCCCACGTACGCCAGCGCCCGGTGCCCGAGGTCGACGGCGCGGTGGACGAGGGTGGCGGTGGCCCGGGCGTAGTCCGCGCCGACGTAGGGCACCGGACCGCCCGCCCCGGACGGCAGGTGGGCGTCGTCGCGTCGACCGACGGACACGAAGGGCATGTCCCCGGCGACCATCCGGGCCAGCTCGTCGCGGGGGATCTCCCGACCGAGCAGCACGCAACCGTCGGCGAGCCGGATGCGGTTGTTGTCGTGGAAGATCCGGCGGCTGCCGCCGCTCACGGGGGCGCTGGTGAACAGCAGCAGGTCGCACCCGATGTTCTCCGCGCACGCCTCGATGCCGGACATGAACGGGTGGTAGAAGTTCGCGCTGGTGCTCGGGAACACCGACTCGTAGGTGAACACGCCCAGGATCTGGTTGTGCTGTTGCAGCAGCCGCCGGGCGAGCGGGTCGGCGACGTAGCCCGTCTCGCGGATGACGCGCAGCACCCGTTCCCGGGTCTCCGGGGCGATCCGCCAGGCCGCCTCGGTCCGGTCGTTGAGCACGAGCGACACCGTCGTCTGACTCACTCCGGCCATCCGCGCGATCTCGTGCTGCGTCAGCCTGCCCCGCCCTGCGGACACGGATATCGGCCACCTTCTGAGCATCACGTATCGCCGATGGTTGTCGCGGAGGATGCTGCCCGGCCCGCAGAACCGGTGTCAAGGGCCGACGGACGCAGTAATACGTATTACGGCCTCCGGCGGTATTGACCCGGGCCTCTCGCTGATCCAAGACTCAGCGCATCCCCCGGCAACGCGAGGAGCCGACATGCCTGATCACGCCCTGTCCCGCCGTGGCCTTCTCCGGGCCGCCGGCCTCACCGGCCTCGCCGGCACCGGCCTCACCGCCCTCGGTCCGCCGGCGCACGCCCGACCGAAGACCCCGCGGCTCGGCACGATCGCCCTGGTCCCGCTCGACGACCGGCCCTACACCTGGTACGCCCCGCAACAGATCGCCACCGGCGCCGGCTACGACACCCTCCTGCCACCTCGGGAGACCCTGGGGCGGCACTTCGCCCCCGGCGACGGCCGCGCCGTCGGCCAGTGGCTCACCTCGTCCACCACGCAGGCGGACGCGCTGGTCGTCGCCCTACCGATGCTCGCCTACGGTGGACTGCTCAACTCCCGCAACAGCTCCGTGCCGGAGGCCGAGGCGTTCGCCCGGCTGGCGGCGGTACGGACCGTCCGACAGCGCCGCCCACACCGGCGGCTCTACGCCTTCGACACCATCATGCGGCTCACCCCCGAGGGGCCGTGGCGCAACGAGCTGCGGGCCTGGGCCACGGTGAAGGACGAGGTCGACAACCTCGGAATGGTGGAGAAGCGCCCGCAGCTCGACGCGCTGGAGTCCCAGATCCCGGTCGACGTGCGCGACGACTACCTGGCCACCCGGGCGCGCAACCACCGGATCAACCTGACGATGATCGAATGGGCGGCCGAAGGGATCTTCGACTTCCTCGTGGTGGGCCAGGACGACGCCACCGGCCACGGCCTGCACCGACCCGAGTCCCAGGCGCTCGCCGCCCGCATCGCCGAACTCGGCGTCGGCGACCGGGTGGTGATCTACCCGGGCGCCGACGTGGTGGCCGCCCTGCTCATTGCCAAGATCGCCGTAAGGGACGCCGACGTGCGCCCCCGGGTCAGCGTCGAGTACTCCCGGGTGCCTGGCGAGGAGTGGACCGCGCCCTACCAGAACATCCCGTACGCCCAGCTCGTCAAGGGCTACGTCGACATCCTCGGCGGGACGGTCGTGGACCGGCCGGAGCAGGCCGACCTGGTCCTGATGGCCAACACGGGCGGCAGTTCCGCGTCGGTGGCGCCGTTCGCCGACCGCCTGGTGGCCCACGTCCGGGCCGGACGCCTCGTGGCCCTCGGCGACGACGCCATCGCCGGGCACTCCGACCGGCGGCTGCTGTCCCTGCTCAACGGCCGGATCCGGTACGTCGAGCTGGCCGGCTACTCCGGCTGGAACATCGGCATCAGCCTCGCCCAGGCGACGTCCCGCTGGGCTCTGCGGCAACGCTCGCTCCGCGGTGACCTGCCGCCCGGCGCGCCCCGCACCGTCGGTGAGCCGGTCCTGGCCGCCCGGCGGGCACTCCTGCACGACGCGGCCCGAGCCACCATCGAGTTGTCCATCTCGGAACTGGTGCAGACCGACTCGTACCGCGCCTCGAACGTCCGCACCGCCACCACCGCCTACGCGTCCGCGCTGGGTGAGCCGGACCCGCAGAACATCGCCACCCACTTCGCCGAGATCAACGCCTATGCGGTCGACAACACCGTCCCGCACGCGGAGAAGCTGTTCGCCGACGAGTTCGCCGGGGCCACGCTCGCCCTCGGCAGCGACGGACGGGCGCCGGTGACCGCCCGCGTGGACCGGCTCGACGCCTGGCACCTCTACCTGCCCTGGAACCGCACCGGCGAGATCGCCGCCGAGCCCCGGATCGTCCTGACCCCGGATCGGGGACGACGGTGAGGGCGCGGGCGGCCGCGCTGCTGGCCGCGCTCGTCGTCGCCGCCGCGACGCCGGTCCCGACCGCCCCGGCCGTCGCCGCCACCCCGGTCCCGCTCGTCGACAGCTACTTCGACTGGCTGGTGGCCTCACACGACGGGGTCCGCAACGGGTTGCGCCGGGACATCGAACACGTCCACGGCGACCAGCTGGCGATCGCCGGCAAGACCTGCACCACGGCGAGCCCGTGCACGATCGGCGGGCCGCGGCAGAGCACCGCCGCCTGCACCTCGCTCCAGTTCATCTCGGTCTACCTCGACCAGCGGGCGGCGTACGAGCAGCGGTCCCTGTCGAGCGTGGAGACCGGGCTCGTCGACGAGTTCGCCGGCGCGGTGCTCGCCCACCGGCTCGCCAAGGACCCGAACGCGCCGAAGATCTTCGACGACGCGGTGGCGAGCACCCCGGACGGCCAGCTCCGCTACTTCACCTCGTTCGGCAACGCGGCGTGCGGAGAGGCGCTGCTGGCCGCCCACCAGGCGACCGGCACCGCCGGGTACCTCGACGCGGCCGTCGGCATCGGCGAGTTCCTGCTCCGGATGCAGGACCCACGCGCCTACTACCTGACCTACGGCGTGCATCCGTTCGTCGACGCACTCGGCCAGCCCACCACCCCGCCGGGCGGCTACGTCGACCAGATCTCCAGCTGGAGCAACCTCTACTCGACGATCTCCACCTGGAACCTCACCGCGATCGCGTTCATGCAGCGGTTGCAGACGGCCGTCGCGCCGCCGGACAACCGGTACGGCCAGTCGGCCGCCACCGCCCGGCAGTTCCTCACCACGGGACTACAGCTCGGCGCGGACTGGTACACCTTCGACTTCGACTCCCCCGCCACCAGCCAGAACCGCGTGGTGGCGCAGAGCGCGTACCGCGCGGACTGCCGCGACAACCGGTGGCACCGCAAGGGCTCCTGCACCTACACCGACGGCCGGATCGCCGGCGGGACCCTGGGCACCGACATGATCGAGTACGGGCTGGCCGGACTCTACGACCACGAACGCCAGCTCAACGGCGCCAGTTCCGCGGCTGCCGCCGTGACGACCCTCTACACCACGTACACCAGCCTCCCGGGCTGGCACACCGCCTCGGCCAGCGACCCGCTCGACTGCGTCGACGACACCGCGTCCGGGGCCGTGGACCCGTACTACCCACCGGACAACCAGGGTGCGACGCCGACGGGTGACGCCCGCGACTACGACCCGCACCTGTCCTTCGGTGGCTTCTTCCGCCTCACCCCGCCCAATGAGAACGCCGAGGCGAAGTACTACGACATCGTCGGCTTCGGCATCCTCGCCGAGCTGCGCGAGGAGCTGGTGCCGGCCAAGTTCGCCGCCGGCTACCAACGGTTGCAGCAGGCCGACCGGCAGGACGCGCTCTACGCCCTGCTCGACCGTTCGCTGGCCGCGATGTTCCTGCCCACCCGCGACGCCGACGACCTCGACGGTGACAGCGACACGACCGAACACCTGTGCAAGGGCACCCGGGGCACCCTCCCGGTCGCCCACAACGGCCTCGGCATCCTCAAGGCCGTCGGGTACGCCGGCACCCGTGACCGCGCCACCGATCCCCGATGACCTCGTCCACCACCATGACGAAAGTGAACCGATGCGTCGCACCAGACGACTGACACCTCGAACCCTCAGCGTGATCGCCGCCGCCGCGGTGGCCCTCACCTTCGCGGTCGCCCCGGCGGGGACCCCTGCCGCAGCCGCCGCGCCGCCGGCCAACCTGGGCCGGCTCGCCGTCGTACCGCTGGACGACCGGCCGTTCACCGCGCACACGCCCGTCGCGGTCGCCGAGGCCGGCGGACACGAGGCGCTCACACCCCCGAAGGACCTGCTCGGCGAGTACTTCACCTACGGCCAGGCCGACGCGGTCGGCGCCTGGTGGCGCAAGGCCGCCGCCGACGCGGACGGCTCGGTCGTCGCGGCCCCGATGCTCGCCTACGGCGGCCTGGTCGCCTCCCGGACCTGCCAGACCAGCCTGGCCGACGCCCGGCGGCGGCTCGCCGTGCTGGACGAGGTGAAGCGGAGCAACCCCGACAAGCCGCTGTACGCGTTCGACGTGATCATGCGCCTCACCATCGAGCCGACCAGCAGCTACCCGGGCATCCACTCCGGTCCCATCCGCCGCTGGGCCGTCCTGATGGACCAGGTGGAGAACCTCGGGCAGGAGGAGCGCCGGGCCGAGTACGAGCAGGTCGCCAGCGAGATCCCCGAGGAGATCAAGTCGGACTTCCTCTGTGCCCGGGCCCGGGACCACCAGATCAACCGGGACATGATCGAACGGGTCGCCAAGGGCACCATCGACTACCTGATCCTCGGCCAGGACGACGCCACCGAGCACGGCCCGCACCGCCTGGAAAAGGCGGGCCTGGCCGCGCTCACGGCCCAGCTCGGGGTCCAGGACCGGGTCAGGATCTACCCGGGCGCCGACATCCTCGGCGCGCTGCTGGTCGCCAAGCACGTCACCGAACGGCTCGGCGCCGCCCCGACGGTCGACGTCGAGTGGTCCCGCACCCCGGGCGAGCAGTGGGTGGCGCCCTACCAGGACGTCCCCTACGCCACCCTGGTCGACGAGTACGTGCGTACCCTCGGCGCCCGTCCCTCGGACGGTCCCGACGCCGACATCCTGCTGATGGCGAACACCGCCGGGGGCGGAAACCTGGAGCCCTTCGCCGACCGGATCCACGACGCGGTGGCCCGGGGCCGGCTCGTCGCGGTCGGCGACGACGCGCTGGCCGGCAAGGTGGATGCCGAGCTGCGGTCGCTGCTCGCCCCCCGGATCCGGTTCGGGGAGCTCGCCGGCTGGTCCGGCTGGAACATCGGTCTGTCGATCTCCCAGTCGGTGGTCCGCGCGGCGCTGTTGCAGGCGAGCCGGACCGGACGCCTGCCCAATTTCCCGGGCCGGTCGAAGGGGATCCCCTTCCAGCAGGCGCGCCAGGCCATCCTGCTGAACGCCGCCGCCGCGCACGTCGAGTTGACGCTGCAGGAGCTGGCCCACACCGACGTCTACCGCAACCAGGTGCTCAGCCAGGTCCAGGCGTACGCCCGGGACAACGGCGACGATCCGCAGTACATGACGAAGGTGTTCGAGGGCGCCAACCAGCTCGCGGTGCAGCGGACCAGGGCGCTGGCCGACCAGCTCTTCGCCGACGAGTTCGCCGGCACCCCCCTCCGCGCCGGCAACGACGGCCGGCACGAGGTGACGGCGGTCGTGCACCGGCTGACGTCCTGGCAGATGACGCTGGCCTGGTCGCGCTACCAGGAGCTGGAGGCCTTCCCCACGCTCGCCCTGAGCACGGCCCCCACCGATCGCGGTGCGCTGCTCACCGTCTCGGCCCTGCCCCTGCGCACCACGGTCCGGCCGGACTCGGACGTGGACACCCGGATCACCGCGGTGCTCCGCAACGACGTCGGCACGCCGGTGACGGCACAGCTCAGCGCCGTCGTACCTGAGGGGTGGGTGGCCCTGGCGCCGACCGAGGTGCGCCTCGCGCCGTTCGCGGTGGTGGAGGTTCCGTTGACCGTGGGGGTACGCGGGCTCGCGGCCGAGCAGAGCGCCACCGTCAGGGTCGACGCCGCGCACGGCGTACTGCCGGACCAGCCCCGACAGTTCACCGCGAGCGCCACCACGACCGTCGGTGCGGTGTGGCGCAACGTGGCACTGGCCGCCGAGGGCGCGAAGGCCAGCGCGTCGGGCTGGTGGCGGCAGTACGTGCCGGCGCACGTGATCGACGGCAACCGGGTCAGCTCCGGTAGCCGCTGGATCACCGACCCGGCCGACAGCCACTGGCTGCGGGTCGACTTCGCCGGTGCGGAACTGGTCGACACCGTGCGGCTGCACCAGTACGGCGGGTACGAGCTGACGTCGTACCGGATCTCCGGCCTGGTCGACGGCACCTGGCGGGTGCTCGACGAGGTCACCGGGAACACGACCCAGGTCACCACGCACACCTTCACGCCGGTCCGCGCGACCGCCGTGCGCCTCGACGTCCTCGCCAGCCGGGACCGGCAGGCCCGGCTCTACGAGATCGAGGTGACCTGCCGCGCCGCCTCCTGCGGCTGACGCCGACACCGCCGAGGCGGCGTCGACACCACCGCTGCGTCCAGGTCCGGTCACTGGGTGGCCTCCCGCCCCCGGCGACCGGACCGGCCGGCGGTGCGCGCGCCGCCGGCCGGTGTGGCGCAGCGCCGTACGCGGCAGGCGGACGACGCTGCGTCGCGGGGCGCGGCCACGACGCGCAGAAGAAATCGATTCCCTGCCATATAGGATCTCAGGGCCGACCACTCTCGGGCGGCGGGCCGCAACGGACGGTGGTGCTCGTGCGGTCGCATCCGGGGGGTCCGGTGCGGGACCGGGCGCGAGACACCGACAGGGGACGACCGCATGACGACCATCTACGACGTGGCCCGGGTGGCCGAGGTCTCGGCGTCGACGGTGTCCCGGGTGCTCAACGGGCACTCGTCGGTGGATCCGGACCTGGCCGCGCGGGTACGCCAGGTGGTGCTCGACCTGGACTACCGGCCCAACGCGGTGGCCCGCAGCCTGCGCCGGCAACGCACCAGTCTCTGGGCGGTGATCATCTCCGACATCGGCAACCCGTTCTTCACCTCGCTGGTGCGCGGCATCGAGGACGTGGCGCAGGAGGCGGGCTTCTCCGTGGTCCTGTGCAACGGCGACGAGGATCCCGAGAAGGAGACCCGCTACGTGACGGCGGCCCTGGCCGAGCGGATGGCCGGCGTGATCATCTCGCCGTCGGGACGACCGGCCCTGATCAACCGGCTCACCGAGGCCGGGATGCCGGTCGTGGCCATCGACCGGCAGCCGCACGGGGTGGCCGTGGACACCGTGCTCGTGGACAACGTCCACGGCGCCGAGACGGCCACCGCCCACCTGATCGACAGCGGCTACCGCCGGATCGCCTGCGTCACGGGACCGCGGCGGATCTCCACCGCCGTCCAGCGGTTACGCGGATACCAGCAGGCCCTTCGCGCGGCCGGCCGGAGCGTGCCGGAGGACCTGGTCCGGTACGCCGACTTCCGGGAGGACGGCGGCTACCAGGCCATGGCGTCCCTGCTGAACGCCGCCGAGCCGCCGGACGCGGTCTTCGTCACCAACAACCTGATGACGGTGGGCGCGGTGGAGTGCCTGGTCGACAGGGGCGTCGCCGTGCCCACCCGGTGCGGCGTGGTCGGGTTCGACGACATCCCCTGGGCCCACCTGGTGCGGCCCTCGCTGAGCACCGTCGCGCAGCCCACGTACGACCTGGGGCGGGCCGCGGCGTCGCTGCTCACCGAGCGGATCGCCAACCCCGCGAAGGCGTCCTCGACCGTCACCCTGCGCACGACCCTGCGGGTCCGCGAGAGTTCGGTCCGGTCCCTGCCCCCGCCCGACGGACAGCCCGCCTCCGGCGCGGGTGGGCCCGCCCGGGCCCGGTGAGCCGGCGGCGGGCCACCCGGACGGGTCATAGCGCCACGTCGCCGCACAGGTGCACCCGCACCCCCAACGCGTCGAGCATCGCGGCCTTGACCCGCAGGGCACGGTCGGCGGCGTCGGCGTCGTCGGCGTAGACCACGTTGACGTGGTTGGCCTTGTGCCGGGCCATCAACTGGTCGCGGCCCACGCCGTGCAGCACGGCGTGCATGATCGGCCACTGCGGGGTGGTGGCCCGCAGCCGACGCCGCGTCTCGGCGGCCGGCAGCTCGACCACGGTGCCCCGGCCCAGGTCGGCGTGCAGCACCCCGTCCATGATGAAGATCCGCGACCAGACGATCTCGCCCGGCCGGGAGACGCCGCTGAGGGTGCCGCCGCCCAGCGGGAAGTACATCGGCGGCTGCCGCATGCTGTACGACCGGTCGTAGCCGCCGTTGTGGGACGCGGGCACCGAGCCGGAGATCTCGAACACCCAGACGAAGTCCGTCCCGTACGACTCCCCCCAGCGGATGTCGTGCAGGGTGGTGGCCGGGTCCATCCCCATTGCGGTCCAGATCCGGTTGGTGACCAGCGAGTCCACCGCGACGCCCTCGTCGACCTCGTTGAAGTGCGGCAGGGCCTGTCCCGCGTAGAGCTCGCGTGTGCCGTCCCGGCTGGTGACCGGCGGCCGGGACACGTCGTTGAGCAGCCCCTCGGCCAGGTCGCTCGCCGGCACCGTGTCCTTGAGCCCCTGCTGGTACTGGATGCCGACCGCGTCCAGGCCGAAGTCGTCGGCGATGCGCAGCGCGGCGACGTACATCTTGAACTGGCTGTGCAGTTGGGCGTCGGTCAGTTCGGTGGCCTCGTCCGTGCCGGTGTGGAAGGTCATCCCGGCGGCGTCGAGCCAGGCCCGCACCGCGTGCGCCTCCTCGTCGCTCACCCGCGACATCTCCGCCACCAGCGCGCTCTGCGACAGCCGCTCCTTGTAGACGCCGAGCGGGTTGAGCAGCTCGTCGTCGATGATCGCGTTGTACATGCCCATGCAGCCCTCGTCGAAGACGCCGACGACGGCCGGCCGGCGTCGCAACTGGCGGGCCAGCGCCACGCCGAGCGCGACCTCGGGATCGGGCGGCAACGGCGGCAGGTCCCGCACGTGGCTCTCGTCGTGGACCACCTCGCCGGTCTCCAGCCAGGCCTTCAGCCCGTCGCGCGCCCACTCGTCGGTGAAGTCCTCGCTCCACAGCGCCGAGTACCGCACGCCCGCCTTGGTGAGGCTGCCGGCGAGGTTCAGCAGGCCGACCAGGCCGGGGAACTCCCCGCTCCAGTTCGCCACGAGCAGGATCGGGCCGCGGTGGGCACGCAGCCCGGCCAGCACGTGGTGGCTGTACTGCCACACCGCCTCCACGACGACGAGCGGGGCGTCGACCGGGATCCCCTGGAAGACCTCGATGCCGGCGCGCTGGCTGTCGATGAAGCCGTGGCCCGCGCCGGCGTCCACCGGATGGGCCCGCCGGGTCTGCCAGCCCAGGGCGGTCACCGCGTCGGCGAGGTCCGCCTCCAGGCGTTGCTGGGTCGGCCAACCGGTGACGTTCGCGGCCGGCCGCAGGTCGCCGCTGGCGACCGTGTAGACCGTCCGGGGGGCGGCGGCCGGCGGGTCGACCAGCACCGGCATGGTGTAGTTGCTCACGGGTTGACTTCCTCCACTGGCTCGTCGGTACCTGGCTGGGGCGGGGTCGCGAGGCGCGTCTGCCGGGCGGCCAACACGTGGGCGACGGATTTCGAGCCGGCGTAGAGCTGCCGGTAGAGCCCGTACAGCTCCGCGTAGTCGGCGGCGAGCGCCGGGCGCGGCTCCCGGACCTCCCGGATCGGGTTCCACCGGTGGATGTCGACCCGCTGCACCGCGCCGGCGGCGAGGAACGCGGCGCCGTAGCTCGCGCCGATGGTGACCGACGGGATGTGCTGTGCCCGGCCGGTGACGTCCGAGACGATCTGCGTCCAGAGGTCGCCCCGGGTGCCGCCGCCCACCGCCACGACGCGGCGGATGTCGCCGCCGGCCGCCTCGATGGTCTCGATGTTGTGGCGCACGGCCAGCCCGGTCGCCTCCAGCGCCGCCCGGTAGATGTCGCCGCGCCCGTGGGAGAGCGTCAGGCCGGCGATGACGCCCCGGGCGTCGGGATCGAGGATGGGGGTCCGCTCGCCGGCGAAGAACGGCAGCATGAGCAGGCCACGCGCGCCCGGCCCGGAGCGCTCGGCCAGGCGCAGCAGCTCGGGGTAGTCGGCGGCGTCGAACAGCTCCCGCAGCCATCCGGTGATCGCCCCGGAGGTCGCCATGCCGCCGGCCAGGTTGCGGGTGCCCGGCAGCGCGCCGACCGTGCCCCACAGCGCCGGGCTGGTCAGCGGGTGCGGCACCGTGTGCACGAGGAACATCGTGGTGCCGTACATGAGCATCAGGTCGCCGACGCCCTGGGCGCCCACGCTGACCGCCTCCGACCAGGCGTCGATCGTCCCGGTCACGACCGGGGTGCCCGGCGGCAGCCCGGTGGTCGCGGCGGCCCCGGCGGTGACCGCACCCGCCACGTCGCCGGGCCACCGCAGCTCGGGCAGCTCCAGCCCCGGGGCGATCTCGTCGGCCCAGGGGCGGTACCAGGTCTGCGCCGCGCTGTCGTACAGCGGCGTGCACTGGCTGGCCGAGTGCTGGTCGAGCAGGTACCGGCCGGTCAGCTGCCAGACCAGCCAGGAGCTCGGCATGAACAGCCGCCGGGCCCGGGCGAACAGCTCCGGCTCGGCGTCGGCGACCCAGGCGACCTTCGCCCCCGCCGCCTGGGTCGACAGCGTCGAGCCACACCGGCGCAGGATCTCGTCCGCGCCGAAGCGCTCGGTCAGCCGGGCGATCTGCGGCGTGGACCGGGTGTCGACGCCGTAGAGGACGGCCGGGCGCAGGGGCGTGCCGGCGGCGTCGGTGAGCAGCACGCACGGCCCCATCCCGCTGACCCCGACCGACACCACGTGGACGTCGCCGGGGGCCAACAGCTCACGGGTGAGGGCGACGAACTCGTCCCACCAGACGCGGCCGTCCATCTCCACCCAGCCGGGTCGCGGCCGGTCCACCCGGTGCTCCCGGACGCGGGAGCGCAGCACGCGCCCGGCCAGGTCGACGAGGACGCCCTTGCTGCTGGACGTGCCGATGTCGACCCCGAGCACCGCGGCCACCGTCATGCCAGGTCTCCTCCGCTCTTCCAGGTCCGGGTCGTGGCCCGCCGGGCCGCGCCGGCCCGGCGGTCAGGCGACGCCACCGAGCTTCGCGTACGTCTCGGCGGCGTTCTCCTTCGTGACGCGCATCGTGTCGAGGGTGGTGGTACGCGGAACGTCCTCGGCGCAGTCGACCAGGATCCGGCGGGCCAGGTCGACGGCCTCCCGGCCACCCGTGGCGTACTGGAAGGTCGCCGCCAGCCGGCCCTGCTCGACGGCCTTGATCCCGCCCGACGGCACCGGCAGGGCGTCGATGCCGGTGAACTTCACCTTCGTGTGCAGCCCGGCCGCCTTCGCGGCCAGGTACGCGCCCTCGGCCATCGGGTCGTTGTGGGCGTACACGGCGGCGGCGTCGGGGTGGGCCTTGAGCAGCGCGTCGGCCACCGACTGGCCCTTCTCCCGCAGCCAGTCCCCCGGCTGGGAGGCGACGACCTCGATCTTCGGGTTGGCCGCGATGCCCTCCCGGAAGCCCTGGGCGCGTTCGGCCGCCGGCGTGGAGCCGGGCAGCCCGGCGATCTCGATGACCTTGCCGCCGGCGGGCAGCAGCGTGGTGGCGTAGAACTCGCCGGCCGCCCTGCCGATGGCGACGTTGTCCCCGCCGATGAAGGCCGTGTACGCCTCGCCCTCCACCTTGCGGTCGAGCACGATCACCGGGACCCCCCGGTCGTACGCCTTGCGCACCACCGCGGTCAGCGGCTTGGCCTCGTTCGGCGAGATGACCAGCAGGTCGATCTTCTGGGTGAGGAAGTTCTCCACGTCGGCGACCTGCTTGCTGTTGTCCTGCGCCGCGTCGGCGACCACCACGGTGAACCCGGGGACGGACTTCGCCGCCGTCTGCACGTCGTTGTTCATGACCTGCCGGTAGGGCTCGGCGTTGTTGGCCTGCGACATGCCGATGAGGAAGTCCTTGCCGGCGCCGCACTTCGCGGCCGTGGCGTCGCCGCCGTCGGACGGCTTCTCCACGCTGCACGCGGTGGAGGTGACGAGCGCGCCGGTGCACAGCAGCGCGAGAAGGACGGTACGGGTGCGCATGATGACGCTCCTTGTTCGGTGGCGGTTCAGACGATGCTGCGGCGGAGCTTCTGCAGCCCGGCGGCGGCCACGATCACCAGCCCTTTGATCAGTAGCTGCACGTTGGCGTCGATGTTGTTGAGCGCGAGGATGTTGTTGAGGATGCCGAGCAGCAGCGCCCCGGCGAGGGTGCCGCCCATCGAGCCGGTGCCCCCGGCGAGGCTGGTGCCGCCGATGACCACGGCGGCGATGGCGTCGAGTTCGTAGCCGGCGCCGTCGTTGGGGCTGCCCTGGTTGAGCTGTCCGGCGTGGATGATCCCGGCGACTGCGGCGAGCAGGCCCGCGATCGCGAAGACCGCGACCTTGACCCGCAGCACGGGCACGCCCGAGAGGCGGGCGGCCTTCTCGTTGCCGCCGATGGCGTAGACGTGGCGGGCGAACGCGGTCTTGCGCAGCACGACGATCGCGGCCACCCCGATGCCGATGAACAGCACGGCCGGGACGGGCAGCACCCCGTTGATCGTGCCGTTGAGGATCTCGAACGCGGGGGGCGCCTCCTGCGGGCCGTCGCCGTAGGCGATCGGGATGCCGAGCCCGCCCGACCAGATCCGGGCGAGGCCGCGCGCGACCTGGAGTCCCGCGAGGGTGACGATGAACGACTGGATGCCGAGCCGGGCTGTCGCGTAGCCCTGCAACGCGCCGAAGAGGGCGCCGATCAGCAGCACGACGGTGACGGCGGGCAGGATGCCGAGCCCGGAGTCGACCATCAGCGTCGCGGTGCCGACGGCGGAGAGGCCGAGGATGGCGCCGACGGAGAGGTCGATGCCGCCGAGCAGGACGACGAACGTCATGCCGATGGCGATGATCCCGATCTCGGACACCGCGCGGACGATGTTGCCGAGGTTCTCCGTGGAGAGGAAGAGGATCTCACCGTCGCGGCGGGGCGAGACGGCGATGGCCAGCACGAACACCAGCAGCAGCGCGAAGAGGCTCTGCACGGCGAAGAGCCGCTCGACGAGGTCGCCCCGGCCGCCGGCCCAACGCCACCGGCCGGCGCCGGCCGCCGGGTCGCCGCCGGCCGGCGCCAGTGGCGTGCCGGGCCCCTTGTCCGGTGCGCGCAGGTGGGTCATCGGTCGTCCCCTCCGGCGGCCGTGCCGCCCATGGCCGCGGTCAGGATGTCCTCGCCGGTGCACCCGTCGGCCGCGAGTTCCGCGACGGCCCGTCCGCGCCGCAGGACCACGATCCGGTCGCAGACGCCGGTCAGCTCGGGCAGCTCCGACGAGGCGAGCAGGATGCCCATCCCGTCGTCGGCGAGCCGGCGCAGCAGCCGGTAGATCTCCGCCTTGGCGCCGACGTCGACGCCCCGGGTCGGCTCGTCGAGCAGCAGCAGGCGGGGGCGGGTGAGCAGGTGCCGGGCGAAGACGACCTTCTGCTGGTTGCCGCCGGAGAGCGAGCCGACCGGCGCGGCCGCGGACGACGTCTTGATCGCCAGGGCGGCGACCTGCTGGCGTACCGCGTCCCGCTCGCGTCCGGCGCGGACGACCCCGGCGGTGCTGACCCGGCGCAGGGCGGCCAGGACGATGCTGCGGCCGACGGGGTGCTCGAGCACCAGGGCGGAGCGGCGGCGGTCCTCCGGCACGAAGCCGACGCCGGCGCGCAGGGCGGCGCGGGGGCCGCGCGGGGCGTACGGGCGGCCGGCCAGCCGGATCTGGCCGCTGCGGCGACCGGGCGGGCCGGCGCCGTACAGGGTCTCCAGCAGTTCGGTGCGGCCCGCCCCCATCAGGCCGGCCAGGCCGACGATCTCCCCGGCGCGCACGGTCAGGCTGACGCCGGCGGGTTCGCAGCGTCCGGGCCGGGTGCCCCGGGGCCGTACGGCGAGGTCGTCGACCTCCAGCACCGGGGGCCCCGCGGGGCGGGCGGGCCCGGCGGATCCCGTGCTGAACAGCGCCTCGGCGGGGCGGCCGACCATCAGCGTGATGATCCGCTGCCGGTCGGCGCGGTCCGGGCGCAGCGTGCCGGCCACCTCGCCGTTGCGCAGGACGGTGGCCCGGTCGGCGATGTGCTCGATCTCCTCGAGGCGATGGGAGATGTAGACGACGGCCACGCCGCGCTCGCGCAGCGCGCGGATGGTGGACATCAGCCGCCGCACCTCGGCGTCGGCGAGCGCGGCGGTCGGTTCGTCCATGACGAGGACGCGGGCGTCGAGGGAGAGCGCCTTGGCGATCTCGACGAGCTGCTGCTCGCCGACGCGCAGCGAACCGACGGGCCGGCGCGGATCGATCCGGGCGCCGAGCGGGCCCAGCCAGTCCTGGGCGGCGCGGGCCATCGCCCGCCGGTCGAGCGTCCGCAGCCTGGTGCGCGGTTCCCGGCCGAGCACCAGGTTCTCGGCCACGGAGAGCGCCGGCACCAGGTCGAGTTCCTGGTGGATCGTGGCGATGCCGGCGGCCTGGGCGGCTGCCGGGCCGGCGAAGCGCACGGGCTGGCCGCCGATCGAGATCTCCCCGCCGTGGTCGGTGACGACGCCGGACAGGATGTTGATCAGGGTCGACTTCCCGGCCCCGTTCTCCCCCAGCAGGGCGTGGACCTCGCCGGCGCGCAGGGTGAGATCCACGCCGCGCAGGGCGTGGACGCCGCCGAAGCGCTTGGTGATGCCCGACATGGCGACGGTCACCTGGTCGCTCACGCGGGCCTCCGGGGAGATCGGAAATCGATTTCTGGCAACATAGACGGACGTCGAAGTGATGTCAACGCCCCCGGTGCGGGCCGGGCCGCCGCCCCGCCGCCCGACCCGCACCGGCGGCCCCTCAGGGCACCGCGTTGACCGCCGCGTGCACGGTCTCGGCGAACGCGGTGTCCCGCCCCACCCCGCTGGCGGCGAACCGCCACGTCCCGCCCGGGTACGACCCCGGCGGCCACGCGGCGCCCCCGTTGCGCCACAGCGGCTGCCAGGCCGCCATCGCGTGGCCGGCGTCGTACCAGGTGTTGTCGCCGCGCCACGCCGAGGCCCAGCGGTGGGCGGCCACAAGGGACAGATTCGCGCCGGAGGTCATCGACCACGTCGGCATCCCCGGCACGTCCCCCGTCGGCCGGGCCGCCACGGCGGGATCCCCGACCGCCGGCAGGGCACCGTCGACGTTGAACGCCACCTCCCACACCGGCGCCGTCGTCTGGCCGGTCACCGACCAGGTGACGTCGCTCTGCAGCGCCGGCCCGGTCCAGCGGGGCGCCACGGTCAGCAGCCAGTCGGCGGTGACCGGCTCGTCGCCCATCCGCATGCCGACCAGGTTGATCCGGGAACCGTCGGCGGAGACGTCCACCCTTGCCGGCGGGCCCGCCCGGTCCGTGACGTCGAAGCGGCCGACCGACAGGTAGGGACCGGTGCCCCGGTGCGACGAGTCCAACGCCGGCCGGTACGCCCCCGCGCCGGCCGGGTCGACCGCCAGGGACGCGATCCGGGTGTGCGGCCAGGTGCGCACGTCGGCGCGCAGGAAACCGGTGCTCACCTGGTAGCCGCGGGCGACCACCTGGGTGGACCAGGTCAGCGGGGCGAGCCACAGCCCGCCCTGGCCCCAGCCGGCGTGGCTCAGGTACCAGTTCTCCCCGTCGACCACGACCTCGGCGGCGTGCGCGTCGAGTACGGTCACCTTCTCCGCCCCCTCGAAGCGCAGGGGGTCGCGGCTGCGGTAGACGGCGGTGCGCCGGTACGCCGCGCCGTAGTCGGTGCCGTCGCAGCAGACGAAGAGGTACCACCAGTCCCCCCGGCGCACCACGAACGGCGACTCCGTCTGACCGGCGGCCCGGCCGGTGTGCGGCGACGCGTACGCCACACCACGCCCGCTCCACGTCCGCAGGTCGGTGCTGGTGCGGTACGCGACCACGTGGTTGCCGCCCTGCGGGTTCGAGGTCGCCGTGTAGTACATGACCCAGCGGTCACCGACCCGGGTCACCATCGGGTCACGCGCCTCCCAGCCGTCGCTGAACAGCGGGTTGGCGGGGCTGCGGGTCCAGGTGGACAGGTCGGTCGAGGTGGCCAGGTGCATCCGGTAGTTCGCGTAGTCGGGGCTGCCGGCCGCGTAGAACATGTAGTAGGTGCCCTGGTCGTGGACGACGTGGGGCGCCCAGATCCACTGTTCGCCCCTCGACGGGTCGGCCGTCAACGCCGGTGGCCGCTTCGTCCACGGCCCGGTGGGGGTGGGCGCCGTGGCGTGGCCGAAGCTCTTCTCGTCCTGCGGCGCGCCGGGCTCGGCGTGGGTGATGGCGAAGGCGTGCCACAGCCCGGTCCGCTGGTCGCGCACGATCGTGTGGTCGTTGTAGTACCACGCTGTCGGCTCCCCCACGCCCGGGTCGTAGACCCGGGTCAGCGGCCCCCGCGCCGGCGTCTCGGCCACCGTCTCGTACGCCGTCGTGGTGACCGCCGCCAGCGGGCCGACGCGGCGCAGGGTGAGCGTGTCCAGGCCCGCGAAGAACCCCGTCGAGGAGGCGGAGCGGCCGGTCACCGTCACCGTCAGCCGGTGGCTGCCGGCGGTGAGCGAGGCCGATCCCAGCGGTACGGCCTCGACGCGCCGCACGGTCGGGGCGTAGCCGTCGAAGAGCTGACCGACGGCCACCCCGTCGACGGCGAAGCGCAGGGTGCCGTAGTCGGCGGCGCGGGTGAGCACGGCGCCGATGTCGTACTGCCCGGCCGGCACCGGCGGCAGCGACACGGTGACCGAGTCCCCCGCCCGGGCGGCACGCAGCCAGAGTTGGCGGCCCGCCGACCAGGCGATCCCGCAGCAGTTGGCCTGCGCCTCGACCGGGGCGGTCGACGAGAGCACCGTCAGCGACTCCGCCTCGGCCCGTACGACGTCCTCGGCGGCGGCCGGCGTGGCCGGGACGGCCAGCAGGGCGGCGCCGAGCAGGAGCACCGCGAGCATCCGGGGCGCGCGCATCACGACACGCTCGGGCGGGGCAGGTCGGTGCCGGGCGCGAACTGGTCGTGCCACCTGACGCCCGGGCCGAAGCCGCCGCCGGTCGACAGCGCCACGTACGTGTCCGCACCGGTTCCCCGCGTGTACGTCACGAGGTCCGCCCTTCCGTCGCCGTTGAAGTCGCCGATGCCGGGCAGTTCGTCGCCCACCGCGAACCAGTCGTGCCACCTGCCGGCCTGCGCGCCGAAGCGCGTGCCGTCGGAGAGCGCCACGAACACGTCGCCGGTGGTCCCCCGGGTGAACGTCACCACGTCGTCACGCCCGTCGCCGTCGACGTCGCCCAGCGCCGGCAGCTGGTCGCCGAGCGCGAGCGAGTCGTGCCACTTCCAGCCGTCCTCGACGAACCGCGTCCCGTCGGAGCGGGAGACGAACACGTCGCCGGTGGCGCCCCGGGTGAACGTCACGATGTCGTCGCGCCCGTCGCCGTCGACGTCGCCCACCGCCGGCAGCTCGTCGCCGAGCGCGAAGTGGTCGTGCCACTTGACGCCGGGGCCGAAGCCGCTGCCGGTCGACAGCGCCACGTACACGTCGGCGGCGGCGCCCCGGGTGAAGGTGATGATGTCGGTGCGCCCGTCGCCGTTGACGTCGCCGACGGCGGGAATCTCCGTACCCGTGGCGAAGAAGTCGTGCCACTTGGCCCCGGCGGCGTACGTCGTGCCGGTGGAGAGCCCCACGTAGACGTCGGCGCTGTCGCCCCGGGTGAAGGTGATGACGTCGGCCCGACCGTCGCCGTCGACGTCGCCGGTGAACGGGAGCTCCTCGCCGACGGCGAAGAAGTCGTTCCACCTCCGGCCGTCCGGCACGAACCGGGTGCCGTCCGACACCGACGTGGTCACGTCGGCGGTGGCGCCCCGGGTGAACGCCACGGCGTCGTCGCGGCGGTCGCCGTTGGCGTCGCTGGTGTTGCGGGTGCGGGTGGTGGCCGACACCTCGGCCGAGGGCGCGGAGGCGTTGCCGGCGCCGTCGACCGCGACGACCCGGTAGTGGCGGGTCTGTCCGGCCGGCAGCGGGCCGTGCCGGAAGGTGGTCGTCCGGGTCGTGCCGACCAGGTTGGCGGGGGTGGTCGCGACGTTGGGATTGCGCGAGGCGTAGACCCGGTAGCCGGCGACGCCCACGTCGTCCGGCGACGCCGACCAGGACAGGCCGAGGGCGTGCACCCGACCGCCGGCCAGGCCGAGCCCGGTGACCGCGCCCGGCGCGGTGACGTCGAGGAACGGGGGAACCATGCTGTCGGCCTCGTAGCGGGCCGCCGTCCAGGCCGGTGCGCCGGCCGCCGGGGTGAGGGTGACGGTGACCGTCGCGCGGCCGGCGGTCAGCGCGGGCGGGAGGACGAACTCGTCGGCCAGCCAGCGCTGCCGGTCGTTGCCCAGCGGTTGCCGCCACACGCCGGCCGGGCGGCCGTCGACCGACACGGCGACCTGTTGGTACGCGCCGGCCTGGTCACCGTGCCGGCGCAGCCGTACGCCCTGGTTGGCGGGGTCCACGGCGAGCCGGAAGCTGGCGGCGCCGCCCGTGGCGCGCACCTGGCCCGCGACGGGAGCGTTGTCGTCGTCGCCCTCGTACGCGGCGGTCAGCGGGTACTGGGTCCCGGAGTCGGTGTAGGCGTGCCCGGCGCGGCTGGCGGCGTCGCCGGTGACCAGCGTGTCGGTGCGGCGCAGGGCCACGGTCGGCTGGGTGTAGAGGAAGGCGGTCGAGGCGTAGTTCGCCGGCATGTCGTTGGCGGGGCCGTGCTCGATGCCGAAACGGAGCCCCGTGGCGTAGGGCACCGCGTCGCCGATCATCAGCCGGTACATGGCGTCGCACTCGTCGGCACAGCCGCCGGAGCGCAGCAGGTGGGCGGTGTTGCCGGTGAAGACGCCGCTGTACTCGCCGCGGTTGAAGTACCAACCGGACTCGTAGAAGTCCTCGGTGCCGGTGCCGTAGATCTGCGGCGTGGGCGAGCCGTCGACGTGGACGCGCTCGTCGCCCTCCAGGTAGTTGCGGGTGTTGCCGCCGATGATGTGGCCGCGGGCGGTCTGGGACACGCCGACGAACCGTCCCCGGCCGGCCTGGTCGGCGACGATCCAGTCGCCGCCCCCGACCGTCTCCGCGCGGCGCGACTGGGTGGTGAAGTAGCCGGCGGCGCCGTCGGGGGCGAGGGCGCCGGTCCAGGCGGTGCCCGGCGCGGTGGTCACCTCCGCCTGGACGCCGGCGACGGGGGCGCCGGTGGTGTTGGCGACCGAGATCGTCGCGGTGGAGCGGAAGGGCATCGGCCACCAGGCGCTGTACCAGCCGCCGGGTGCGGAGTCCATGGCGAACATCAGCGAGCGTACGGAGCGCTCGCCGAGTCCGGCGCCGAAGAACTCGCCCACCGGGCTGTCGACCGTGGCGCGCCCGTCGAAGGCGATCCGCAGCCGCAGGCCCGACAGCGTCGAGGCGGTGGCCGCCGCGTCGGGCAGCCGCAGCCGCAGCGCCGTGACCGCGGCGGGGCCGGTGAGCGTGGCGAGTGTCGCCTGCCCGCCCGCCGGGACGTCGACCCGGGCGGTCCTGGTGCTCGCGCCGGGCTGGCTCGGCTTCGGGTCGCGTTGGCCGGCGGCGCGCAGCCTGTCCACCACGTCGGTGGCGGGGTCGGTGGGGTCGAACGTGGACACCCCGACCGCGTCGGCGAACGTGCGGTAGGTGACGTGGTGGAAGAGCGGGTTGGACTGGGTGGTGATCCGCATGGACTCGCGGTAGGGCATGGGGACCTTGACGGTGACCCCGCCGGAGGTCTGGTCGGCGTTGGTGACCAGCGGGAACACGAACGGGTGGCCGAGGCCACCGTCGACGAGGCGCTGGAGGCTGGTGTCGACCACCGTGACGCCGTCGAGTTCGACGCGGATCCAGCCGGTGGCGCTGACGTTGCCGTCGTCGCGGGTGAACCAGATCGACTGCACCTCGCCGGCTCCGCGGTCCTCGGCGATGACGCAGCCGCCGGCCTGGCGAAGGCACGAGTAGGTGCCGACGAAGCCGTCGTCGTTGGAGCCGTCCCGGGCGAAGCTGGAGAACTGCCGGGTCCGGCTGCCGGCTGCCAGCTCGGGCAGCCGGTCGAGGCGGCGGTAGACGTCCCAGCCGACCGGGCCCTTGTCGTCGACGACGGCGAGCGCCCCGACACCGCGCGGGACCGGGGCGGGCTCGGCGGCGTGCGCCGCCGCCGGGGGGATCATGGTCGCCAGCGCCGCGGCCAGAGCCAGCCAGCGGCGGAGGTGGGGCTTCATGGATGTCCCTCCAGGATGACCGTCGGAGCCGCGAGAAATCGATTGCTCGGGAGTTAACCGGGGGGCATCGCGAGATGTCAATACTTTACCGCCACCGCTCAGTTGCCGAAGGAAGATTCCAGGACGCATTGACAGCCGTCGGGGTCCTGGCGATACTCCTCGGCAATCGATTTCCCACCGACGGGGAGGTGTCGACGCGGCGACGCACCCGTCAGCCCGGGCGGCCCTCCTGGCGGCAGCGCGCCTCCGTGGCGGAACCGCTCGCCGCACCGCTGACACCCCTCAGAGGAGCATCGTGAGACGTACTCCCCTCGCCCTGCTGGTCGGCCTCTGCACCGCGCTGGCGTCGGTCGTGGCGACCGCGCCGGCGCAGGCCGACGCCCCGATCGGCACGCTGGCCTGTACCTCGATCCCCGCCAACCACGACCCCGCGATCAGCGTGATCGTCTACCGGGTCGCCCGCGCCCACAACGTCAACGACAAGGTCATGCTCTCCGCGTTCGAGGCCGGCTGGGTCGAGTCGCACATGAACAACCTGCCGTGCGGCGACAAGTCCTCGCTCGGGGTGTTCCAGCAACGGTGGGACTACGGCTGGGGCACGCCGGAGCAGATCATGGACCCGGTCTACGCCACCACCCAGTACGTCACCCGCGCGATCGTCTGCGACCGCAACAACCCCCGCTACAGCGCCGGCCAGGTCGCCCAGTGCGTGCAGCGCTCCGGCTTCCCCGACCGCTACGACCAGGTGGCGACGAAGGCGCGGACCCTGCTCGACGAGGCGGCACGGACCCACGCCATCGCCGGCGGATCCGCCACCGACGTCAGCGGCGACGGACGCGACGACATCGTCAGCTTCACCCAGAACGCGCTCGCCGACGTCTACGTCAGCACCTCCACGGGCGCGGGCTTCGCCGGGACCTCGGTGAAGTGGAACGACTTCTTCTCCATCGGCGGCGAGACCGCCTCGACCGGCGACGTCGACGGCGACGGACGCGACGACGTCGTCACCTTCGCGCACGGCAACACCGGCGACGTGTACGTGGCGCTGTCGAACGGCACCAGCTTCGGCGGCGGCCAGAAGTGGCACGAGTGGTTCGCCCCCGGCGCGGAGATCGGCGCGGTCGGCGACGTCAACGGCGACGGCCGCGCCGACATCGTCGCCTTCACCCACAACGCGGCCGGCGACGTCTACGTGGCGCTGTCCACCGGATCCTCGTTCGCCGGCACCGCCGTGAAGTGGCACGAGTACTTCTCCATCGCCGGCGAGTACCCCGCCCTCGGCGACGTCAACGGCGACGGCCGCGACGACATCATCACCTTCACCCAGGGCCCCAACACCGCCTCCGACGTCATCGTCGCCCTCTCCACCGGCAGCGCCTTCGGCGCGCCCCAGAAGTGGCACGACCTCTTCGCCGTCGACACCGAACTCCCCCGCGTCGGCGACATCAACGGCGACGGACGCGACGACATCGTCACCTTCACCTGCAACACCAACGCCGACGTCTACGCCGCCACCTCCACCGGCACCTCGTTCGCCGGCACCACCGTCAAGTGGCACGACTTCTTCTGCCTCGCCGGCGAGTTCCCCTACCTCGCCGACGTCAACGGCGACGGCAAGGACGACATCGTCGTCTTCACCAAGGGCGCCACCAACGACGTCCACGTCGCGCTCTCCACCGGCACCACCTTCGGCGCCAGCGCCAAGTGGCACGACTTCTTCGGCCTGAACGGCGAGACCACCCTGTGAACCGCGGACGGGAGACCACCATGAGACCCGACAGACTCTCCTGGCGCGGGGGTGCCGCCGTCGTCCTCGCGGCGGCGCTGCTGAGCCCCGTCGCGCCGGCCGCCGCCGCGCCGGCCGCCGCCGCGCCGGCCAGGCCCGCCGGTCCGCTCGACACGGCCTTCACGCGGGCGGCCGGCGAGTTCGACGTACCCAGGGACCTGCTGGTCGCCGTCGGCTACGGCGAGACCCGGCTCGACGGACACGAGGGGCAGCCCAGCCAGGCCAACGGCTACGGCGTCATGCACCTGGTCAGCAACCCCCGCCAGCGCACGCTGGAACGGGCGGCCGCACTGACCGGGCAACCGGTGGCCGCCCTGAAGTCGGTGACCTCGGCCAACATCAGGGGCGGCGCGGCCCTCCTGCGGGACATCGCCGACGCCGAGCGGCTCACGGCCGCCGACCGGGACCGGATCTCCGCCTGGTACCCGGTGGTCGCGCGGTACGCGCACGCCGCCGACGACGCGACGGCCCGCCTGTACGCCGACCACGTCTACGACCTCCTGCGGGCCGGCATCACCGCGCCCTCCGCGCGGGTCACGCCCCAGCGGGTGCAGCCGGAACTCGGCCGGTACGCCCGCGTCGCCCCCGCCGGGGTGGCGGCACCGGGTGCCCTCGCCGCAGCAGTGCCGGAGTACGCGCCGGCCCGGTGGATCTCGGCGTACGGCGGCAACTACGCGGCGGGTCGCTCCTCGCGGATCACCACTGTCGTGGTGCACGTGACCCAGGGCTCGTACGCCGGCACGGTGAGCTGGTTCCAGAACCCGTCGGCGGGAGTGAGCGCCCACTACGTGGTGAAGTCGAGCAACGGCGAGATCACCCAGATGGTGCGCGAGGGCGACACCGCCTACCACGCGCGGTCGGCCAACCCGTACTCGGTGGGCATCGAGCACGAGGGCTTCGTCGACAACCCGAGCTGGTTCACCGAGTCCATGTACCGCTCGTCTGCCGCGCTGACCCGCTATCTCTGCGACAAGTACGGCCTGCCGAAGAACCGTACCGCGATCAAGGGGCACCACGAGCTGCCGGGCAACGACCACACCGACCCGGGTCCGCACTGGAACTGGAACCACTACATCTCCCTGGTCAACGCGGGTGGCGGGTCCGGTGGCCGGTATCTGGCGGGTTCGCCCACGGACTTCACCGGCGACGGACGCGACGACATCGTCGCCTTCACCCAGGGCACCCTCAACGACGTCTACGTCTCCACCTCCACCGGCACCAACTTCGCCGGCACCTCCAACAAATGGAACGACTTCTTCGGCCTCAACGGCGAAACCCTGCTCACCGGAGACTTCAACGGCGACAACCGCGACGACATCGTCACCTTCACCCACGGCACCCTCGCCGACGTCCACGTCTCACTCTCCACCGGCACCACCTTCAGCCCCAGCACCAAATGGCACGACTGGTTCGCCCCCCACAACGAAGTCGCCGCAGTCGGCGACGTCAACGGCGACGGCAAAGACGACATCATCACCTTC